>JBOGOP010000001.1:0-85407 GCA_050747225.1 Pyrinomonadaceae bacterium
ACATTAGTAAGACAGACTTTGATCTCTTCATGGCGGAAATCCTTTAGAGGAAGTGCGGGCCGCCTAATGTGACCCCAGCACTTCGATGATTACAATGACCAAATCAGGGGTTATAGACTCGCTCTAACTCAGGCATCTTTGACGATAAGATGTCTAGCACGTCGTCGACGAAGCGGCTGCTGCGCATGTCCAAACTCAGGAATCGCTTCAGGAGCACATCCGGTGGAGCGTCATATCCGTTGCGGAGCAGCGCTAGGTAATGTGGCACGAACCCGGCCGGATCACGCTTATACAACTCGTAATACTTTAGCGCCAACAGCCGCGCGTACAGATAATTCACCCGGTAGAGCGGGTTACGGAAGTAGTGCGGAATGGCTATCCAATCGCGCTTCGCGTCCGGGTCCAGGTCAAACCAGGTCGAATAACGCGCCCCTACCCTGATCATAAGGGCGTTCAGGTCCTCGGCACCCACAATCTTTCCGTCGGCCACGTCGTCGTAAAGCGCCTGCTCGAACGCCGCAGCCCATGCCTGGCTGAAAATCTGGAAGGCCCGCTCGAAGAATTGATCCAGATAGAAAGCGCGGCGCTTCGGGTCCGTCTCACGCCCGTAAAAGTAGTCAACCAGCAGCAACTCGTTAAAATAGCTGTACGACTCCTTCAGAAAGTCTGATCCGGTTACATAAGGCGGGGACACATTGTTGGCGGCCATCATTTCGAACTGCGCGGCATGGGCAGCCTCGTGAGCGAGTACTACCACGTCGCTGAAGTTGCCCCGATAACCTGCGGTGTAGAAGACACTCTTGACGCTACCCGGAAACCCGCTGGTAAAACCGCCCGGGGCGCGACCGGGACCGGGCACGATGTCCATCCTCCCTTGCGCGGGGTCGAGAAGTGAGGCGACCTCCTGCTGGTACTCGGGACCCAGAGGTGCGACAGAGTTCTTGATGGCCTCGGTTGCTTCAACGATGCTGAGCCGGGGCGTAAAGCCGGGGATCGCGCCGCGGAAGTCAGCATAAAAGCGAATGGTGTCACGCCCCGTAACCTTTTTAAGATAGTCCACCCGAACCTGCTCGTAGTGCTTGTGTAACTCCGCGCGTCGCGAAAGTTGATCCAGGAGATCTTTCACCTCCTCGGTCGACAGGTACTGGTTGAAGTAGGCTTCCGCAGGGCCGTCAGGGTGGTGCCGGAGTTTGGCGATTGCGTTCCGCGCCTTGACGAGTCGGATGAGCACGAAGGCCAGGTGTTCCTCCAACGATGCCCAATCTGCCTTGGGATTAGCCACGCGGTTGTAGAACTCTCCCTGCCAACCCTGAACGGATGGATTGAGGGTGGCAAGGATCTCCGCCTCCGGCAGCGCAAGGGCGTGGGATCGCTGGCGCCGGTAGTCCTCGATAGCGAAATCGTGATGCTTGAGTGAGGGTCGCTCCCTGAGAAATCTTTCGAACGTTCTCGCGTCAAGCCTTCCAAGTTCAGCGGACAGGAAACTCAGACGTTTATTAACTTCGGCGGCGAACCGCGTTTGTTCGTCACGGCTGACGTCATCACGGATATTGGTTGCGTACCTGAGTGAAAAGTAGATGGTGTGGCGGTAGACGAGCGACTGTACTCTGCCTTGAAGTTCTAGAGCGCGCGCCAGATTTGCCGCTGAAGTGGTCGTTCTATCCTTGAGCCGTTCGAGTTCGGCGATGGTCGCATAGACCTTCTCGCGCTCACGCTTCTCCGTTTCGGGATTCGCGAAAAAGTAGCGCGTTAGATCAAAATGATATTTGCTAGCCAGAGCTTGAGGGATCGGCTCGGAAGCTTCTTGACCCGCAGTTTGGGCAGAACCTTGTGAGGGGAGCGCACAGTAGACCAGTATTACGAGTACGGTCTTAATGGCAGAATTTGTCACGTCAGGAGTGTATGCTGCGACCGCGACAGGGTCTTGGATGACTCTAGCGTTCTGGCACCCGATTAGCGCCTGCGGTATGCGGCGCGGTATCGGGCAGGGGAAATGCCCATCCGTAATCTGAAAGTCCTGGCGAAGTGGCTCTGGTCGAAGAAACCAGCACCAACGGCGATCTCACTAAGCGGTGCCGTGGAGGTACAAAGTTGGATACACGCAAACTCAACGCGCAGCTGCCGAACATACTCACCAACAGTTCGGTTATAGCGACGATGAAATTGTCGCGCCAGATGTGTTGGATGAACGCCGACCTCCCCTGCCAAATCAGCCAACGTTAAGTGTTCGTCGAAACGCGCATGCAACAAGTCCCGCGCCCGCTCAAGCCAAGTCGGAGATGTGCCCTTCGATCTCTTTACCGCGCGTGCTGATTCGGCAATCATCTCCAGCACCAGGCCTTCGATGGCTAGCGCGGAGACTTCGTCCATCTCGCAGAATTCACGGTAAAGCTTCGTCGCCAGATAGGTTGGCACGCCACCGTGGAAGTCCGCCGGTTGCTCTAGCCCTGCCGCTCCGTGGTTCAGATGGGCGTCGAATTGAATGTTGAAGCAACGCGCTTCAGTCTGAAACTGATCCGAGTGCGCTTCACCGGGCGGATGAAAGATCAGAGTTGCCGGCTGGCACGTACGAGATCTTTTGTCGTAAAACTCGGTAAATCTGCCTTGAAGAACAAAACAAAAATAAGCGTGATCGTGTGAATGACGTGGGAGTTTGTTTCCGAGTGGATATGTCGTCTCAGATAGCGTAAGAGTAGCGATGGCACAACTCCGGATAATCCGCCCGTAAAACTGTCCGCAGAGATGCTTTGATGACATAACCACTGACTAGACTACTACGGAACGCGATGAAACGTGTAAGCGGCCCACTTACTGCTTATCAGATCAAATTGGAGTGTCGACTAAATCTTTAGCTTTTATCACCAACGAAATTCACTTTATGACCGAACCCATAACGGTTTCTCCAGAACAATTCTCGCCAAAACCTTGCTGAATGAATACTCATTCAGTATTATAGGCGGCCAGTTGGCCAATTTGCATGGGTTTGACAGAGAAAAGAAAGCTGACGGGCCAGAAGCCTGTCTTACCTCAACCAACTTTATGAAAATCGAAAAAGCTGCGGTTTTGGGAGCGGGAACGATGGGGGCGCAGATCGCCGCGCACCTCGGGAATGCTGGTGTGCCCACCATCCTGCTGGATATCGCCCCGCGCGAATTGACGCCGGAGGAACAGGCGAAAGGTCTCACTCTGGAATCGAAGCAGGTGCGTAATCGCATTGCCCAGGCTGGATTCGACGCGGCCAAAAAAGCAAAGCCCGCTGCATTCTTCACTCCCGAAAAGGCCAGGCTCGTGAGCATCGGCAACTTCGAAGACGACCTCGCGAAACTCAAGGACTGCGATCTGATTATTGAAGCAGTCGTCGAGAATCTCGACATCAAGCGGAGTTTGTACGAGAAGGTCGAGCAGCACCGTCGGCCGGGTGCAATCATTGGTTCCAACACCAGCGGTATTCCGATCAGCCAGTTGGCCGCCGGCCGTTCAGAGGACTTTCGCGCACACTTCCTCGGCGTCCACTTTTTTAATCCGCCCCGCTACCTACATCTCGTCGAAATAATTCGCACCGAGTGGACCAAACCGGAAGTGTCGTGCTTCTTGTACGGGTTTCTCGATCAGCGGCTCGGTAAAGGTGTTGTCCCCGCAAAGGATCGTCCAAACTTTATCGCCAATCGCATTGGCACCTTTGGCTCGATGGTCACGATTAAGACCATGTTGGACGATGGTTACTCTATTGAAGAGATTGACAAGATCACGGGTCAGGCCGTGGGCCGACCGAAGAGCGCTACCTTCCGTACGCTTGATCTCGTCGGCCTCGACGTTGGTGGTCACGTCATCAAGAACCTTTACGAAGCGCTGCCAGAAGATGAAGAGCGCGAGGTTTTTACGGCTCCCGAATTTCTGAGCGCAATGATCGGTAAGGGAATTCTCGGTAACAAGACGAAGGGGGGCTTCTACCGCAGGCAGGCGGGTGAAGGCGGGCGGAAAGAGATTTGGGCTTTAGATCATCTGACGCTCGATTACCGACCGGCGCAAAAGGTGAAACTGCCCGCGCTCGATATGGCGAAGAATATCGAAGATTTGCCCGAGCGCATCAAGGCTCTCGTTTGGGGTAAGGACCGCGTAGGCGAGTTTCTATGGAAAACGATGTCGCGCACTTTCCGGTACACCGCCAACCGGATCCCTGAGATAGCGGACACGATAGTCGAAATCGATCGCGCCATGCGCTGGGGCTACAACTGGGAACTTGGAATTTTCGAAACATGGGACGCGATCGGCATTGAAAAATCTGTCGCGCGGATGAAGGAAGACGGGCTCACTATACCGGCGAACGTCCAGAAGTTGCTGGACTCAGGCGCAAAGTCCTTTTACAAAAAAGAGGATGCCCAACAGTCGTATTTCGACTTTGCTTCCGGACAATACCTGCCGCTTGCCGATCAGCCGGGCGTAATCATTCTCAAGTCAATCAAAGATCGCACGGGCGTGATCAAGAAAAACTCCGGCGCGTCGCTGATCGATATTGGAGACGGCGTCGCCTGCCTTGAGTTTCATTCCAAGATGAATGCCATCGGCGGCGATACTCTGCAGATGTTGAAGCAGTCGCTCAGCGAAGTTGAAAAGAATTTCGTTGGGCTGGTAGTCGGCAATCAGGGGACAAACTTCTCCGTCGGCGCCAACATCATGCTGATGTTGATGGAAGCTCAGGAAGAGAACTGGGAAGAGCTCGACATGATGGGTCGCGCTTTCCAGGCCTCAACCATGAGTTTGCGTTATTCGCCGAAGCCGGTAGTTGTTGCGCCGTTCAATCTGGTTTTTGGCGGTGGTTGCGAGATGGTGTTGCACGGCGACCGAGTGCGTGCGGCGGCTGAGACTTATATCGGGTTGGTCGAAGTTGGCGTCGGCATTATTCCGGCGGGCGGTGGTACCAAAGAGCTGTTGCTGCGCACGCTCGATTCGATACCAAAGAACGTTGACGACGCCGATCCGTTTCCGTTTGTGAAGCGGGCTTTCGAAACGATCGCGTTGGCGAAGGTGGCAACGTCTGCGGAAGAGGCGCGTACGCTCGGCTTCCTGGCCGCTGATGACACGATTTCGATGAATGGCGATCGTTTGATTGCCGATGCGAAGAAGGAAGTGCTGGCCCTGGCGGCGAGTGGATATGTGCAGCCGCAACAGCGGACGGACATTCTGGCGTTGGGTAACGCAGCGCTGGCGACGTTGAAGCTGGGCATCCATCAAATGAAACGAGCTGGGTACATTTCGGAGCATGATGCCTTGATTGGTGAGAAACTTGCGCGCATTCTGACGGGTGGCGATCTGAATCATCAGACCAGAGTTTCGGAGCAGTATCTGCTCGACCTTGAACGGGAAGCCTTTCTGTCGTTGGCGGGCACGCGCAAGACACAGGAACGATTGGCGGCGATGCTTAAAACAGGCAAGCCGTTGAGGAACTAGGAGCAGAATAAAGTAGACAGAATACAGGAGACAGAAGACAGGAGTCAGAATGGAACGGTAACCGCTGAGGCCGCTTGGAACCTAACCGCTCGTGGTACCCCCAAACCGCGCGCAACAAAGGAGAAGCCATGGAGCGACAACCAGCGCGCAGGTTTCAGGACTTAATTGTTTGGCAAAGAGCGCATGAGTTTGTTTTGGGAGTGTATCGCCTAACTAAAAGTTTTCCGCGAGAGGAACTTTACAGATTGACGTCGCAGTTTCGGCGGGCTGCGGTTTCGGTTGCCGCCAATATCGCTGAAGGTTTCAAGAAGAGAGGCCGGGCAGATAAAATTCGCTTCATGAACATCGCGGTGGGTTCGCTTGAAGAATGTCGCTACTATTTGATCCTTACCGAGGATCTTAAGTACGGCGGCACCGCGAATCTGCACGATCGACTGGAAGAGGTCAGCAAGTTGCTTGGCAGCTATTCAACGGCGATCAGAGTTTTTGTCTCCTGACTTCTTTATTCTGTCTTCTGTATTCTGAATTCTGAGGTAATTATGAAAGACGCAGTGATTGTTTCAGCAGTAAGAACCGCAGTCGGTAAGGCGCCGAAAGGCACTCTGCGAAACACGCGCCCGGACGAAATGGGAGGGGCGGTTATCAAGGAAGCATTGGCGCGCGTCCCGGGTCTTGCAGCATCCGAGATCGAGGATGTAATCATGGGTTGCGCAATGCCGGAGGCGGAGCAGGGAATGAATGTCGCGCGCGCGGCAGCGATTCGCGCCGGGCTGCCGGTTGAAACCAGCGCCATGACAATCAACCGCTTCTGTTCGTCGGGCTTGCAGTCGATTGCTATCGCCGCCGATCGAATCAGGACGGGAAGTGCGGAGGTTGCGGTTGCCGGTGGGCTCGAGACGATGTCGATGATTCCGATGGGCGGCCACATCATTCGTCCCAATCCCTATCTGGTCGAACACTATCCTGATTTTTATCTCAACATGGGCCTGGCCACTGAAAACGTCGCGCGCAAGTACAACGTAAGCCGCGAAGAGCAGGATGAATTTGCGTTGCGTTCGCACCAGCGAGCGGCCGCGGCGCTCGATGCGGATAAATTCAAGGATGAAACCGTGGCCCTGACGGTGACGTTTGAAGATTTGGACGAAAAGGGTCGCAAGCAGACGCGCGAAGTAGTCTTCGATGCGGATGAAGGCGTGCGACGCGATAGCACCATCGAAGGGCTCGCCAAACTGAAGCCGGCATTCAACGTCAAAGGTACGATAACAGCTGGCAATGCTTCGCAAATGTCGGACGGCGCCGCGGCGGCAGTTGTGATGTCTGCCGAGAAAGCAGAGAGCCTCGGTGTGAAACCGATGGCGCGCTTCGTTGCTTATGCGACCGCAGGATGTCCGCCCGAAGAGATGGGTATCGGGCCGGTGTTTGCGATCCCGAAAGTTTTGAAGTTGGCTGGTTTGACGCTGGATCAAATTGATGTGATCGAACTAAACGAAGCATTCGCGGCGCAGTCGCTCGCTGTCATCAAGACGCTGGGTCTCGACATGGACAAGGTAAACGTTAACGGTGGCGCGATCGCCCTGGGTCACCCGCTGGGTTGTACCGGCGCGAAGTTGACCGCAAGCATTCTGCGAGAACTCGAACGCCGCAACGGGCGCTATGGAATGGTGACAATGTGTGTTGGCGGCGGCATGGGCGCCGCGGGAATATTTGAAAGGATTTGAACTTTGAACTTTGAGCTTTGAACTTTGTCCTTTGAGATTGGGCTTTGGTCTTTGGACTTTGGTCTTTGAAGATCCAAGCAGCAAGTTCCCAGCGCAAAGAGCTAAGTACAAAGAACAAAGTTCAAAGTACAAAGTTGAGCAAGGCCTAAAACCAAAGACCTAAGGCCCAAGACCGAGGCCAATGAGGAGGAATTTATGTCAGCCGTAGTCGAACAGAAACACGTCGTTCAGGGTGGCGCGTTCATGATTGAGGACCGCACCACGCAGGAAATTTTCACTCCGGAAGATTTCACTGAAGAGCACCGCATGATTGCCGAGACGACGCGTCAGTTTATTGATAACGAAGTCATTCCACATATCGGTGACCTCGAAAAGCACGACTGGAAACTAGCACGCGAGCTGGTCGGGAAAGCGGCCGACCTCGGCTTGATTGGCGCGAACATTCCAGAAGAGTACGGCGGCCTCGGTCTCGATCAGACGAGCGGCGCGCTGGTGGGCGAAAATATCGGGCGTTGTGCGTCCTTCGCTACCACGCTCGGCGCTGAAAGCGGCATCGGCCTATTGCCAATTATTTATTTTGGTACGGAAGAGGCCAAGAAAAAGTATCTGCCGAAGATCGCGTCCGGCGAAGTGATCACTGCTTACGCGCTGACCGAAGCAGGATCGGGTTCCGACGCCATGGCTGCCAAGGCGACCGCACGCTTGAGCGAAGACGGCACACACTACATTCTCAACGGCGAGAAGATGTTCATCACGAATGGCGGCTTTGCCGATATCTTCATTGTGTTTGCAAAAGTCGATGGTGACAAATTCTCGGCGTTCATCGTGGAACGGCAGGAAGGACTCTCGCCCGGCGCCGAAGAACATAAGATGGGTATTAAGGGTTCGAGCACCACGCCGCTGGTCCTCGCGGATGCCAAAGCGCCGGTGGAGAATCTACTGGGCGAAGTTGGCAAGGGCCACAAGATCGCCTTCAACACGCTCAACATCGGGCGCTTTAAACTTGGCGCAATGTGCATCGGCGGCATGAAGCTTATGCTGCACGAATCAATTCGTTATGCGAATGAGCGCCAGCAGTTTGGCAAGTCGATCTCGTCGTTTGGCGCGATTAAGTCGAAGCTCGGCGAGATGGCGATTCGTACTTACGTTGGCGAGTCGATGATTTGGCGCACGCTCGGAATGATTGAAGATGCGATCGGCCAGGACCCAAAGGACCTCGAAGCCAAAATGCGCGCGATCGAGGAATATTCGGCGGAGTGTTCAATCATTAAGGTCGCGCTGTCTGAATATTGCGACTTTCTCGCCGACGAGATGGTTCAGATCTTCGGTGGTTACGGCTATTCCGCTGACTATCCGGCGGAGCGCGCTTATCGCGACTCGCGCATCAATCGCATTTTTGAAGGCACAAACGAAATCAATCGCATGTTGATTCCGGGCCGCCTGATGAAGAGCGCACTGAGCGGCAAGCTGGCGTTGCTGCCGGCAGCGCAGGCGTTGATGGACGAAATACTGACGCCGCAGATCGCCGGCTTCGATGATGACGATGGCTTGCTGGCAGCCGAGACTAAACTCGCCAAGAATGCCAAGAAGGTTGGACTGATGACGCTTGGCACTGCCGCGCAAAAGTACATGATGACTTTGGGAGACCAGCAGGAAATTCTGATTGGTATCGCAGACATAATCATGGACGCTTACGCGATGGAGTCCGCGATCCTGCGCACGCAGAAGTTGGCGGCGGCGCAGGGAGAAGAGGCGGCGGCGCGTTACATCGACATGACGCGGGTCTTTTGCAACGATGCAGTGGAACGCATTGAAGCACGTGCCAAGAATACGCTGGCGGGAATGGCGGAGGGTGATGAGTTGCGCACGCTGTTGGCGGCGCTCAGGCGTTTTACCAAGCTGACTCCGGTGAACACGATCGTTGCGCGTCAACGCATTGCTGACGAGATGATCCAGGCGAATAAGTACGTCTACTAAAAGCGTTGGGGGAAAAAGGGGAACGGAATGGGCTTCTCGTCCCATCAGACCTTTTATCTGTATTTCCCCGGGGTTTAGAGAATCTCAGATCCGAGATCTCAGATCTCAAAAAAAGAGGGTTGCTTCAATTTCTTGTCGCCGTTTGCGACTAGGGTTTGCGACTACGAATCTCCTCCAGTTCTTTCAGAAACTCGTCGCGCTCGCGAGCTTCTTTAGTTATATTTCTTGACTTGTTGGTTAGATATCGTTGACCGCGAATGTCGGTGTTTTGCAGAGAGTCAGCCCAACGTCTCAATTGGCGTGAAATACTTTCGGCTCTTGATTTGAGATCTGAGATTTCAGATTTGAGATCGGTGAGACCCTGCAGACGCTCGCAGAGACAGAGGACAGACCGTGTTTCCCCGGCAGAACCACGTGAGATGTAAAGAAACGTCAGCGTCTCCTGAGTCGTGCCTCTTTCAAATCCTTCAGCGATGTTATTTGATATCGACATCGAAGCCCGTTCGATTTGATCCCGCACGCTCCGATAACGTCGGAAGGCGGGTAGCGCCGTCAACGTAAAAACTCGGACCGCCAACTCGATCGCATCTTTCCAAACCGGCAACTCTTCGAAACGTGAGTATTTCATCAGCACAGACTCCTTGTGAGAAATCAAACAGGCGGGTAAACCTATCCAATCTGTGTTTGATTTCAAACCCTTTGTCGTGAGCAGTGACCAACGGTCAGTGAAAGAGAAATTGCATGTACAACCCATCATCCTAGACTGAAGGAAACCCGCGACAGACAAAATGCGCATCATTCCCATCTCTCTTCCCACGCCTTTCTACATCGGTCCGGTTAACGTCTACCTCATCGCAGAAGATCCGATTACCCTCATCGACACCGGCCCTAAAACCAAAGAAGCGAATGACGCCCTGCATGAAGGACTACGAAAGGCCCGGATTCGTATCTCAGATATTCGTCGTATCGTGCTTACGCACGCGCATGAAGATCACTGCGGACTCGCGCGCTCAGTCCGCGATCAGGCGAAGGATGCTGAAGTTTTGGTGCACGCCTGGGAGACCGGACATCGCGTCGGCAGGCTCGAGTATGAAGAACACCGCACGCTCTTAGTGCGCGCCGGCGTGCCGCCCCAAGAGATTGAGACGATGCGAAAGATGTACGAAGGCGTGCGCAGGTATGCCGACTCTTTTGACGCCGACGAATACGGCGAACTGCGCGACGAAGAAGAGCTGGAGTTTGAAACCGGCACTCTTCGCATCGTGCATACCCCGGGACACACACCCGGCTCATGCTCGTTTGTGCGTGAGGCGGATCGCACGGTCATAGCCGGCGACTGCGTGCTTAAGCGCATCACGCCCAACCCGATTCTCTCTCCCGATCCGATCGATTCTACAAAACGCTTCGCGTCGCTCGCGGAGTATCTGGTTAGCCTGGCGCGGTTGCGTACGTTTGCTCCCACGCTCGTGCATGGCGGCCATGGCGAGCCTGTGCATGACTTCGAAGAACTCTTCAACCGCTATTTCCGAGCCATCAGGGATCGACAAACCGAAGTAATTCGTTTGCTGCCGAAAACCGGCGCCACAGCCTGGGACATCGCACGCCAGATGTTTCCCGTAACGGATGACGTCCACCGATTTCTCTCCGTGTCAGAGGCGGTGGCGCACCTTGATCTTGCGCACTCGGAGCGGAAGATCGAAGTCGAGTTCGGCGACGGGAAAGAGGTCTACCGACGAATCGCGGGGTAAAAGGGGAACAGGGGAAAAGGGGAAAGGGGAAATGGGGAAGCGGGACAGATTCGGTTCCCTTTTCGTTCCAGGCTTTACCCACTTCCCTATTACCCTCTTCCCCTATTGCCCTTTTCACCTATTCCCCTGTCAATTTCTTTGGAACCTACCCTTCGTTCGCACGTGTAACTCTCAAAATCTATCCGGAGGACTCTCTCTGTCATGAACCTTAAGAATGCCTTTTATTTAGTATTCTCCCTACTTTTAGCCGGTGGTATTGCCTTAGCCCAACAGGCCGCGCCGCCAGCCGCCCCGCCGCCAATGCCTGACGCGCCGGATGACGCCCCCCAGGCTTTTTCATTATTCGTCGGCGGTGGCAGCTTCCTTGGCGTTTACGCCGAAGACATAAACAAAGAAAACATGGCCCGCTATGGCCTGCGCGACGCGCGAGGCGTGGGAATTACCCAGGTAGTCAAAGACAGCCCAGCGGAAAAAGCGGGACTGAAAAAAGATGATGTGATCGTCAGATTTGAGGGCGACAGTGTAACGAGCGTGCGAAAACTCAATCGGCTCGTGTCCGAAGTTGCACCCGATCAAACTGTGAAGCTCAGCGTCAGTCGCAGTGGTGGCGAACAGGAAGTGTCCGTCACGATCGGCAAACGCAACCAGTCGATCAACGCCATGGGAGATTGGCAAGGGTTCGAGAAGTTGAAAGGGCTCGACAAAATAGAAGGATTAGATCGCTTGAAGGATCTTGAGCGAAACATGCCGCCGGGAGCCAATGTTTGGAAGTGGGAAGGTCAGCCAGGGAAAGATGGAATGGTCTTCGCGTTCGGCAACCATCGACGCATCGGTGTCAGCACCACTCAGTTAACTAAACAGTTGGCGGAGTATTTTGGCATCGGCGATAGCAAGGGCGTATTAGTCACGTCAGTGCTGGACGATAGTCCCGCGGCGAAGGCCGGCCTCAAAGCCGGGGACGTTATCACTGGGATTGACGGCGAGAAAGTAGAAGACGCCGGCGATTTGGCGCAGGGAATTAACAAGAAGAAAGACGGCGACGTAACGCTCACGGTAATCCGCAATAAGAATCAGCGAACCATCACGGTAACGCCGAAAGAAGATGGCGAATCGTTCCCGGGAGCCGCGCCGCAAGGAGTGCGAACGATTGTCATTCCGCGCGTGGAACTCGGCTCGATACCGGAGATGAACATTCGCGTTCCACGAATCGACCTGCCAGTTACACCGGAGATTAATGTGACGGTTCCGCGCACGATCAAAGGACCAAAAGTCCGAGTGATCAGAGCCGGCTCACAACAGCCGATATAAGCAATGGTCAAGGGGAAGGGTAAAAGGGTAACGGGAAGATATCCGTTACCCTTTCCTGATTTACACGCGGAACCGAGCGCGGTAGCGCCGGATGCCGGGGTCAATCCTGGATCACGTGGTGTGTAATCCTGGTGGGCTCCATCGAACTTTGGGTGAATCCTCTGCCAATCGTTATCAGCTAACGTTGATTTCAGCATCCGGCGCATCCACCACCCCAGCGGGGCTGCCCCGCTGGGGACCCCGGTCCGCGCTTCTTAGAAACTTGTCCAAAAAGTCCTTATTTTTGCGGACAAGTTTCATCTCGTTATCTGCGTGTCGCAGACGAGCAAAGCTACTCGGTTCTGCAAGAGGGCGAGTTCGAATAGGAGCCAGTACTTCGGAGTGTTGTCCCGTAACGATCACGCGACCTAGTTTGGCGGCAGCCTTTTCTTGCCCTCGACCGCAGCTTCAAAAGCTCCGCCGACAATGGAGCCAAGCCGGATCGCCTCATTAAACTCCTTTTCGGCTTCACTGGTATTTCCCAGAAAAGCGTGAATTCGTCCCATGGCTTCGTGGGCACGGGAGATTAAGGCGCGGTCAGTTTCGGGAGACGACGCTTCAACAGCGAGCCGGTAATTTCCCAGAGCCCGATTAAGTCGCTCAGCTTGCACGTCTTCGTCTATGGCGTCGGCTGCCGCGAGACTTGCAGTCTTTGCCAGGGCAAAGAATATTCTCGGCTCACGTGGATAGTCCCTCACGAGATCTTTCAATCGGGCTTCTGCGTTTTCGTAGTTCTTCGCCTGAAGAGTTTGTTCTATTTCTCCAAGCTTCTTAACAAGCACAGCAGCCCTGGCCGCCTCGGCTTCAGTGTAAATTGGAGCCACTGTCTCAGCTCGCCTGACGGAGAGGCGCGCCTTCCGCGCTGCCAGGGCGCGCTCGCGAGTCCCGGCATTTTCGCTCAAACGATTGGCTTCGCGTACCGGATCAAATGAAGCGATCATGTCAGCTAAGAAACCGGCAACGTCAAACCCGGAGCTTTCGATCCCTTTTAACTGGTCAGCAAAAAAGAAAGCGAGAATGGCGCCATGTTCGTAGTCTTCGGCCAGACGCGCGACCGTCTCCTCCTCAACAGCCTTTGTGTTGGCTTGAAAGTCCCTTGAAATCGCCTGCCGCGAAGTTTCGTCCTTCGCGCCGGCGAGTCTAACGCGAACTTCCTGGTTGAAGCCCTGGAGTCGTCTTGCCTCCTCATAGCGCGCATCAGCGGCCGCGACGAGCGAACGCGACACGGCCAGGAAAATATCGGGACTGATCACAGCGCCGGCTTTTTCTCTGGCCGCGATAATCGATTTGATCTGATCGCGTCGCGCGGCAATGTCGCGGTTGAATCTCAGCGCCAGGGGATCGACGATGTATTGCAGATAACCGCGTCGCAGTTCGGACGATCCGGGATCCGTTCCCTGAGGAAGCACCGCATAATATTCGTCACCGATGACACGGAAGTTAATCGCGCCGGGAGCGCCCAGAAGGTCGGTAACAATGTAGAAACGCCGCGGATGCTCGCGCGTGGTGTAAGACTTCGGAGCATTCTTCTTCGGCGTAGTTAATGGCTTAACCTGCACGCGCTCCAGAGAATATGATATCGGCCGCGTGTGCAGGTACGACAACACGTCTCGAATCATCTCCGCCGTGGGCTCCCGCAGTCGATCGCTTTCACCCTGATACTCGCGCGTGTACTCGCGAAGATTCTCTTCGATGTTTGCACGTCGGTAAAACTCCTTCACCAGCGGAGCGAAGTCGAGCACTTCAAGCAGACTGCCAGGAAGTTCCTCTGACCTTTGGGGCGCTTCAAGCAGTGGCGGTGGCCCCAGCGCGAATGCGAGCGAAACATAGCGCGCTGCCTGATCGGCGGCGGTGGCGGGAGCGGGAAGTTTGTTTCGTTCGTAAAAAGTGCGCAAGCGGTTACGCAGGTCGGGATCCAGGCCGGCGAGATCCTGTTTTACCCGCGCGCGAAACGGTGAGGGCTCGGCGCCATTCGGAACTGGATCGAAGCCGGCTGCTACCAGCGCCGCCATCATGACTATTAACCGCGGCTCAGTCTGAAAACTTACCCCATATTCCGCGAGATCAAACCCAGCGGCTTCTGGTGGACGTGGCGCCGGCCGCTGCTGGCGAGGGGCCGGAGACGGCGTTGGGCTGGCACTCGCGCGTGGTTGTCCGGCAAACGCCGCACCGGGAGTGGTCTGCGAATACGCCATCGCGCCAGCCAGAGCCAAAAGAATGGTTACTGAAATGAGCTTCTTCATAAGTTCGATATATTGATGAATCGCTTCGGGAGTTTTGGCCTTCGTGGTGTTCTCTGGAATGTTAAAGATGCCAAACATCGGCACGACCGATGTCTCGTCAACCTCCGACGCCCCTTATTTCGGCGACCGCGAACGCTTCCGTGCCCGCAACAGCGAGGATGTTACTGGATAAGCAATGAGCGAACAAACGACCGAAAGCGTCATGCCGCCGATTGAGAAAGGCCAAACGATGTCCCAGCTTTCCCGGAAAAGCCGGTGATAGTAAGAGGCGGTGAGCAGATGAGGATGCCTGAGCAGTTCGACGCCCGCGGCGGGAATACGCAACGGGCGTCCGAGAATAAAGGCCCCAATGGCGTACGAAGCAATGATGATAGGAACGAGAGTCAGAAAGGGATTGTTGATGAAGGTTCCGCTGTAGACGGCAATCTTGTTGAAGCGAAAGAGGAAAGCAATCAAGGTGGCCAGAATTGTGTGGAGCCCAAGGAAAGGCGAGAAGGCAATGAAAACTCCCAGTGAAAAAGCGAGCGCCGTTCGCTCCGGTGGATCATCCAGCGTGAGCAAACGGCGAAAGGTGGAACGAAACATAAAGGCGTTTCGAGTTCCGAGTTCAGAGTTTCGAGTTAGAGAGCTGAACTCGAAACTCGAAACCCGAAACGAGAAACTTTATTTGTAACTATTCAACGCCTCAGCTTCGTCGTCGTAGGCGTCGAACACTGTCAGCAGTTTAGTGATGACCAGGAGATCTCGAATTTTGTCAGTTAGTTTCAACAGCTTGAGCTGTCCGCCATCGCGGCTAAGAGTGGTGTAGTTTGCAATGAGTTCGCCAATACCACTCGAGTCCACATTCTTCACGTCCGCGAGATTAAGAAGAATCTTCTTGTTGCCCTGATCGTTCAGACCACGAATAGAGTTACGGAGCGAAACCGCGCCATCGCCCATTCTTATCGAGCCGCTACAGTCAAGAATGGTAACGTCTCCCGCCTGGCGCTGCTTAACATCAAGTTCTGCCATCTTTTGTCTCCCTTATCATGCGGATTACTTGAAACTGGCGAGGGCCTCGTCTTCGCTTTCATAGACATCAAAGACGGTTAGAAGTTTGGTGATCGTTAGAAGGTCCTGCAGTTTCTGCGTCAGATTGAGAAGCTTCAACTGGCCGGCTTCTTTACCGATCGCGGTATAACTGGACACCAATTCCCCGATACCGCTGGAATCGATGTAGCCGACTTTCGCGAGATTTAAGAGAATCTTTTTCTTGCCTTCTTCGAGTAGGCGACGAATAGCCGTGCGCAAGGCAACACTGCCTTCGCCGATGGTAATCTTGCCGTCCATATCAAGTACGGTGACATCTCCGACCTGACGTTCCGAAATGTTTAGCTCTGCCATTTTCAGCAATCTCCTTTAAAGATTTGCAAGAGTTAGATACCAGATTCTGATTTCCGATTTGTCGTTGTCAGGATATCGCAGCGACATAACGCAATCGCAAATCGCAAAGTTGAATTCTATAGTTTCTTAATCATGCGCACCTTGGTGCCGCCCTTTGGATCAGCTACCCAATCGACTTCATCCATGAAGTTACGCATAAAAAAAATGCCACGCCCGGAGCACTTCAGGATGTTCTCGTCTTTGGTCGGATCTGGGACGTCATTGGGGTTGAACCCGGTACCCTGGTCGTGCACAGTAATCTCAAAAACTGCCGGGGTGTTTCTTAACTTGAGCTCAACGACTTTTGCGTCATCGAGTCTATTTCCGTGAACCACCGCATTGGTTACCGCCTCCCTGACTGCCATGTCTACTCCGAAGGCGACATCCTCGGTGAGCCCGAGGCGATTCATAAATTCAGAAACAGCGGCAGCAGCTTCACCAACCGTCTCAATGCGGCTGGGGAATTTGAGTTCAGTTGTTCCTAAAGTCGCTTCTAGTGTCACAACTAAAAAGACAAGGCCGTTCCAAGAGCCAATCGTGTGGGTCTCGGCTTTTTGAACTCCAAAAGCTATGGAAGATCGAGGGTTTAACACGCGGGCGTGTCGCCTGTCAAGAAAGCGACCAAAAAGGGTAGTGTCCTAATTTGAGGCTAGCGCTTTCGGCAGCAAGTCGGTAAAGCGATCCACGAAGTAACACGAAATTTCACGACCCAGTTTTAGTGTTCCTTAGTGTGATTTAGTGGATCGTTTGCTTATGTTTCTAAATTATTAGACTACCGCCAAGGCGTTTGATGCAGACGATGAAACTCTGCAATCGTTTTTCCGTTGTGACATCAAATCGTCACCGTGGCGCGGTAGCAGGCAGGTTGGATATTGCATTTCGTGGCATTAACCATGAAAATCCGCGCAGTCTGGTGCCTAATCTAAATTGCCCACCCGCTAGCACGAGGTGGTGCTGAGTTCATGCCACGACCTTGAATGCCGCGGCCAATTGTGATCAATCAAAAAATCGTCATCATCGGATTTATGGGGACGGGAAAGAGCACAGTGGCGCGCCAACTTGGCGGTAAGCTTAACTGTTTGGCAATCGATTTGGATGAGCTTATCGCGAGACGTGAGAGTCGCAGGCCAGGCGAAATAATTGAGCAAGACGGCGAAAACGAGTTTCGCAAGCTCGAGACACAGTTGCTGCGCGAAGTGTTGGTAGAGCAATCGGCAGGCATCATCGCAGTTGGCGGAGGCGCCTGGACCATCGCGGCGAATCGCCGGTTGATTGCACGGCGCGGAGCATTCACAGTTTGGTTGGACGCACCTTTTGAATTGTGCTGGAAGCGGATTGAGGCGGGCGGGCAACTACGGCCGCTGGCGCGCTCGCGTGAGATGGCGGAACAGCTATACCTCAAACGCCGGCCAGTTTATGAACTAGCCGACCTCATGATATCCATTTCTGAGAAACAAACCGCCACGGAAATTGCAACGAAAGTTTCTAACCTAATCCTGGCACTACGACAGAAATCCTGACAGGAAAATGCCAGAGATTTCTCAACACAATCGACAGGCCGAGAAAGCAGACGTAGGCCACGACAATCACGGACTTCTAAAAGCGTTGATTGGCGACGGCCGGCCGCTGCTTCTCCTCAGTGGCTTTGCGCTGGTTCTTGCCGGCGAGTTCGCGTTATTCCTTTCCGCCACCAAACATTTCTTGCCTCACGACGTTGATTATCTGGGCATGACCGCCGAGCAACTTTGTGGGTTCAACAATTGCCGCGTCGTCTATTTCATGTTTCACGACCGCGTTGCCTTTGGCGGTGCACTATTAGCGATCGGTGCGCTATATATGTGGCTGGCTGAGTTTCCCCTGCGACAGCGTCAGGCATGGGCCTGGTGGACTTTCGTCGTTAGCGGAATTTTTGGCTTCGGCAGTTTTCTCGCCTACCCGGGTTACGGTTATCTCGACACCTGGCATGGTGTTGCCACGTTACCGATCCTTCCTTGCTTTATCACGGGCTTAGTCAAATTGCGATCCTACTTGCAAGCGCCAACAGGGATAGGTTCATTGTTAAGACCCGGCCCGGGAGGCTGGCTGGCTTTCGCCTTTCGGGTTGGGTCGGGCGCTTCTTCTCGCGGTAGCGGGCGGCACGATTGCGGGCGGCCTGACTGTGATGACCTTTGGCATGACGCGCGTGTTTGTGCCACAGGATTTAGCCTTCATGGGCCTGGCAAGGTCGGACCTGCAGACAATCAGCGCGCGCCTGATACCCTTAATTGCCCACGACCGCGCGGGCTTTGGCGGCGCGATCTGTACCACGGGAATCACCGTACCTCTCTGCGTGTGGTGCGCCAAACCCTCAAGGAGCCTCTGGCAGATATTGTGTTTCGCCGTGGTCGTCGGGTTTGCAGCAAGCAATCGGGGTTCATCCGATTGTGGGTTACAACGATCTGTTTCACCTGGCGCCTGCGATTGTCGGGGCAATCATGTTCATCGCCGGTTTAGTTCTGACCTGGAAGCCCATGCGCGCGAGCTAAGTAAGCCGTACTAACCCGCCGAGTTTTTCCCGACGCCTTGCGGAAGAACCCCAATTTTTTGAACCCGTTCAAAAAAATACTTGACAGCCGGACCCGGCGGGCGTAGCCTACATTTGAACGCGTTCAATTTCGGACGCATTCTTCAAAAAGAGGAGGCTGCCATGTCAGTCGAGATCATCACTTACCTCGTTTACCTGCTTATAAGCATCGCCCTGACCGTTTGGGTGGCGCACACCCTGCACAAGAACGGGCGTGTGTTTCTGGTTGACGTTTTTCATGGCAACGAGCCACTGGCGGATTCGGTAAATCACCTGCTGGTTGTCGGCTTCTACCTCATCAATCTTGGGTACGTTAGTCTGGCCCTCAAACTAGGTTACAACCTGGCCTCGGCGCAGGAGGGCATTGAAGCATTGTCTGTGAAGGTGGGGATGGTGCTGCTCGTTTTGGGCGGGATGCACTTCTTCAATCTCTTCATTTTCAGCCGCATGCGTCGTCGCGTAACTCTGCGCAACGGTCCGCCACCGGTTACGCCTGACGCCTTCACGGCCGTAGGAGCGGCCTGAGCCATGTCGTCACTAACCGTCCTCTACGATCCGCTCTGTGGGTTGTGCCGGCGAGTCCACGAATGGCTTGAGGAGCAACCCAAGTTGGTTCCACTGGTCCTTGTCCCGGTCAAGTCTGACGAAGCGCGGCGTCGCTTCCCGAACTTAGATCACGAGCCAACTATTAACGACCTGACGGTTATCAGCGATGAGGGTGCAGTCTTTTACGGCCCGAAGGCCTGGCTCATGGTTTTGTGGGCGCTCTGCCGGTATCGCGAATGGTCCTACCGTCTCGCCTCACCCGATTTGTTGCCGACCACGCGACGAGTTGTTTCGCTGATCTCGCAACATCGGTATCAGATTAGTCGCGCCGCCCATCTATCGAGGTAACGAAAAATGAAGTCCGCCAAAAAATCGACCGCGACAAAGACCGCGAAGGGTGAACAGACCAAATCCCTCATCCTGAATACGGCCCTGGAAATGCTTCACGAACGCGGTTACGAAAACACGACCATGCGTGCCATCGCCCAGAAGGCGGGCGTGTCGCTCGGCAATGCTTATCACTATTTTGGCTCGAAGGATCACCTCATACAGGCGTTCTATCACCGCTTGCATGAGGATCACCTGCAAGCCTCGTTGCCGGCGCTGCAGAAAGAATCGTCTCTGAAGGCGCGGCTGCTTTCCGTGATGCGGCTCAAGGTCGATACCCTTGAGCCGTATCATGAATTTGCCGGTGTACTTTTCCAGACTGCGGCCGATCCCCATAGTCCGTTAAATCCTTTTGCGCATGCCTCGACGCCAGTGCGGCGCGACAGCATCAACCTCTTCCGAAGCCTGGTTGCAGATTCGAAGGCGCGCATTCCTGACGATCTGCGTGAAGAGCTTCCTTACCTTTTGTGGCTCTATCACATGGGGATCATTCTATTCTGGATTCACGACAATTCGCGCAAACGCGCGCGTACCTACCGGCTAATTGATGAGACCGTCGACTTGTTAGACAGGCTTATCGTGCTGGCAAGTAATCCACTCATGCGACCCGTGCGCAAGAAGGCTTTGAAACTGGTTACCGAGCTCCGCGATGATCTCACCCCCGATTCCAGCGAAGAGGAAGGGAAGACAGAAGGGCAGGACAAATGAAGATCATAATTCCGGGTGGTTCTGGACAGGTGGGTACGGTCCTGGCTCGCGTGTTCCATGACCTTGGGGATGAGGTTGTTGTTCTGAGTCGGACGCAAACCAGCGCGCGGCCGTGGCGCGTGGTGCAGTGGGATGGCGAATCCGTTGGTGAGTGGGCATCCGAGTTTGAAGGCGCGGACGCAATCATAAATCTCGCCGGACAAAGTGTGAACTGCCGCTACACCCCTGAGAATCGGAAAATCATTACCGAGTCGAGGGTGAAATCAACGCGGATTATTGGACAGGCTATCGCTCAGACAAACAAGGCCCCGCGGGTTTGGCTGCAGGCCAGCACGGCGACGCTCTATGCTCATCGCTACGACGCGCCGAACGATGAAGCTACGGGAATCATCGGGGGGTCAGAAGCAAACGCGCCGGACACCTGGCGCTTTAGTATCGATGTCGTTAGGAAATGGGAACGTGAACTCAACGCTGCAGCCACACCGCTCACGCGCAAGGTGCTGATGCGTTCGGCAATCGTAATGAGTCCCAGCCCGAGCGGTCCCTTCGATATGCTACTAAGATTGGTGCGCTTCGGGCTTGGCGGTCGCTTCGGAGATGGAAAAGAGTTTGTCTCCTGGATACATCACCAGGATTTCGCCCGCAGCGTAGTCTGGCTAATTCAGCATGAACAACTCGAAGGGCCGGTTAACCTCGCCGCACCAAACCCCCTACCCAACTGGCAGTTCATGCAAACGCTTCGGAAGGCGTGGGGCATGCCGTTTGGCCTTCCAGCAGCGGCATGGATGTTGGAACTGGGGGCGTTCGTTCTTCGCAGCGAAACAGAACTCATGCTCAAGAGTCGCCGCGTTGTTCCAAGCCGGCTGCTCGAGTCTGGATTCGCTTTTCAATTTCCCACCTGGGCAGCAGCCGCTAATGATCTTTGTGCCGGCTGGCGGAAACGACAACTCATGAGGGCCGCACTTTAAGCAGTGTGACTAGGATACACGCCAGCCGCCCGGGCGCCTCGGGTTTTGTGAGATTTTGGGCCCGGGACCACCGTTTTCTAAAACAATCGAACATGTTGGCAACTCCAAATGCTGATGCTAGAATCCGACGACTTACTTAATCGGATTAGCTGCGGCCGCTCTTTTGGCAGATCTCACTGGTTGAACTAACCGAGTGAAGGTTTCATTCCCCTTGAGGAGGCGTTCCCCATGGCTTCACCGCTTATCGTTCTGACGGCCTCGTCCACCGAAGCGAGCGAGTGGAACCACAGCATCTGGCAGCAGATGATGTCCGCAGCCGTCCCCGTCAAACTCAGCAACACGATTTTCAATAAGGTTTCGTTTGCAAACGAATCGTGGCCAGATGGCCGCGCGAAGTTTGTGCCCAACGGCCTGCGCATGGTCGAGACGTTGCTGCTGCGGGAATATGCGGAAGAAGACGTCGTCACTTGCTATTGCGACAATCTGGAGAAGTTTATCGGTCCGGAAACGAAGGTACTGGCGATCCACGCGCATAACCCACTGGGGATTTCTTACGCCACGGAAATTTACGCCAAGCTGTTTGGCGAAAACCTGATGCCGCTTAACGCCGCTGAGTTTCTCAAGATCGTCACGCATCCGGTGATCAAGAAGTACAAGCCGAAGATCGTTGTGGGCGGGCCCGGCGCCTGGCAGCTGGAGAAGGCCAACCGGCTTGATGAATTTAAGATCGACTACCTGATCGATGGCGAGATCGAGCGCGTTTTCAACGATTACTTTCGGCGGATTATGGCGGGCGATCCATCATTGCCGAGAATCATTAAAGTTCCCAAAGACATGCAGGCCACCGTTGAAGAGATTCCAGTTGTCCATCATCGTTCAACGTTCGGAGTGGTCGAGATCACTCGCGGCTGTGGGCGCGGCTGCCAGTTCTGCGGACCAGCCACCAAGGTCGGGCGCTCGTTTCCTTTGGAACACATTATCGAAAGCGCGCATGTGAATGCGCGCGAGGGCGCAGACAGCATCCTGCTCGCCTCCGAAGACATGTTTCTGTACGAGCAGTTGCCAAACTTCCAAACCAATGTGCCGGCACTGGAAAAGCTTTTCAAAAGCATCGTCGCCGTTCCCGGCATCAAACTCATTCAAACTTCTCACATCACGATTGCTCCGGTCGTCAAAGATCCTTCTATTGTTGAGCGGCTGGCGCCTTTGATTGTTCCTTATTCGCACGTTCAGCATAAGCTCTCGTCGCATCCGGACCAGCGCGCCGCCGATCCAATCATCGGCCTGGAAACTGGCAGTGCTCGACTCTTCGATACCTACATGAAAGGAAAGGCGTATCCCTACAAAGCTTACCAATGGCGTGATGTGGTGCTGAAGGGCATCGAGACCCTGAACCGCCATAACATATTTCCAATGTGTACCTTCATTCTCGGCCTCCCCGGAGAAACCGAGGAAGACACGAAGCAATCCCTCGATCTGCTTTACGACTTGCGTAATGCCAAAGGCACGTTTGTGCCGACCTTCTTTGTGCCGCTCGAGGATACGCGCATGCAGAAGAAGGAGAGCGCCAAGCTAATCGAGATGACTGACCTGCAGTGGGAATTCTTCTTCACCTGCTGGAGATACAATCTCGAATTCTGGAAGGGCGGCCATACTCGCATAAACGCAAAGTTTTCACTGGGCGTGCCTATCTATTACAGCAAGATGGGCAAGCGTCTGTTTGGCGACGTAATCAAGTATCCGATCGCGCGTTTTGCCGGCGTGCCGGATCGCTTCACTCGCAAGCATCTTTATCTGGACTTCACCGGCCACAGACGAAATCCGGATGGCATTCAACTTTTCGAGGGAGAGATTGTTCCGGGATTCAAGAACGTGCGCGAGAAGGGACTCAACCTGATCGACGCCAGCGAGCTGCATCATCTGCAGCCGGCACAAGGCACCGCGGGGACCCTGTCCGCTGCGGGCGACTAACTTGAAGATTGTCGCGTTTTTGCGGCTGTGCCGCTTGGTGTGCGGAAGGTCTCTGACCAGACCTGTCCAAAACAGCTTTTTGAAAGAGTGCTAGGAGCGGCCCACCAACTGAGATAGTTTTAGGTTGATTCGAAGCAAACTAAGACTAGCAACAGAAGGAGGCCGCCAGAGGATGGTACGTTCAAGTAGCTTGTTCAGCCAAGTGCTGGGATTGGTATCGCGTCACGAGTTTGAGCAGGATGTGAGAGCTGTGCAGGCCGATCGGCATGCGAAGGGGTTTACTAGCTGGTCACAATTCGTGGCGATGATTTTCTGTCAATTGGCCCAGGCACAGTCGCTACGAGAGATCACGAATGGATTGCGCTGTTGTGTGGGGAAGTTGAATCACCTTGGGGTGCAGGAAGCGCCCAAGCGATCGACGCTAGCCTACGCCAATGCGCATCGGCCATGGCAGTTGTACGAGAAGCAGTTTTACCGCTTACTGGAACGCTGCCGGGCAGTGTCACCGGGCCATAAGTTTCGCTTCAAAAACAAGCTGTTGAGTATGGACGCCAGCATGATCGAGCTGTGCGTGACGATGTTTGACTGGGCGCACTACCAGACGACGAAGGGAGCGGTGAAGCTACACTTGTTGTTGGATCACGAGGGTTATTTACCAACGTTCGCGTTGTTGACGGATGGGAAAACGCATGAGGTGAGAGTAGCGCGCGGGGTGCAGCTGGCACCCGGCAGCATCATTGCTATCGATCGTGGTTACACGGACTTGGCGCTCTTCAGCCGCTGGACTACTGAGGGCGTGTGGTTCGTCACCAAGATGAAACAACAGTTGGTCTACCGGGTGATTGCTGAGCAGGTGGTGCCGCGGCAGCGAAAGATTTTGCGTGATCAGATTATTGTGCTCAACAGTGAGAAGGCGCGGCGCAGGTGCAAACAGCAATTGCGGCGGCTGGAGGTTTGGGATGAGAAAAAGCAAGAGGTGGTCGTGCTGTTGACCAATCATCTAAAGTTTGGGGCCACAACTATCGCGGCAATCTACAAGGATCGCTGGCAAATTGAGATGTTCTTTAAGGCGCTGAAACAGAACCTCAAGGTGAAAACCTTCGTGGGGACCAGCCCCAACGCGGTGCGCATCCAGATTTGGACAGCACTAATCGCTATGCTTTTGCTCAAGTACTTGCAGTTTAAATCCCGGCTCGGGTGGGCCCTGTCGAACCTGGTGGCGTTGTTGCGCTGGAATCTCTTCACTTACCGAGATCTTTGGGCTTGGATTGATAATCCCTACGAAACTCCACCGGAAATTGCCGCGCCTGAGCAGCTGATGCTGCCAGCCAGACTCTTGGACAGCATCCCGCGGTGCTGACCTGATACCCGACACTAATTGAGGAAGGTGCAAGGTCTATAGGGCTCAGTTTTGATAACAAGTCAGCAGGATCGAAAAGGCTAGTACTAACCTGTCCAAAAGAACACTCCGCAATTTATTTTGGACAGCACTGGTCTCTGACCTTCCGAAAGGACCGATTATTTTTGGGGCTGCGCCCAGGGGCGAAGCCCCATTTCAATTCTTAGCGCTCTTCGGTGGGGCAAAGCCGCCACCGCACATCAGGCGGCACAGCCGTAAGAAGCCGGTTGGTAAGGCACTAGCTTTTGAGGGCCAGCTCACAATTTATCGGCTCAAGGGATTGAACTTCACATCTGGTGCTTGACGATTACGCTGGCGAGTCGATCGGCGATGGCGGGATCGAGCGCCTTCAGTTTTTCCCGTTGTTCCAGCGCCTTCGCTGTGTTGCCCATCATCAGGTAGCTAATCGCATAGTTGAAGTAATAGGAAGGCTCGCGCGGGTCGAGGGCAATTGCTTTCTCATGAAAGGCGAATCGCCTCCTTCGCCCTTCCCGCTTTGGAAAGCGTGACGGCGAGACCATCGTAAGCGAGTGAATAGCCGGGACTGCTCTTGATCAAATTGCGGAAAACAAATTCCGAGTAGCGGAAGTTGCCCATGCGATCGTAGCTGACCGCCTGATTGTATTTCGCCTTGAGTAGTTTCTGATCGAGGCTTATCGCTTTCGTGAAAAATCAAGTAGTAATTTTGGAGTGCGGGGACCTGTCACCGCTTTCGCCGGTCGCGACTTGTCGCGACCACGTCGCGCTGGGACTAACGAACGATCTGGGGCGTCAAGCCGGCCAAGGGAAAAGCGGTGACAGGTCACCGCACTCCAAAGTTACTTCAGTTTCAGCTTTTGGCGCTGATCGAAAAAGTCGGACCAGGGGTTACCGTTTTTCCTGAGCAGGGCGGGAACATTTTTGACTGTAAAGTCAGAAAGTTTTACGCCCTGCTCAATTTGTTTCCAGGTGAGCGGCATGGAAACAGTAGCTTTTGGTTTCGCTCGCGCCGTAAACACTGACGCCAGGCTTTTCCCACGCGCATTCTGCATCCAATCAACGTAAACCTGTTCCTGCTTCCGTTTGGCGAGCGCCCGTTCAACTGTTGCGATCTGCGGCGCTCGACTTGCCACCTCACTGGCCAGTAGTCGCGAAAACTCCGCCACACTTTCATACTTATTTGTCGGCTTCAACGGCAAATAAATATGTATCCCCGACGAACCCGAAGTCTTGACAAATGTTTTTATTCCGACGTCGTCACAAACTTGTTTTGTAACCAGCGCAACCTGCAGCACATTTTCCCAGGGCGCCTGTTTCGGATCGAGGTCGATGGCGATCCAATCCGGGTTATCCAGTTTTGCCACAGTCGAATGCCAGGGATGTTGTTCAATGGTTCCGAGGTTGACGAAGTGGAGCAGCGACGCGGTGGTCGTGAAAACAGCATAGTCGAGTTCGCGGCCATCGCGATTTGTAAGCCTGATGGTCTTGATAAAGCTGGGCGCGCTTTCCAGGTCTTGTTGAAAAAACATCGGCGCGTTAACGCCGCGCGGCCAGCGCTGCAGAATCGCCGGACGATTCCGGAGAAACGGTATCAGATGCTCGCTGACGCGCAGGTAATAACAAAGCAGATCAAACTTGGTGAGTTTTTCGTCGGGCCAGTAGATGCGCTCGAGGCTGGTTAAAGAGACTGGCTGGCCTTCAACATCGAGTTTCAGGTCGCCCTTTGGCTGCTTAAGACTGAAAAACTCCTCGACGGAAATCGCAGTGCCCTTTTTTGCGGGCGTGCGTTTTACGCGAGACTGTTTTTGCGACGTTCCTTTTGGATTTGGCATGAAGCGTGATTGTACTTTGAACTTGGTACTTTGAGCTTTGCACTTTGGGGATAAAGACGCAAAATTAGCCAAAAAGTATTTGATTTGCAAAACCAATGTGTCACGTTCAAGCGATAAAGACTTAGAAGTTGGCAAAGAGGTTAGAAGATCGTTGGGTCAGTTTGAGTAAATCAGAGGGCAATACAGAACCGAGTAGCGCGGTAGCGCCGGATGCTGGTGCCAACTTCGGGTGATGCGATAGCCGGAGAAGAATCAGAGAGATCGCTACTTCTCTACCAGTCACCGACCGCTGCTCCATTTTGACTCCAGGATCCGGCGCTACCGCGCTCGGTTCTGACAGCGACTGAGTCTCGCAAATTTCCAAAGTGACTCGCTACGCGGAAGTCGAGGTATCTATGCGAACAAAGATATTGTTACTCACGTTATTTTGCGCATCAAGCGCGGGAGCTTTGTTGTTCTCAAGGATCTCAAGTGGGGCGGCTAGCTCGCCCAGACTTGGGGAGCCGCCGGCGAATGCTGCTGTTCGCTACAGACTCGATTCCAGCCAGAGCAAATTCATTGCCCACGCTTTGCGCGGCGGTCTGCTTTGGTTCAAAGGCCATGAACATCTGGTGGCCGCGCGCGAGTTTAGTGGTGAAGCTCAACTTAACGCCGACTCGTTAGCAGCAAGCTCGTTGCAGTTAAGGGTACAGACCGACTCGATGGTAGAAACAAGCGATGCGTTTACCGACGCGCAAAAACAGATCATCAACAAGGAACTTCGCGAGATCGTGCTCGAGCCGGCGAAGTATCCGGAGATTGTCTTTAAGAGTCGAAGCGTCACCGGCAAATCGCTCGGCGCCAATCAGTATGACCTCAAGATTGCCGGCGATTTAACACTGCATGGTGTGACACGTCCGATCACGATCCCGGCGAAGGTCACTGTGTATGGGAACGACTTGCGCGCGGTGGGTGAGTTTAGTATTGACCGCAGCGATTTCAACGTGAAAGCCACCTCGGCATTTCATGGCATGGTTCGCGTGCGCAAGAAGGTGAAGTTTACGTTTGATATCGTCGGGCATCGAGTGTAGGACAGACGTTCCTGTCTGTCCGGCTTGATGGCCGGCATGGACAGACTGGAAAGTCTGTCCTACTCGCTGTAGCCCTTTGGGTTTGCCTGCAACCAGCGCCAGGCTGACTCGATGATCACACGCAGGTCCTGGAACTCCGGTTTCCAACCAAGCTCGCGCTTTATCTTTTCCGAACTGGCAATCAAGACCGCTGGATCCCCGGCGCGTCTGGGACCCAGCCGAGCCGCAATGTTTTTTCCGGTCACCTCGCGCGCTGTCTCCAACACCTGATTCACACTGTAGCCATCGCCACCGCAGCCGAGGTTGTAAACCCTTCCGTCGCTATCCTCAAGCGACTTCAGCGCGAGAATGTGGGCGCGCGCCAAATCGACTACGTGAATGTAATCGCGGACGCAGGTTCCGTCAGGCGTCGGATAATCATCTCCATAGACTTCCACGAATTCACGCCTGCCCGCTGCCACTTGCAGCGCGATGGGAATGATGTGGGTTTCGTGCGCATGATCCTCGCCGCAGTTTTCGCTAGCGCCGGCAGCATTGAAATAACGCAGAGACGCGAAGCGCAGGCCGTAACCGTCCGCGTACCAGCGCATCGCCTGCTCGAAGGCAAGCTTCGACTGACCGTAAGGGTTGGTTGGAAAGTTGGGAGCCGTCTCTTCGATCGGCTGTTTACCCGGTTGGCCGTAGGTCGCGGCTGTCGATGAAAACACGATCCGACTGACACTGGTCTCGCGCATTGCGTCAAGCAAGGTCAGGCCGTTCACTACGTTATTGCGGTAGTACCTGGCCGGATCCTCACACGATTCGCCGACCAGCGAATCGGCTGCCATGTGCACTACAGCTTCAATCTGATTGCCCGAAAGAGTGTCACGTAGCGTTTCGGCGTCGGCGAGATCGGCCTGCACAAACGCGGCGCCGGCAACAACGGCTTCGCGATGGCCTTTGCACAGGTTGTCATAAACGACAACCTGATGACCGTCATTTACCAGTTCTTCGGTGACGACGCTGCCGATATAGCCCGCGCCACCCGTAACCAAAACTCTCATGATTTGTGAACTCGGAACCTTTGGTAACGCAAACTGTTAGTTTGCGATGATGCAAACGCAAAGCAAAATTGGCGTCGCAGGAAGGGAACCACGTGGAGGCCAGTTCGTCGAACCTAAACTAAGCAGTTTGCGTTGCGAGAACCAGGTCTAAGTGTGGGCCATCGCCGTGCCCGAACTGGCCGGAGCAGAATCTTTCGGAGCGTAATAAAGGATGCGGTTGCAGTTATCGCAAGTAATGATTTCTTCGCCCCTACGCACCTCCGCCATCGCCTGTGGTCGCAGCGCCATGAAGCAGGCCATGCAGGCGCCGTTGCGCGCCTCGGCCACTGCCACGCCATCGCGTATGCGCGCGACGATGCGTACGTATTGTGTGCCCATTGCCTTCGGCAGAGCCGCAACTAATCGCTCACGTTCCGTCCGACTTATCGCCAGTTTGTCAGCCTGCCGGCGAGTCTCCTCGTCGAAGCTCTCAAGTCTGGCTACGCGATCGGAGTTCAATGAAGCAACCTCCTCGGCGCGCTCCTTAAGCGAAGCCTCGGCTGTTTCGAGCGCTTCCATCTGCTCGAGTATTTGCGTTTCCAAAGTACCAATTTGCTTCCGTGCAGCATCAGCCTCGCGAATCGCCGCGGTGTACTCGTCCGGTTTTTTCGACGACATCAAATTTCGATCGGCGCGTTCAACGCGCTGACGCTGTTCGCCGACTTCAGTCTCCAGACGCATACGAGCGTGACGGGCTTCGTCCCGGCGATTTTCGAGGGCCCGAATTTCAAAGGCGCGCTGATCGAATTCTGACTCGATCCCGGCGCGCCTTTGCGGTATGGCTTCTAGTTCTGCTTGTAGTTTTCTTATGCTTGTATCCAGGTTTTGTAGAGCGACTAATTGCTGTAATTCCGCTTTCACTCTTTATGTTCTCCTTAAAAGATCAGGTCGGGATTTGGTATGAATCAGGGCAATCATCGAGAAGATTATCAGGCATGCCCGCCTGTTGGCGCAAGTCAGCGACCTGCCCGCGCTACTGACCTCTGATTCTGCTCAACTCTTTGGAGTGCGGTGACCCGTCACCGCTTTCACCTATCGCGACCTGTCGCGACCGGCTTACGTTAAGACCAGTGAACGCCTTGTGCGTCAAGCCGCCCAAGGCCAAAGCGGTGACAGGTCACCGCACTCCAAAGAGTTGTCGCTATTTACCCACTGCCTTCGCAGCATTGATCCGCCCGCCGGTCGAGACCTTACCTCGCAAGCCCGGCACGGTGTCGACCGAGGCAAGCAGCAACGAGCGTAGTTCATCGACTGAAAGATTGGGACGGGCTGACAGCGCAAGCGCCGCAACCCCTGCGAGTACCGGCGCCGCCAGCGAAGTTCCCGAGTGCTGTTCGTAATCATTGCCCAGCGCAGTAGTCAGAATGTCTTTCCCAGGCGCGGCCAGGTGAACGCTCTTCGCGCCGTAATTTGAAAACTGCGCGAGCGCGTCGGTTTTGTCAGTGGCGGCGACGCTGATGATGTTTCCCAGGCTATAGCCGGCTGGGTAGCGAGGAGTAGTATCGTTATTCGCATTGACGCTTCCGCTCGCGGCAACGAAAAGTATTCCCGCTTCATACGCTTTGCGGATCACTTCCTCGAGCGCTCGCGAGGATTGACTCAGTCCCCAACTCGCATTGATCACGCGCAGGTTCACGCCGGCGCGCTTGCGGTCAATGGCATAGTTGATAGCTTCGATCGCGTCTGCAACATAGCCAAAGCCGCCGGCATTCATAAATTTCAGCGGCATGATTTGAATTTTCCAGTTCACTCCGCAAACGCCGGCGTTGTTGCCACACTCAGCGCCGATCACTCCCGCGCAAAAGGTACCATGACCATTCTCGTCCATCGGGTCACCGTCGTTTGCGACGGCGTTGTAGCCATGAACATCGTCGATCGTGCCCAGGTCTCGGTCACGATAAGGCGTCACAGTCGCGGGCCGCGTCCAAATATTGTTAACCAGATCGACGTGGGTATACTCAACTCCGCTGTCCAACACCGCCACTACGATCTCGTCACTGCCTTTGGTCCTTGCCCACGCTTGAGGAACACTAATGCTGGATAGCGCCCATTGCTCGGCCAATAGCGGATCACCAGGTCGCCTCGGGTTCGCATCGTTGGCCGCTTGATCGACACTTATTTCGTAATTGGGTTCCGCGTACTCAACTTCCGGCAACGCTGAATACTGAGCCGCCGATGCGGCTGGGTCTGCATCATCCGAGTCCTGAATCGCGGTCAGACCGGGAACAGCTTCAATCTCATCCTGGACCTGATCGTTGAAGCGAGCTGTGATTTGGTTGATAGCGTCTGACGAAACACCAGCGCGAAACTTCACCAAAATCTCCGGGCGCCCCGCGGAGTTTGCAGCACTCTGGTTCAGCTCGTTTTGCGCAACGTCCTCGCGGGATTTTGATTCCGCAGGGACAATGCGAACTGATGAGCGCACCTGTTTTTGCAGTCGCTTGACCTGAACGCCAAACGCGAAGACAAGAATGATCACGAGCGCCAGCGCGACATAGAGGATGAATTTGTTGCGGGTCATCTTGAAGAAAGTAGGCAGGAGCAGACGGCAGTAGGCAGGAGCAGACGGCAGTAGGCAGGACAGAAGAGCTCGATCAGCCTGACAGAAGCGCTCGATAGCTTAGCTTTCTGCCCCTGCCTGCTGCCTCCTGCCTACTCTTACTCAAACCAGATCGCCTGCCAGGTGTTGGAGCAGAACCGCAACCGCAATCGCGGCGGTCTCAGCGCGCAGCGTGCGGCCGCCAAACGTGATTATCGTCCACCCCGCCCCGCGCGCGGCGGCAAGTTCTTCATCAGTCCAACCGCCCTCCGAACCAACCAACGCTGTCACTGGCAGTCCTTTTGCGGACAACAATTCTTTGACCTCGGTCAAAGACCGCCCGTCTCGTTCAGAGAACAGCAGACGGCGGGTCCCCGGCTTAACGTTGGCGTCCCGGATTAAAGACTCAAAAGTCACCGGCTCGGAGATCGCCGGCGCAGCAGCGCGTCCGGATTGCTTCGCCGCTTCCAGCGCAATTCGTTGCCAGCGCGCCATTCGGTTCGCGACATCCGAGTCGTCGCGCAAACGAACATCAGCGCGGCTTGTTATCACGGGCACCACTCCGGAAACACCCAACTCAATCGCTTTTTGCACCACCAGATCAAACTTTTGGGCCTTGAGCAGCGCAACGGCAAGAGTCAGCTCTAACGGCGATTCAGGACGAGCCGCAGCTACTTCCTCGATGACCATCAGATGCGCGGCATCGCGTCTGGTATCTTCCACACGGCACCGAAACTCCTGCCCTTCGCCGTTGAAGACGTAAACCTCGTCGCCAACTTTCAGGCGCAGGACCTCGCGCAGGTGGCGCGCCTCGTCAGACGCGAGCGTGACGCGGGTGTGGCTTGAATCGAAGGCGCTCATTGGCGCGTAGAATCGGCGACGGGTCATAAGCTAAGACAGGCATTCCTGCCTGTCCTCAATATAAAAGCGGATGGACAACGTATGCAAAAACGGACAGACAGGAATGTTTGTCCTACACGACCAACGCGATCCATTCGCCATCCTGCATAGTTTCGGAGGGCTCACTCACTCCACTTTCCAACAGTCGTGCCCTCAACTCTTCTGACTGCGTATCCAGAATTCCTGAAAGGACCAGATGCCCGCAGGTGACGGAAATAAGCGCCGGTAACATTGCGGCAATCACGTCAGCCGTTAGATTTGCACAAACTAAATCAGCTGACGCCGTTGTCTCTTCAACCGTCCCCACTCGAAACGTGATGCTTTCAGCAACGCCATTCAGGCGCGCATTTTCGCGCGCAATCGCTATTGCTTCTGCATCCGTGTCACAAGCCTCAACGTGCGCGTCGGGAAAGAACTTGGCGGCGGCTATGGCCAGGATTCCGGTTCCCGTTCCCACATCGAGAAAGCTTACGCCGGCAAAATACTTCTCAATAGCCACCAGACACAAACGCGTCGTCTCGTGAGTTCCGGTGCCGAAGGCCATGCCCGGCTCGATGCGAATCACAACGCGGTTGTGATTGTCGGAAATCTCAGCCCATGGCGGCGCGATGATGAAGCGCTCGCCCACCTCAACCGGCTGCCAGCTTTTCTTCCATTCACCGAGCCAATCCTGATCGGCTACTTCGCGGACAGTCATCTCGCGCACGGAAGATGACGGCAGTTCATAGATGCGAAGCGCCTCCGCGAGCTCCGCGCGCACGCGCTCACGATCCGGTAGCTGATCATAGTAGGCGCTTACTCGCACAGAGTCGTTTTCCACTTCGCCGGTTTCAGTTCCCAGCGCGCCCGCTTCCATCAACGCATATTCAACCGCCTCACGGGCTGCGTTGGTAGTTATTAAGTCCAGCGCATGCCAGGGAGCAGCTGTTTGTTGTTCTTTCGAAGAGCCCGGTCCACTCATTCAGTCTGAATACCTTCGATTTACGACGACCAATAGGGTGCGGTCGGTACTGCTCTTGTAGCACTACCGTGCGGTCAGGTGCGGTCTAATCCGCCGTAGTTTAAGATACGCGTCCTAAATGACATCGTCTAATCCCATGAACGCCGCGGCAGGCGGCGCAACCCACGATTACAAGATTTGGAAGATCATCACGGCCTCGGGCGTGGGCACGATGATCGAGTGGTACGACTTCTACATTTTCGGCAGCCTCGCGACTGTAATCTCGCCGCTCTTCTATCCTCAAGGTAACAACACCCTGGCGCTGATCGCCTATCTTTCAACGTTCGCCGTCGGCTTTGTGGTTCGTCCTTTTGGCGCGCTCTTCTTCGGACGCATCGGCGATTTGGTAGGACGCAAATACGCCTTTCTCGTGACGCTGCTGATTATGGGCGGCGCCACGTCGCTCATTGGTTTCCTACCGACTTACGCGACAATCGGTATTGCGGCGCCGATTATTCTGCTGGTTATCCGCATTTTTCAGGGTCTGGCGTTGGGCGGCGAATACGGTGGCGCGGCGGTTTACGTAGCTGAACACGTGCCTGATGCAAAGCGTGGCTTCTACACGAGCTTCATCCAGATCACAGCGACGCTGGGCCTGTTCGTATCCCTGGCTGTTATCCTGATCGTACAGAATCTGATGAGCCAGGAAGCGTTCAAGTCGTGGGGCTGGCGAATACCGTTTCTCATCTCAATCTTCCTCGTAGGCATTTCGCTTTACATTCGTTTGCGCATGAAGGAGTCGCCGATTTTTCAGCAAATCAAGAGCGCGGGTATGACTTCGGCGAAACCTCTGAAAGAAGCTTTTACTAAGTGGGTTAACCTGAAGCGAGTTCTGATCTCGCTCTTCGGCGCGACTGCAGGCCAGGGCGTGGTGTGGTACACCGGACAGTTTTACGCTTTGTTCTACCTGCAAACGGTGCTCAATGTGAACGCGACCTCGGCGAATTACATCATCGCCATTGCCTTGCTGCTGGGAATGCCGTTCTTTGTTGTCTTCGGCGCTCTGTCAGATCGCATCGGTCGCAAACGAATCATGATGCTTGGCTGTTTGCTCGCCGCAGTTTCCTACATTCCAATTTACCGGACGATGCAAAGCGCAGCCGGCTCCAATGTTGTGACCGCATCGCCGGTGCGAAACGCGGTCACTGGAGCAATCAGTCTCACGCCACAGACTTTTGTCGACGGCGCTCTGCAGCCGGCGAAACAAGCGCTGCCGTATACCGACTTTGCGAACCTTGTCAGCAATCCGATTGCGTGGAAACTGATCCTGCTGGTGTTCATTCAGGTAATTCTCGTGACGATGGTTTACGGGCCAATTGCTGCGTATCTCGTTGAAGCATTTCCGGCGCGGATTAGGTATACGTCGCTGTCGCTGCCTTACCACATCGGCAACGGTGTGTTCGGCGGATTGCTGCCCTTGATAGGACTCTACGTGGTGGCGCAAACCGGCAATATCTATGCAGGTTTGTACTATCCAATCATTGTGGCATCCGTGACGTTCATCGTTGGTTCATTATTGCTGAGGGAAACCAGGAGCGTGCTGATCTGGGAGGAGACGGCGAGTGATTCAAACTAAGAGTTACGATCCACGAAATCACACTAACCACATTTTCGTGTAGGTTCGTGTCCGTTCGTGGTCGAATTGCTTCAACCCTGCCGGATGCCCATATCGTCCAGGAGTCCTTCTCGGTCGCGCCAGTCTTTTTCCACCTTAACGAACAATTCAAGGTGGCAGCGGTGACCAAGCATGCTCTCGATATCCTGCCGTGCCTCGATGCCAATCTCTTTCAAACGTGCCGCGCCTTTTCCGATCACGATTTTTTTCTGTGAGGCTCGCTCGACAAAAATCGCGCAGTGAATGCGCGTAAAGTCTTCACGTTCCTCTTCCCACTTTTCCACTACGACGGCGGTGACGTAAGGAATCTCTTCCTTCGTGGTTTGCAGAATCTTCTCCCGCACAATCTCCGCAACCATCGTGCGCTGGGATTGATCCGTAAAATCAGCTTCGCCGAAGATCGGTTCACCCTGCGGCAGGTGTTTGATCATCTGTTTCGGCAGGACGTCAACAACGTTTCCGCGCAGGGCCGAGATCGGGATAATCTCAGCCCAGTCATATTCGTTTCGATACCACTCGATCAGCGGTAACAACGCGGTCTTATCCTTTAGTTTGTCGATCTTGTTTAGCAGCAGCAGCACCGGCTTCTTCGATCGCTGGATTAGTTCAAGGACAAACTTATCACCACTCCCGGTCGAGACTGAGGCATCCCGAATCAGGCAGACGAGATCCACTCCCATCAGCGCATCCTGCACAGTGGCCATCATGCGCCGGTTCATTTCATATCCGGGTTTGTGAACACCGGGAGTGTCAACCAAGACAATTTGACCTTCGGGCTTGGTGATGACGCCCTGGATTCTGAAGCGGGTGGTCTGCGGCTTGTCAGAGACGGCGGCGATCTTTTGCCCGACGAGTTGATTCAGCAGCGTTGACTTACCGGCGTTCGGCCGGCCGATAAAGGCGACGTAGCCGGCGTGGCAGACATTCGTTTCGATTGGCATTTTTCTTAGCTCGCGTTGGACCTGTTATTTTTGCGAATGGCGCTCGAGCAACTCTTCCAGTTTTTGCATGTATTCGGGTCTATCGAGTAGCGTTTGAAACTCGCCTACCAACTCCCGTATGCGGTGGAAATTCACGGACGGAAAAAACGAAAGAAGTTTGTCGATATCAACCACGTCTGCAGGCCTCATGGGTACGGCTTTGGAAATAATCAGATTTTCAGGACTAGCTATCCGCAGTTTGAGGGACCCAACCACGATTGTTTCAGCGTTATCAATCATCTCCTTCTCAAACGGCAAGGCGCCAAGCGACAGATCGATCCCCACGCCGGTGTCGCGATGTTTGAGCAGTAGTATCCTGGCGCGAGTCGCAAACTCGAGTGGGTCATCTATGCGAGAGATCAGGCCAAAGACTTCTGCCGTGCGCAGAATATCTTCCACTGGAATTTCTTCTGCCCAAATAGTAACGTCGATATCTTGAGTAGCCCGAGGCTCGGTTAACAGTGAAACAGCTATGCTGCCGATTATTGTGTGAGGTATTTTTTCCGTTTCAAGCCATTTTGAGAGAGTCGCTAGCGTCTCAAGTATTCGCGAGGGAAGTTGAGCGCTAGGCATTAGAAAGTTCCTTCAATCTGCTCCAATACTCCCAACCGGGATCATCTGTGGAATCCGGCCAACCCAGCTTCTGGCCAAATTCGAAGAGGATCTCCAGATCCTTGATTTTTTCAACCGCGCTCATTCGTCGAACTTCTTCGACCCTGGCTTCTTTTACCAATTGCCACTTGTTCCTGTACTGGGCCGCTTCCTCTTTCGTCATTTTGCCGCTTCCTTTACGTCAATTTTAGCATCACTAAACCTCAAACGTCGCTCGGGACAACGCAACCTGGTTCTATTTGCGTGTTGCGTCAATCACTTCTCGGATAGCACTCACAACCAGCTCCGGCTCGTCGTGATGGATGAAGTGGCCGCTTATAGTGGCTATTATTTGTTTGCCTTTGGCCGAGCGGTGCACCAGGTCTTGTTGCAGCTCCTGGCGAATCTGCTCAAACTTTGGCGCTAAGAATGCCAGGGGACCTTCGGGGCTTGGCTGGGAGCTGGCCGCCGTTAGAACAATCAAGGGAATATCGGCGTGCCATTTAGCCAACCTGGCTTTCCGTTCGCTGTTCTCCGTGAAGTCGATCTTCTCGTTACTCATCGGCACAAACACAAACAAGATGACCACGAAGCATGAAACGATGGACCGCTTCCGATTGGTGGCCGCGGCCAAGCTGCTCCTATTTAGCCTTCTCTGCAAAAATTTGCACAAGGTTAATCAGAGTCTCGGTAGTCTTATCCAACCCGCGCCGCGAGTTGAATTCCAGTTTACCGTGAAAATTTGCGCCGCCGGTAAACAGGTTCGGTGTCGGCAAGTCCTGGAACGTCAGCGTCGCTCCATCGGTGCCACCGCGAATTGGTTCGAGGTAAGCCTTGATACCCGCGCGGCGCGAAGCCTCGATGGCGTTGTCGGTCAACTCCGGATAGTTCTTCAGGACCTCTTTCATGTTCTTGTAGTCTTCCTTGACCTCGATTGCAATCTTTACTTCAGGGAACTTCGCCTGAGTTTGCACCACCATATCGCGCAAGTTTTTCTCCTTAGCGTCGAGTCCGCTCAGGTCAAAATCGCGAAGCAGTATTTTCAAGCTGGACTGCTCGACGTCGATCACTCCGGCGTAAGGGTGGACAAATCCTACGCGTCCTTCCGTTGTCTCCGGCAACATGTCCTTGGGAAAGCGAGAGAGATAATCTGCGGCGGCGTACATCGCATTGACCATGATCCCTTTCGCAGTCCCGGGATGCGTGCTCATGCCCTTGAAAGTAACTGTGGCCGTGCGTGCGCTCCAGGTTTCGTTACTGATCTCGCCGAGTGATTCACCATCAACCGTGTAAGCGAACTTAGCGCCAAATCCCTTGACGTCAAACTTCTCGATGCCACCGCCGACTTCTTCATCCGGCGTGAAGGCGATGGCGATGGCGCCGTGTTTGATCTGCGGGTTTTGCATCAAGGTGTCGATCATCGTCATGATTTCCGCGCAGCCCGACTTATCGTCTGAACCAAGCAGCGTCGTGCCGTCAGCAGTGATGATGTCGTCGCCGATCAATTCTTTGAGTACGGGACTCTTGGCTACGGTGATTATCTGTGTTGGATCTTTAGGCAACACGATGTCGCCACCCTGGTAGTTTTTGTGAATGATTGCGTTCACGTTTTCTCCTGAGACGGCGGGCGAGGTGTCCATGTGGGCAATGAATCCGATGACTGGCACCCTGGAGTTGTCCGCCAGATTGCCCGGCACCGTCGCGTAGACGATGCCAAACTCACTCACGTGAACATTCTGAGCACCAATCTCTTTCAACTCCTTAGCGAGCAGGTTTGCGAGGTTTAGCTGTTTCTTGGTGCTGGGAACGGTTGTCTGGTCCTCGGCTGACTGCGTATCAATCTTTACGTAGCGCAGGAAGCGATCGAGGGCCGTTTCTTTTGTGGGCTTAACAGCTTGCCCCTGGGCTGAGACGGCGATGAACAAACCAAGTATGAAGACGAACGCGGATTTCATTTATTCGTTACTCCTCGGAATTTTGCAGGGGAAAGTATGAGAGAGAGTAACTAAGGATGCACGTAAATCAAAACACGCTGCCTTAGGGAAGAAGGGATAACGGGGAAAAGGGGAACGGGGAAAAGGAAAGACCTGACTTAAAAAATTTAATGAACCGACCAGGCGTCTCCGCTGCTATTGATTGCATCAAGCGCCGCTTGCAACTCATCGCGTTTCGCTTCAAGCGCGGCATCGTTTGTGTCAGCAGGAACATAGATAGGGCGTGCGATACTTACAAGAGCGCGGGAAAAGGGTAAGGGGACCTGGAAACCGTCCCAGCTTCGTTTCGCTTCCCAAAAGCGCTGCGCGGTAATTGTGAAAGGCAGGATCGGCTGTCCCGTTTTCTTTGCCAACAATACTGCGCCCATCTTGGCGACGTAGCGTGGACCCTTTGGCCCATCGATCGTAAACGCCGCCGGCGAGCCCGCGCGCATCAGACGCGCCATTTCTATAATCGCACCGACAGCACCGCGCGTACTCGAACCGCGGGCAGCACCGTAGCCAAATCTTTGAATGAACCTGGCGATGTATTCGCCGTCGAAGCTCTGCGATGTCATCACCACAATGCGACGCTTTTGCCAAAAGTAAGTTGAGAGAAATACCCGATTGTGCCAGAAGGTATAGATGGGGATCTGACCGTCTTGCGTTGCGGCTTCCCAGTTTTCCCAGCCCTCCACCTGCCACCGAATTGTCCGGCCAATTAATTTGATTAAGAAGAAAAACGCGAGGTCCGCGGCGCGAATCAGGAACCGCTTCTTTGCCGGATAGGAAGAGAGATCTGCGAACTCGTAAGCCCGCGCAATGGTTTCATCCGGGGCGCGCGCACCCTTGAATTCCTGTTCGGCGGAAGCTTGCATAACGACGAGGAGTATAGCTGGGAAGGACCAGAAAGGGGGCATAGGGGAACAGGGTAAAGGGGGAATGGGAAGAGCACTACGTAGAGGTTACGTTTCCATTTCCCTTGACCCTTTCCCCTTTTACCCTTTTCCCCGGTTCACCCGTAGAGATCCGCTTCCCCCGGCGGGCGCGTCTTCCAGCGCTTATGAATCCACAGCCATTGGTCCGGGTAGAGTCTGACCATACGCTCCACCGCTGCTGCAAAGCGCGCCGTGTTCACCTCGATGTCCTTATCGTGGTCGCCAGTGCGAACCAGCTCGACTGGCGGGTCACCGTGAAAAAAGTAACGCTTTCGTTCCTTGTTCCACACAGCGCAGGTCGGAATTACCACCGCATCAGTCTTCAATGCGAGAACAGCGATGCCCGCCGTCGTGCAGGCAAGCTTGCCAAAGAAGGGAACAAAAACTCCTTCGCGCGTTTGCGTGTTGAGATCGGAGAGGATGCCCAGCGTGCCGCCTTCCCGCAATACCCGCAGGGCCCGTCGCGCAGCGCTTTGTTTGTCTATCGCACGATTCCCAAACCGCGTTCTGACTGCCTCAATCATTTCTTCGATGCGGGGATTGTCGAGCGGACGTACCAGGAAGCTCAGCGGATACTCGAGTGCGGACCAGCCAAAACTATGCAACTCCCAAACACCCAGATGCCCGGTCAGAAATATCACCCCGCGCTTGTTCTTCTCTGCCTCTCGCAGATGCGCCAACCCTACTTCGTCATAGTCAATGATTTTGCGCAGGCTTTCCGGAGTTGCGCGCGGAAGTTGACTGAATTCGCCGAGCAACCGGCCCAGGCTGGCAAAGCAGCCGCGCAAGAGCCGTCTTCGCTCCTGCTCCGGCATTTCCGGGAACGCAATTTCGAGATTGCGTTTGCCGGTGCCCCTGAGATTCCCGGGCAGAAGATAGGCCAGGCGTCCAATCGACAAGCCAATTGCGATTGCCAGGGGACGTGGCAAAACTCCCAGCCCCGAGAGAATGATCCGCGCCAGCGAGTATTCGAGCGACGTCTGAAGTTTGCCTGGTTTGGCCATCGGTAGGGAGGGTAGTGTAACGCAGAACCGTTGGAAGACCGACGACCGACGACCGGCGACGGAAGAAAAATGGTCGGCAAATCCGTGGTCAGCCGTCGCCGGTCGTCGGTCTTCGGTCGCTTTACGTGATATATTTCGAACGCAGCAGCCCGAGATATCGTAAAGTTCAATTGGAAGCGGTGGCAGGGGGTTGCGCTTCCATTCTCTCCTCGGACTATTCATCGAAAGATTGGAGCGGGATGCAGAAACGTAGGATTCTCATCGTCGATAATAACGATGAGCTGCGTGCCATTCTCGAAAACGCGCTCGGCAGCCTGGGCCACGAGGCTGTCGTGACCGGCGACCGCGATGAAGCGCTCAGCCGCAACGACCTCGACCAGTTTGATCTCATCATCAGCGACCTTACCGAGGATGCCCCGCCAGGTGATAAGCCGGAACATTCCAATGGCGATCCGGTCCCTAATCAGCATCGACGCCACCTGCTCACGCGAGTTGTTGCAAACGACGAAGAGCCGACGATAGTCAAAGCCTTTAAGATGGTAGCGGCAAACTATCTGCGATTCCCTTACAACAAGGAAGAGCTGCGCGAGATAGTAGAACAAACTCTCTCTTACAAACTACGTTATGTAGACGATCCCAGCGTGCTCTCGCACACTCACGAGAAAATTGAATTTGAGCTACCCAGCGATCTAACGCTGATGAACGGCGTGCTGCAATACCTGCTCGAGCGCGTCGCGAAGCTGGGAGTGATTGCTCTCGAGAAATCGAACCTCTTCATCGCGCTTGATGAAGCATTCGTCAATGCCGTTAAGCACGGCAACAAAAACGATCCCACCAAGCTGGTCCGCGTTGGCGCCGAGCTATCCCCCAAGGAAGCCTGTTTTACGATCGAAGATGAGGGCGAAGGCTTCGACGTGCAGACTATTCCCGACCCGTGCGATCCGGCTAATCTGTTCAAGTCTTCAGGTCGCGGTGTCCTGCTCATTTACAACATCATGGACGAAGTTGAGTACAATGCGCAGGGCAATCGCGTAAAAATGGTTAAGCGACCGGAACCTGAGGTCGAAACCGGGACTCGTTGAACCAGGCACACCCAACAACAAACACGCCGGCCCCTGGATTAAGGTCTGAAAAGATTTTCAAACGCCAATCAAGCGTGGCGGCAAGCGAAGCTGCTGCCGAAAAATCTGGCGCTGGGGCGCTCTCTTTCTGGCGAGCGTGGCCCTGGTGGTGTGTACCGGCAGGTACTGGTCTGATCCTGGTCCTAATTTTTGTCGATCCATTCATCGGCGACTGGGACGGCATGGACTACACGATACTGTCGCTGGTGGGTTACCCGTCTTCGATGGCCCTCGGCCGCAACCTTTTCATCTTCGGAAATCACGCGCTATACAAAATAGCCCACGCCCTTTTCAAAGTTCAGCCTGAACACGCTTATCTAATTTTCAAATATGCTGTTGTCGCGCAAGCGCCGTTGGCGGTAGTTGGGTGTTGGATCCTGGCTCGAGATTTTTCAAAGTCTGTTCACACCGCGACTCTGGCGGCAGTGTTCCTCGTTCTGTCGCCGGTGTTTGTGCTTTATGGTGGACAAGTGATGACAGATGTTCCGTCGGTTCTGCTGCTGTCGGTGGCTTTAATCATTCATTATCGCGGAGTTCAGCAAGAGCGCGCATGGCTGGTGATCGCCGGGGCGGCGCTACTGGGACTGGGTGTCAATCTTCGCGAGACGATGGGCTTTTACGCTCCGTGGCTGGTCGTGGCGCCGTTTGTTTGCGGTTGGAGATTTCAACGGCGACAAGTTCTCGTTGTTGTAACTTCGTGTCTGGTATTTTTTCTGTGTGCTACTGCCTGGTTTGCGTTCTGGTTTATTACTGACGCGCACTATCGCTGGATTTGGTTTGGCTGGCGCGAATCAATGTTGCAGGAAAACGCGCGGCATCCGGTTACGCTCGGCAGTCTCAGACCCTACCTCGGCTATTTCTTTGTCAGTGCGCCGATCGTATTGCTGTCGCTGCCGTTTGCCTTTTGGAACGCCATTAAGAATGACCGCCGGGAGCGAAAACTTTCGCCTCTTTTGCTGCTCGCAGCGATGGGCCTGTTATGCGATCTGCTGTTGTATTTCAACTATGGAACGGCGGTTAACTGGCGTTACTTCCTGACGGGTCTGCCGGCGATTGCGCCCTTGTCTGCAAACTTTCTGATCCGAGTTTTGACGCGCCGCCTGGGCAGCGTCCGGCTTGCATTCGCAATCTGCGTGACGGTAGCGCTGGCAGTCGCTGTGGTTTTCGCAGTCTTGAGCCGGCGGACCGGTCAGCAATTCAGCGAGCGGCGAGCGATGAGCAAAGAGTATCGTCAGCAGCTCGCGCATGTTCCTCGAGACGCCGTTATGATTTCAGGCTCGCAAACAATCGCCGTCATTTATTGGAAGGCCATCGGCGCCGGCGAGTGGAAAACGATTGGCACCGGCGGCGGGTGGCCTGGCGCCAATTTAGTGCCGCTGATTGAGAGCTACCTGGCGGATAATCGGCGTGTTTTCCTGGATACCGACCCACGCTGGTGGGTGCCGTGTGGTTGGCAACGGGATGAAATTCCAGCGATCGTCAGTCTTCAGGAGCGCTTTAGCTTTCGAAAGGTAACTGACACGATTTACGAACTTCGCCCGCGCGGTGAGCCGGGCGCCAATGATTCTCCAAAGCTGGAAAGACTGCTTCCGGTTAACAGGCCGGAAGACGTGAAGAAGTGCCCGCAGCTAAGCTCGTGAGATCTCAAACTTTCAGATCTCAGATTTGAGATCGCAGATTTCAGATTCTAAACAGAAATGCCTTACGAAATTTTCCTGGCTCTTCGTCACCTGCGGTCGCGTCAACGGCGGCGTCTGGCGCGCGTCACATCGCTCATCGCGGTTGTCGGAATTACGGTAGGCGTGGCGGCGCTGATAGTTGCGCTCGCGCTCGCAAATGGTTTTCGCGACGAGATGCGCGACAAGATCCTGCGAGGCACGGCGCACCTGACGGTAATGCGCAGTAATGGCCAGCCGATTTCGGATTACAAAGAAATTGCCACGCGAATCGCAGGTATCCCAAATGTGATAACTGCAACTGGAACGACTTACGACGGCGCGGTCATTGTCGGGAAGCGAGCTTCTGCCTATGCCGTGCTGCGTGGTGTCGATGTCGATTCGGACCAGGCAACAGCAGACATCTCCCGCGCGCTTGTCGCAGGCTCAGCCGAGCAGGTCTTTGCAGCGCGTGGTGAAACACAAGACTTTCCGCCGGTCGTATTGGGATCCGAGCTGGCGACTCGAACAGGTCTGAGCGTGGGAGATACGGCGGAGGTCATCAGTGCGCAAGCCGGCATCTCGGCCGCAAATGGGAACAAGCGTTACGTTCGTGTAGCAGGAATCTTTCGTTCGGGGCTCTTTGAATACGATTCAACCTGGGTCTATTTGCCGCTGGAAACTGCCGCAGCTATTTCAGGTGACGCTCACGTCGCTGCTGTCATTGGAGTGCAGGTCGGAAACATTTACGAGGTCAAGTCAACGGCGGCGCAGGTAAAACAGTTGCTCGGCACTTCCTACACGACTGTTGATTGGCAGGAGGCTAATCGTCCGCTGTTTACAGCGCTCGCGCTTGAGCGCCGCATTGGCCTGTTGATTATCGGCCTCATAATTTTCATCGCCGCGCTCAACATCACCACCACGCTGATACTGGTTGTAGTGGAACGCCGCCGCGACATTGCGATTCTTAACACGATGGGTGCGACCACCAGAAGCATCATGAGTATTTTTGTGGTTGAGGGAGCGATAGTGGGCATGATCGGAGCGGTGAGTGGAGTTTTGCTCGGAGCAGTCGCTGTTCTGGTTGCGAATCATTACCGGCTGATCAGCTTACCGGCAGAGGTCTACTCGATCAGCAACGTTCCTCTCAGTCTAAACTTTCGCGACCTGGGGCTGGCGGCGCTGGTGGCATTTGTGCTCAGCGTCCTTGCCACGGTTTATCCCGCGCGAGCGGCTGCGCGCATTCGACCTGCGGAGATGCTCCGCGACACCCAATGATAAGTCCAAAGTCTAAATGACAAGTCCAAAGTCCAAAGTCCAAAGTCCAAAGTCTCTGACCGAATCAGCCAACCACAAAGACGAGTCGGCTGCAGAGATTCAACCTGAAGAAGCCGACTTTGGACTTCGGACTTCTGACTTTGGACTAACGGTTAGTGATCTCCGCAAGAGTTTCCTGTCTCAAGCAAGCGAAAGAATTGAGGTTCTTCGCGGCGCTTCGTTTTCTGCCAGCGCCGGTGAAGCGGTCGCCATCATGGGCTCTTCGGGTGCCGGCAAATCAACGCTGTTGCATCTGTTGGGAGGACTTGAAGCAGCCGATCACGGTGCCATCGTGGCTGGCCAGTTTGCGATTGATCACGCCGGCCCTGCAGCGCTGGCACGCTTTCGAAATCAACGCGTTGGTTTCGTTTTCCAGTTTCATCATCTGTTGCCCGATCTTACCGCTGCTGAAAACGTGAGTTTGCCTTTGAGGATTACCCGCATCAGCCATCGTGAAGCAATGCGCCGAGCCATGCAGCTGCTGGAGGAGGTCGGACTCGACCGGCGTGTAGCAGATTCAGTGGTGGGGCATCTTTCCGGTGGCGAACAACAGCGGGTCGCGGTTTGCCGGGCCCTGATAACTCGACCGGCTCTGGTTCTGGCTGATGAGCCTACCGGCAATCTCGACGCGCCAACGGCCGACGAGATAGCGCGTTCAATTGTTTCCTACGCCCGAAACCACCAGGCTGTAGTGATAATCGCCACGCACAATCATGCCCTGGCGGAGCTTTGCGACCGAACTCTCGTTTTGAGCAGCGGACGCCTTCGTCAAACCTGAGTTCGCGGCTGAAATAGCTGCCCGGTTACGACTTTTCTTACTCTGAAGCAATATCAGCCATAATAGAGGCCTTTTGACGCTCCCGTTGATAGGTTATAATGCGCCCACTGCCGGGCTAGCCAGTTCTTAGCCCGGCATGGTAATCATAAGACCCGATTCGAAACTCTAAAATAATGTTCGAACGCTATACAGAAAAAGCGCGCCGGGTAATCTTCTTCGCTCGCTACGAAGCGTCGCAGTTTGGGGCTCCGGCCATCGAGCCGGAACATCTGCTGCTGGGATTGATGCGCGAGGACAAGACTTTGACCGGACGCTTTTTCCCGCGCGCCCAGGTTTCGATCGAGTCAATTCGCAAAGAGATCGAAGGCCGTACTCTACTGCGCGAAAAAATTTCCACTTCCGTTGAGCTGCCGCTGGCGCCGGAAACAAAACGAGTACTCGCCTACGCACACGAAGAAAGCGATCGCCTGCAACACCGTCACATTGGTACTGAACATCTCTTGCTCGGCCTGCTTAGGGAAGATCGTTCGATGGCCGCCGAGATACTTTATGAACGTGGTCTGCGCCTGAACGCGGTGCGTGATGAGATTGCGCGACAGTCGGGGGCAGACTCGCGCAGCACACAGAAAAAAGACACGCCACACCTGGTAGAGTTTTCTCGCGATCTAACCGAGGACGCAGCCAACGATAAACTCGATCCACTAATTGGCCGCGAAGCTGAGATTGAAAGAGTGGTGCAGATACTTTGCCGGCGCACCAAAAATAACCCGGTGTTGATTGGCGAACCGGGCGTGGGTAAGACCGCAATCGTCGAAGGTCTTGCGCAAAGGATAGTCCGTGGCGAAGTACCTTCATTCCTCGAGAACAAGCGCATCCTCTCGCTCGATCTTTCGTTAATCGTGGCGGGGACAAAATATCGCGGACAGTTTGAAGAACGCTTGAAACAAATCATGCGTGAGTTGGTTGAGAACCCGCAGTACATAGTATTTATCGACGAGCTTCATACGCTCGTCGGCGCTGGTTCGGCCGAGGGTTCACTCGATGCCGCAAATATTTTGAAGCCGGCACTGTCGCGCGGAGAGCTGCAGTGTATTGGCGCTACCACACCGGGAGAGTTTCGCAAGTCAATTGAAAAAGATCGTTCGCTGGAGCGACGCTTTCAGGCGGTAAAAGTGCCGCCACCTACCGAAGAAGAAGCGGTCGCGATTCTTGACGGAGTGCGCGAGCGTTACGAGAGCTTTCATCAGGTTCGCTATACTGACGAAGCATTAGAGGCGGCCGTTTACCAGTCTCATCGTTACATTCCCGACCGATTCTTGCCCGATAAGGCGATTGATGTGATCGACGAAGCAGGAGCGCGAGTAAAGCTGCGGGTTCGACGTGAACAGGGTAACCTTTCAGACTGGAGCCAGATCAGCGAGTGGTCTCAGGAGCCGATTTCGGGAACCAGCCTGGCGTCGAGCATGGGCGAAAGCGAGGATGACGCGCTTGTCTCTGCGGAAGTGACCTGTGATGACATCGAAGAAGTAATAGCTCGCTGGACAGGTATACCCGTAACCTCTTTGAAAGAAGGCGAGACGCAAAAGCTCCTGCGGATTGAACTCGAACTTCATGAGCGAGTTGTTTCCCAACGACCTGCCATCTCAGCACTGGCGCGAGCCATTCGTCGGTCACGCGCTGGTTTGAAGAATCCGCTGCGGCCCGTTGGCTCGTTCCTTTTCCTCGGACCAACCGGCGTGGGCAAGACAGAAGTCGCGCGCTCGCTGGCTCAGGTTCTGTTCGGCAGTGAACGCTCCATGATTCGCTTTGACATGTCTGAGTTCATGGAGAAACACTCGGTATCCAAGTTGATTGGATCTCCTCCGGGATACGTGGGTCACGAAGAGGGCGGCCAGTTGACCGAGCGGATCAAGCGATCGCCTTACTCAGTTTTGTTGTTTGATGAAATCGAAAAGGCACACCCGGATATCTTCAACGTTCTGCTCCAGGTTTTTGAAGACGGGATTTTGACCGACGCTATCGGCAATACCGTTGACTTCAAAAATGCGATCATCATCATGACCTCCAACATCGGGGCGCGCTTTATTCAAAAGAAGGCCACGATGGGATTTCAGGGAACGAGCGATGCCTCGCGAGAGAAAATGGAGGAAATGGTCATGTCGGCGGTACGGCAGACTTTCAATCCCGAGTTCATTAACCGCCTGGATGAGATAATCATTTTTGACGAACTGCTTAACCATGAACTGCTGGACGTTATTCAGCTTCAGGTTGAACAGATCAATAAGACAATGTTAAGGCACGGGTTTGAAATCAGACTGACTGACGACGCAAAGAAGTGGATAGTACAGAAGACTTGTGCCGATCGCTCTTATGGTGCTCGACCGCTGCGGCGTGCGCTGCAAAAGTACGTTGAAGATCCTCTTTCCGAAGCGCTCATTCAGGGTTACCTGGGAGACGCTGCGTTGATCGAAATGTTTCTCGACGGGGATGATCTCAACTACCGCGCGATAGGCATTGAAGCACCCGACGATGCAATTCTGATACATTGAGGCATTACAGTTGCCACGCCTGAGTCCCAAACCAGGTGGAGAAAACAAAGGCAAAGGCAAGAACCGGGCGGTCAACTATGTTAGCCCCGTTTTCCTTTGCCTTTTTACTTTTGACGCGCCGTTTCGGTATAATGCGCGACTTTGCTGGACAAGGTTTGAGCGGTCTTGGCAACGAGACCATCGCACTTCGGAATCAAAGCGTTCCAAAGTCACTGAGTTAGTGGAAAGCTCAGCCAGTAGTCGGTTTTACCTTTATTTTTCGAAAAGATAAATTTATACCTATTTTTGGCTCCCCCGAAGTATCCGAGTCCGGTAAGAACCTCTGAGGGAAAAGGCGCTTATGCACTTATATCGCGGGCTTTTGCTCATATTTGTGAGCGGAATAGTCCTGCTGCATTCCATCTCTGCCCCGCGAGCGGTTGACGCGCAGCAGCAGGGTCAACGCCTCGTCGAATCGGTAGACGTTTTGAACAACCGGCGTCTCAGAAAAGACGACATTCTTTACTACGTCCAGACCCGCCCCGGGGATCCCTTCAATCAACAGCAAGTCGAGCGTGACCTACAGGCAATTCTTGCCCTGGGTTTTTTTGATAAGACGGCTACTCGTGTCTATACCGAAGAAGGCGCCCGCGGTGGTGTGAATGTGGTATTCGAGGTCAAGGAGCTGCCGATTATTCGCGACTTGCAGTTTGAGGGGTTGAAGAGTGTTCCCGAGTCAGACGTGCTCAAGACCTTTCGCGAAAGAAGAGTCGGTGTTTCCAAAGAGAGCATTTACGATCCCGTGAAGGCCCGTAACGCGATACGCGTGCTGAAGGAACTACTTGCCGCGAAGGGTCATCCAAACGCAACCATTACGCAAAGGACTGACGAGGTTTCCGCAACCTCGACAGCGCTTACTTTCCTGATTAATGAAGGCGAGCGCGTGCGCGTGGTTGAGATTCAATTTGAGGGCAATCAGATTTTCAGTGATGGCAAACTTCGCAGCCAGATGAAGTATGTCAAAGAGGCGGGCTTGATCACCCGCTTCAAGGGAGCGGACATCCTCGATCGCGAAAAGTTGGAGTTTGACCTGCGGAAGGTCGACAACTACATGCGCTCCAAAGGTTATCTTCAAGCCCGTCACGGCGAGCCGCGAGTTGCGGGAGTAGGACCCCGGCGTACCGGATTTCCAATTCTGCCGCTTCCGTTTCTTTCCTCGGTTGATGAAGGACTGCGCGTAACGGTTCCTATCGTAGAAGGCCGCGTCTATCGGATTGGCGAGATGAAGATCGAAGGGAATTCGATCTATTCCGAAGACGCGATTAGAGCCGTCATTGGCCTGAACAAGGGTGACATCGCTAACGGCGAGAAGATCGGCAAGGCCTTGTTTGAGAATCTGAAGAAATATTACGGCCAGCAGGGTTTCATCGAATATACGGCTGAGCCGACGCCAACCTTCAAAGACAATCCACAGAACCCCGACGAAGGCATAGTCGACTTCGTAATCACGATCGAAGAAGGCAAGCAATTTTTGTTGCGCCGGCTTGAGTTCATCGGTAACACGTTTACGCGCGACAACGTACTGCGACGCGAAGTGTTGCTTAATGAAGGAGACATTTACAACCAGTCTGCCTGGGAATACTCGATAATTAAGCTCAACCAGCTTGGTTACTTTGAGCCCATTGACAAAGACAAAGACGCTGATTTCAGGACTAACGAAGAAGAAGCCACTGTTGACCTGAATTTGAAAGTTTCAGAACGCGGGCGACAACAGATTTCATTCAACGGCGGTCTTTCCGGCATTGGTGGATCATTCTTTGGACTTGAGTATTCGACGAATAACCTTTTGGGCCGTGGTGAAATCCTTTCGCTGAACATCTCGGCGGGCAATCGACAGAAATACGTCCAGTTCTCGTTCACTGAGCCCTATATCAAGAACCGTCCGATTACCGCGGGCTTTTCGCTGTTTGGCTATACACAGAAGTTTTTTGGTGAAGGAACTTTTCTTTCTCAGAATCTCGATGCCCAGCAGGGCCTTTCCGGTTCGCAGATCGACTTCCTGAACGTCAGCGAGGAAAATCTCTTCACGCGCACTTCATACGGCGGCTCTATTTTCGCAAGCGCGCCTCTTTCGGAGTTCTATCGCAAACGACGCTTCACTCAGTTTTCCCGCGTCGGCGCGTCTTATCAGTTTTCGACTTCGAGCGTAAAGGATCCAGCGGTTAACCAGGGAAGCACTTGTGGTACTGGCGGCAGCACGACAATTTCGGAGAATCCGCAATTCATTCCTGTTGTCTACTGTCAGCCAGACATTATCACCAGCCGTGGCACGGTGAGTTTTGCTTATGACACCCGTAACGCGAACATAGATCCGACCTCGGGCAGAGAAGTTTCATTGCAGGTCGCTCTTTCCGGCCTGGGCGGTGACGTTCGTACTTACCAGCCGACAATTTCTTACACACAGTTCCGGGCGATGCGCCGGAAAAAATCGGACCATCCCGAGGTCTTTGGTTTCCGAATCATTGCCGGCACGGTTGGAAGTTTCGCTACTAGCTCCAAGGTCAACAGCGCAAACTCCCTGGCCTTCGTTGATGGCATCCCAATCTTCGAGCGCTACTTCCTCGGCGACGAGTTTACAATCCGCGGTTACAACGTTCGTTCTATAACTCCGCTGGCTCCGCTCAGCACGTTTATCACGTCCAGAAATGTGGTAGTTGCCGCAAATCCAACCGGAACTCCTGAGGTCATTACGGGATTGCCCGACACCACTGTCGCCGTGGGCACGTTTACCGGACTCACCGGCTCTAACGTGGCGCAAATCTCAAGTTCCTTTACTCCCATTGGCGCCGACACGCAGGTGCTCGGCAATTTCGAGTATCGCATTCCGGTGGTAGGTAGCACCGTGCAGCTGGCGGCTTTCGCTGACATTGGTACCGCATTCAATCTGCGAAGTAAGAGCGATCAGTTCTTCGAGAGCAATTTCCTTCCTGATCAGCCCTTCCTTAGCTCAGTCGGTGTTATTCGGTGCCCCAGATCGCCCACCGGCGTATCCGCCGCGAGTCTGTCCGCAATAGCAGCGTGCAATGCTGATACAGATCTCGCCGTGGTAAGCATTACTGGATTTAATGGCCCCCCGGGTTTGGTGATGCGAGGTAATCGACTGGCGACAACCGCCGAAGTTGATAACGCCATAAACCTAACCGGGTTTGATCCCTTTACCGGGTTGCCCTTTGGTTTCCAGGAGGTATTCCTGCGCGGTGAGGCACAAACGAACACGGCCGTCCGCTTATCGCAGAGCCTCTTCTCCAAGTTTGGAGACTACCGGGCGAGCCTGGGAATGGAAGTGAGGGTGCAGGTACCGGTCATCAACGTGCCTTTTCGCCTGATCCTTGCGTATAATCCCAGAGCCAGGAAAGACCAGTTTATCAATGGTTTTCCTTTCTTCTTTAATGAGAAAAAGAAAGTCTTCCGTTTCAGCGTGGGGCGCACCTTTTGATCACTTAGAGCCAACCACTATGGGGGTCTGAACAACTAACCGAGTTAACCAGCCGCCATTTTTATTTTGAAGGAGCATTACAAGAAGCTATGAAAATAGATCGCCTAATCATCGCCTTAGCCTTTGTTCTGGCCGTGGCTGTTTCTCCGGTGTTGGCACAGACAAAGCCGGCGGCGGCCCCCGCCCAGACTCCAGCCCAGGGACCGGTTAATGTGCCGGCAAGCAAGATCGCCCTGATCTATTCAGACGCGTTTCTCGATGCCAAGACCGGCATTGCACGGTTCAGCGTGGTAGTCACCAATTTGAATCGTGAATTCCAACCGCGTCAGACAGAATTGCAGGGGTTGCAACAGAAAATTCAGGCCCTTACAGACGACATCACCAAGACCGCGCCGGTGGCCGATCCGAGGACCCTGCAACAGAAACAGGACCAACTGGATCAGATGAAGAAAGACTTCCAGCGCAAAGGCGAAGACGCGCAGACTGCCTATGATCGACGCCGTAAGGAAATGTTCACGCCATTGCAGGACGACATCGGCAAGGCCCTGGAAATCTACGCCAAGGCGAACAACATAAACGTGATCATTGACGGCAGTCAGGTGCCGCTGGTTTACGCAGCTGACGCCCTCGATATCACACGTGCTTTCATCAACGACTTCAACAGCAAGAATCCGGCGACCGCGGCAGTGACTACGCCGACACCGTAACTTCCAGCTGGAGATTTCTCAGTCAAAAGACGCGGGCGTGCGGCAAGCTGATGCCGCGTCCCGCGTCTCTCTATTCCATCATGGAAACTATTCTCGATTCCCAGGCCATACAAGAGCTTCTGCCGCATCGGTTTCCTTTTCTTCTTGTGGATCGAATTATCGAGCTGGTACCGCGAGAACGAATCGTCGGCATTAAGCAGGTCAGCATTAACGAGCCTTTTTTCCAGGGTCATTTTCCTGGTGCGCCCGTTATGCCGGGCGTCCTTGTGGTAGAAGCGCTGGCTCAGGTCGGAGCCGTATTGGCGCTGCGGGAAATTGAAGATCGTGACTCGAAGCTCGTTCTGTTTACGGGTATCAGGGAGGCGCGTTTTCGCAAGCCCGTAGTCCCTGGCGACACGTTGAGGCTGGAAGTCACCGCCCTGCGCATCGGATCGCGAGTGCAGCGGATGCGTGGTGAAGCGAAAGTTGAGGGCCAGCTCGTTGCCGATGCCGACATCATGAGCATCATCGCAGATCGTGGATCGGCGGTATGAAAAGAAGGGGTCAGGGGCCGGAGGTCAGGTGTCGGAGAGACCTTGCCAGTATTGTCTTGCTGGCCCCCGGCCCCCGATCCCTGATTTGATTTCATGTCTGTAGCCACCAAACCTACTAACGTTCACCCTACTGCCGTTGTCAGTCCGGATGCCCGGATTGGGAGTGGTTGTCAGATCGGACCGTTCTCGATTGTTGGCGACAACGTTGAATTGAGAGATGGCGTGCGACTGGAGTCGCACGTCGTAATTGAAGGCCGCACTGTTATTGGCGAGGAGACGCGCGTTTTTCCGTTCGTTTCAATCGGCTTGCCACCTCAGGATTTGAAGTACGCCGGAGAGCCCTCCGAAACACGCATCGGACGACGAAATCACATCAGAGAGTTTGTAACAATCCATCGCGGCACCATAGGCGGGGGAATGTTAACGCAGATTGGCGACGACTGCCTGCTGATGGCTCAGGCGCACGTTGCGCACGATTGCATACTCGGCGATGGCGTGATCATGGCAAATGCTGCGACGCTCGCCGGCCACGTCGTCATCGAAGACAACGCCAATGTCGGAGCTTATTCTGGCGTGCATCAATTCTGTCGCGTCGGCAGAGAAGCATACATCGGCGGCTACTCGGTGGTGGTAAAGGACGCGCTGCCATTTGCCCTGACCGTGGGTAATCACGCGCACTGTTACGGCTTGAATACCACCGGCATGAAGCGCCGCGGACACTCGGCTGAGGTCATCGATTCACTGCATCGTGCCTTTCACTTGCTGCTCTCTTCGAAACTAAACACATCGCAGGCGCTGGAAAGAATCGCCGAAGAAATCAAAGACTCGGCAGAGGTCGAGAGACTGGTCGAGTTTATCCAATCCTCAAGGCGAGGCGTCACTAAATAAAAAGTCATAAGTCCAATGTCTAAAGTCCAACGTCTGGTTATTCCATTCAGTCCATTCGTCAGCTGGACTTTGGACTTTGGACTTTGGACTCTGGACCGCCCTTCATCATGCGCTACGGTTTAATCGCAGGCAACGGCCGCTTTCCCTTTATGGTGGTAGCAGGGGCACGCCGCGCCGGGGTCGCGCTTTCTGTGGCGGCCATTCGTGAGGAAACCGATCCCAGCATCGAGAATGAAGTTGAGCGAATGACCTGGGTGGGCATTGGCCAGCTTGGCAAGATGATTAGTTTCTTCAAAGGCGAAGGCGTTGAGAAAGCAATTATGGCCGGACAGGTCAAACACGTGCAGATATTCAGTCGGGCCGTGCCTGACGCGCGAATGTTGAAGATGCTGCTGAAGCTTCCGCGCCGTAATACCAACTCGCTGATTGGCGCTGTGGCCGCGGAACTCGCCAGCGAAGGCATCGACTTGATCGATTCCACTTACTTCCTTCAAGACTATTTGCCGCCGCCAGGAAGTGTGACCATTCGCAAGCCCAATGCTGCCGAACGGGCTGACGTCGAATATGGACTGGAAATCGCGCGCGAAATGGCCGGGCTTGATCTGGGGCAAACGATTGTTGTGCGCGGTAAGGCCTGCGTGGCGATTGAAGCGATGGAAGGCACTGACGAAACTATCCGGCGCGCCGGTGAGCTGTTGCGCGGTGGACGACCAACTCGAAAGCGGCTGCGACTCACCAGCGGCGCCCTGACAGTTTTGAAACTGTCAAAGCCGGATCAGGACATGAGATTTGATGTACCGGTCGTAGGGGTGCCAACAATCGAAACCATGATTGCGGCCGGAGCGACCTGTTTGTGCATTAGTGCGGGAAAGACGCTTATGTTTGATCGCGACGAAATGATAACCCTTGCCAATAAGAACAAGATCGCGATTGTCGCCGTCTGACCTGAAGTACGGGCCAAGGCATTTAGGCCGGTTCGTTGCCCGTTTCGATTTGATCAGAATCTTCGTCTTCGCTCGAACGTTCAGTTTGAACAGATTTCCCGGGCACGCGATATTCCTCGCTAACCCATTTGCCCAAATCCAGCAACTTGCAGCGTTCCGAACAGAACGGGCGAAAGGGATTATCCTGCCACTGGACTTCTCTATTGCAGGTTGGACACCGCTTCATCGAATCAGACACGGAGAGACTAGCTGGTTACCGACGCTTCGGTAACGGCGTGTGTTAGGCCTTCCGGGCGCTTCACCAGAATCCGTCTATTAACAAATTCGATCGTACCTTCGCGGCGCATCGCGTTTAAGCGAACGGTAACGCTTTCGCGAGTGGACCCTACGATGGACGCGATTTCCCGGTGCGGTAGGGGAATGTCGATTAGAACGCCAGCTGATTCACGCACGCCATAGCGGTCGGAAAAATCCGCGAGCAATCTATCGAGCCGGGCGGGAATAGCGTTGAGTGCAAAATCTGCGAGTCGCCGCTCAGCGTGTTCCAGCCGCTGACCGATAAGCTGGAATGTGTATTCGTGAAGCAATGGCTCACCAGCCATGCTGGCCCTAAACTGGTCTGATGGAATCTTAAGCAGCGTGCAACTTTCATAGGCGATCGCGCAGTTTTCACGGCGGCCGGCCCTTGAGTAAAGCGCAGACTCGCCGAAGAGCGCGCCCTGAGGAAGAATATCAATAACTGCCTCGCGATCAGTTTGCGACTCGATGCGGCAGAGTTTGATGCGACCGCTGACGATGGCAAACAAAGCATCCGCCTGGTCGTCCGCGCGGTAGACGAAACGGCGGCGGCGGACGTCAAGCACCAACGAGGATTCGGCAAACTGGGTAACAGTTTGGTCGCTCAGGCTCGAACCAAACTCAAGCTGCCGGATAATCGTGGCTCGATCTGCGGCGGACAAGTCCTGTGCACGGCGCGGCGATTTTGGTTTATTGCCGGTCTCACTCATGGGGGCCTCTCAGTGCTCAGTGATTAGCAAGGTTGAACTAGATGCTCAGGTTAAACGGATGCGAAGGTCTTACTCCCCTTTTGGCCCGATAACGCGTTAAATGTCTGGAGATGTAAGGGAACCCTGATGAACTTGCCCGAGGCTTCAAACTTGTTCAGCTATTGTTCGGCTTCGACTATAGGCGAGTTTACTGGGCAAGCGGACAATTACTGAATGGCGAACTCTAGCATGAAGACTTTGGACCGCGCAAGACTTATGGTCCTAAGCGGCATCCGAGGGCTTCAAATCCGACGAATAGGATGAACTCCGGACGGCACGGAGGCGTATTATTGAAGGCGGAATACACGAGACAGAAGACAGGAGACAGAATACAGGAGACAGAAGTTCAGAAATTAGGATTATTCTTCGCCTTTTGTGCCTTCTGAATTCTGACTTCTGTCTCCTTTATTCTGAGTACTTTCGAATTATGGCTGATTACAAAGAAAAGATTGACGAATGGCAAAAGACAGTTCGTCGTAAGGCTCGTGAGCTGGACGAGAAGTTTGCGATATCGGACCTTGTAGACGAAGGCTCGCGCGTTGCCGGCAACGCCGCCAAACGGGGCGCTGAAACGATAGCAACAGGCGCCGAGAAACTGCGCTCCGAAGCCGAACGTCTGGCTGGCGAGGGAGACCTCGGCAGTACGGCGCGACGTGCGGCCGACGAAGCTGTGCGCGGTGCGGAAAAGGCCGGGAAGATTATTCAGGACGCGGCGGGTGACGTAGGAAAGCAGGCAGGTAAAGCGGCCGGTGAGGTCTTCGACGATGCGAAAACTTACTACGATCGCGCCACGCATTTTTATGAAACGAGCGCAAAGGTAACTCGAGCGTCAACGGCCGCAACCGCCGGCATTCTGAAGGCGCGCGAGTGGATCAAGGAAAACCCTGGCAAGGCCGCGCTGGTCTCTTTTTCGCTCGTGGTGGGCGTGCGCATGGGCACTGCGCTGCCAGGCCTTGATGCAGTATTGCTGGGAGCGCATCCCCACTGGTTAACCCACTCCGCATTGCCGATTTTTGGCGTGCGAAAGCTCAGCGAAAAGTTTAATGACTACATACGCAAACAGGAAGAACTAATAGCCAATGGGGAACTGGATGAAGCCGAGAAAAAGCGAGTCGAGTTTGCGCGCAACATGACGAAATATGTGGGCGCGCCTCTGCTCGGTGCTGTTAGTTGTGCTGCTGGAGCAGTGATGTTTGCGCAGATACTACAACCGGGAAGCGTGGTCGGAGCGCCGGTGAGCTGGCTGGTTGGCGGGAATCCATTTCTCGGCACCGTCTGGCTTTTTGCAAACGGCGTTATCTGTTTTCATGAAGGTTACAAGTTTTTCATGATTGCGCTCGCGGACCAGGATGAAGTAAATCGCGTGGTGCGTGAGATTAAAGGCTTACTGCCGGCTGCGGCGACGACCTGAGACTAACAAAAGGAACCCTTTCTGCTAAACTCGCGCCGTGCCTCGCCGAATCATAGAGCGAATCAGGGAAAGGATCCGGCTGAAGGCGTATGATATGACCGTTCACGCCATGGAAGAGATGGCCGAGGACGATCTGGATATCCTTGATCTGGAACAAGCAATATTGACTGGACAAATTGTACGGAGCGAAAAAAGGCGATCTGAGGGGCACGAAATACGTGATTAAGGGACTGGCGATGGATGGCGAAACTTCGGTGGGTGTCGTCGGTCGCTTTCAAGGCAACGACCACTATCTAATCATTACAATCTATGAAGTCAGCAAAGACCAATAACAATTCAATGTACGGCTACCCGTGCGAATATTGCGAGGGAACCGTTCGTCCTAAGAAAGTCGAGCGCGAAGCCTTCAAGCATAAGAAGGGATTCATCATTCTTGAAGACGTTGTCATCGGTGTTTGTGACGTCTGCGGCTCAAGGTATTACAGCGCGGACATCCTTCATGCCGTCCATGACATTGCTACTGGAACAAAACCTTTCGAAAGAATCGAGAAGATTCCGGTTGCGCACCTCACGTCGTCCTAAGCTACAAGGCTACAAGTTCTTCATGATTGCGCTCGCGGACCAGGATGAAGTAAATCGCGTCGTGCGTGAGATCAAAGGCTTGCTGCCAGCTGCCGCGACGACCTAAGAGAAACCCCCTTCGATATCTGCAGGCGCCTCCTTGGAGTGCGGTGACCTGTCACCGCTTTCGCCTTGGGCGGCTAACCCTTTCCTAAGAGCTTTCAACTAAACGTGTACGCGACAAGTCGCGACCGGCCAAAGCGGTGACAGGTCACCGCACTCCAAAGAGTTGTCCGCCAACCGCAAAAACAGCTCACGCTTAAGTAAGCGTAATCGGAAACGGCACGAACGACAGCGCAAATACTATCAGCGTGATGATTCCGACAGTGACGCGGCCAGGGCCCAACGGCTCCATCTCCACAGGAGCCGGATGTCGGACCTTCAACATCACCAGGAGCAGCACGGTATAGAGAAACCCGCTGGGGCTGCCATGCCAAATAAATCCCAACACTGACGTCACCGCAACCGTAACAAACGCGACTCGTCCGATGACCTTGTGCGCGCTTTGACCGAAGACTGCAAACGTTCCATGCCCGCCGTCGAGTTGACCCACCGGCATCAGGTTCAAACTCGTCACCAGTAGTCCAATCCATGCGGCCATGTAAAACGGATTCGGCAACGCATCGAGCAGGGTTGTGCCGGTAAGCTTTGCGATTAACTGAAACAGGAGCGGGTCATTGAAAACAATCACCCCGCTTCCCGACAGCGACGGTCCTGTTCGTAGGGTTAGCAGTCCGGCAAAAGCCACGGGCAACAGCGCGACAAACCCCGCCAGCGGTCCGGCGAGACCAATGTCAAACAACGCGCGGCGTGACGGGATGGACGATTTCATTTTTATGAAGGCGCCGAAGGTGCCCGCCAGAAAAAGCGGCGGCGCTGGAATGAAGAAAGGCAGCGTGGCCCTAACACCGTAGTAGCGGCAAGCAAGGTAATGACCCATCTCGTGCGCCATCAGTATTGTCAGGAGCGCAATGGAAAAGGTTAAACCGGATTTGAGCAGACTGGGATTCGCCATCGCCTGCCACAGCAAACCGGTCACCAGGCGGCGGTAGTAGTCGGGAACATACAAAACATAGCCTAGCCAGCCGGACATCGTTGACTGTGGCACGTCTGGCTCGGGAGCGGCAAACACAATCCCCGCGAAGGTGGTGCTGATGAAAGTAAGTAGAAAGAGAGTTGAATGCTGTATCCATTCGCGTGTTGTAGGACTCGCAGCCCTTCTGCTCATTACGACTTCCCGCATCGGCGCAAACGGTGGAACTGCCTGAACGTCTTCTGACATTGATGTCTTTTCGAGATTAGAGGCCAGAGTCTGGACACCAACGGTCCACGGCCCTAGCCTCGCGATATTAGTAACCGATTTGTTTCGATACTTGAATTCTAATCGTCTGAGTCCGAATCCCTGTCGACGTCGATTTTTGCGTCGTCACTAACTTGCAGGTCCTTGCCTGGTTTGAAACGGATTGTCTTGCCCGAAGGTATCGCCACTTCCTCGCCAGTCCGCGGATTCCGGCCCACTCCGCGTTTGCGAGGCTTAACTACAAATACGCCAAAGCCGCGTAATTCAATTCGTTCGCCGCGGGTTAGCGCTCCTTTCATCGAATGAAAGAGGGCATCGACAGCCTGCTCTGCCTTCATCTTGGGAACACCAGTTTTTTCTGCCACACGGTTAATGATATCTAGTTTGATCACGGCTTCTGCCTCCGTTCGAGTCTCAGGGGGAGATATTTTCGAGCCGAACTTGTAGGGGACGATGATAGAGAGGCGCACTAAAGACTGTCAAGGCATCCAAGTTTCAAGGCACTGATGCAGTTTAGAGTTCAAACTTTAGTTTGTGCCTTCGATTGCCACCGAAACCCGCAGCCTAAAGGCTGAACTCTGAACTGCTTGTCCTCAAACTGCATCAGTACCAAGTTTCAGCTGCCGATGCAGTTTGAATTTCATTCACCATCGACGATCGACGATTCGAGTTTGCCTTGCCTGAAGATAATGTTCCGAGGGCATTACCTCGCAACTTTGGCAATGGCGCTATTGCACTGAGATAGTTTTCTGGCAATGTTATCCGGCTTTATTCTCTCGTCAGAGGCCAACTTGTTGCGTTGCTGCAGGTCAAGCCATACGTCGCTGCTCTGTTGGTACAACTTTCTTGCGGCCTCCAGGTGTTCGTCCACTTTTTGACCAACAGCTTTATTTGCCAGTTTGGTTTCGAGGTCGCCCATCTCTTCGTAGGCCCGCGCTAATCTTCCCGGGTCATCGCTACGAACCGGCTCGACTTCCAGAATGGCCAGGGTTTTGCGAAAGTTCTCCAACGCACCGGCGCTATCGCCATCTCTTTCCAAAAGTTCCGCCAGAACCATGTGAGTTTTTCCCAACGTCGTGCGGGCAGTGAACAAGTCAGGACTCTTGCTTAAGATGTCTTCGGAAAACTTCGAAGACAACCTAAGGTTTTCTCGCGCAATGCTCGAATGTCCGAGGAGGCTATGAGCCTCGCCCAAACTGCAATAAACCCATGCGATGTCACCAGTAATTTGCGAATTTTTGGGATCGGTTGCGAGTTCCTCGAGGATCAGCAATATCTGGTCGTTAGTTTCGATGGCTTCGCCGTATTTCTTTAACTCCTGTTGTCCAGAAGCTGTTCGGGTCCCCATCATGGCAAGGTCCCGTTTTAGTTCTGTGTTGGTGGGCGACGCATCAGACAACTGCTGAAACAACGACCGGGCGGTCAAGAATAAGTTTAGCGCGCCTTGGTAGTCATGCATATAAAACAGGACATCACCAACGGTGGCTTGAGCGATTGCCAAACCGCGAATGTATCTCTCGTTTTTAGGTTCACCGGCGTAAAGGGCATCCATCTGGGTCAAACATTCTCGAAAGGTCGTCAACGCCCCGGTGAAATCGCCGGTCTGTTTTTGGACGCGGCCAATTTTGTTTTTCGGGCTAAGAGCAAAAACAGCGTCTTTTTTGTTTGTCGGATCTGCAGCTTTCAGGCCCTCATAAAGTTCCGTGCCGCGGCGATAGTTTGCCAATGCCTTTTCATTCGCGCCCATGCCGAGTAGAACATCGCCGGTAACGTTACAATTGTCCGCCAATTTGCGACGTGATTCGAGATCATTTGGAGAGCGGGCAAACAATGACTCACGAATCATCCGGGCTTTGCCATAACTTGCAAGCGCACCCTCATGATTTCTCAGGTTAGCGCTGTAGGGATTCCCCTGTACGTCCCCAACTTTCTCATAGGCAGTGGCCAGCTCGCTTTGCAGCGCGGGATCGCCAACACTTTCGGCCGACAGGTTATCGAGATATTCCAGCGCGTCCTTTACCATCAATTCACGGACAGGTGTTGCGCCCGGCAATTTCTCAACCGCATCGTAATAATCAAAGACAACTGAACGCGCCAGTTTGCGAACCTGGTTGAATCGACGTTCCGCTTTGTCGCGCTCGCGGCGAGCTACGCGAGCCTGCCAGGCGGTGAGTCCAGTAGCTGTAAGCAGCGTGAGCAGAACAATGGCGGCGGCCAGCATTGCCCCTCTGTTTCGCTGTACAAACTTTCCGGTGCGATACGAAAGTGTGTCCGGAGTCGCGCTAACCGGTAAACCTTCGAGATGCCTGCGAATGTCTTCCGAAAGTTCCAGCACCGAGGCGTAACGCCGTTGCGGCTCCTTGCGGAGAGCCTGAAGCGCAATGTTATCCAAGTCGCCGGACACAGGAGGCGAGCAGATCGGCAGCGACGTAGTGCTGAACAATGTCTCTGCGACAGCTGGAATTTTCACAGTCAGTCTGGATTTTGACGCTTCTCCATTTACGACAGACAGCGGTCACTATCTGGAGATCGCGGTCCGCGCCGGCGGCAACAACGTGCCTTATACGACACTCACCCCGCGCCAACCGATTACGAGCACACCTTATTCTGTGGCCACCATTAGAGCTGAAAGCGCGGCTACTGCTGACATCGCGACTAATGCTCTGAAGCTTGGTGCGGTTGATGCGAACCAGTTTGTGCAGACGACTGATTCACGTCTGAGCGACGCGCGGGTTCCACTCCCCGATAGCTCGGCCTATCTGCAGAATAAAAAATCAATCCAAACAGCAGACTTTAACATTAGCGGCGATGGCACCTCCGCAGGCACTCTTTCGGCGAACATTCTAAATACGTCGACGCAGTTAAACATCAATGGCAGTCGCGCTTTTGCTGCTTCCCAGGGCAACACCTGGACAGCGGAAGCTTACGGTTCGTCAAACATCAGCAGCAGCGGCACACAGACCGTCGCTACGCGTCAGATAGTAATGGCGGGCCAGGGTATTGTGCGCAAGTTTGCTAACGGTGACGTGGATACCTTTCCTCTCGATGTCAATATCACCGACGACTTCGATAAAGTGAGAACCTTTTCAGTTGTAGAACCATCGTGCCCACAGGGCGGAATTCAACGCGATCATGAGCATTGGTTAATGCAGAGCGGCAAGCTGCGCTTGACGAATTTGGCGGCGCGGTCACCAGTGGTGATGCAGCAGCGCGAGGGCGAGTCCTGCGACGGGTGGCAGAGAATCAAATCTTGTATCAGCGAGAACTTAATCGCGCGTTTGTGCTGCTGCAGTACTTTGGCTATCTCCGCCGCAACCCCGATGATCTGCCGGACACCAATCTGAACGGTTACAACTTCTGGCTCGCCAAGCTGAATGAATTCAACGGCAACTTCGTCAACGCGGAAATGGTGAAGGCGTTCATAACCTCAGGAGAGTACCGCCGGCGCTTCGGAGGTAATTAAAGAAATCCGATCGTTCTACCGCAGTTCTTCGCGCTCATAACCGCGTGCATGCCTGGCTGCCGTTACATAATGTTCGCGGCAGCCGGTTCTTGCCGACTTCTACCTCATTCTCGAATTCAGCCAAGTGAATACAGGTCGTATACGTCCGCGCAGTCGTAAATTTCGCCGATAAACACCACGCCGGCGCCTGAAGACATCTCATAGATGTTTGACAAGCCAGAAAGCGAAAGTTAACCTGAAAATGCCGTAAGTAGGGTGAATTATTGGGGAAACAACTTGAGATTGACTGAATATGTTTGGAATTAGAACTCGTCGTCCGCCGCCTTTTGGTGGAATTCATATTAACGACGACAAAGACATCCAGGTTCACCGGCCTGAAGTTGCTTCGCGAAGTAGTCTTTGGGCGGAAGGCCGTCTGCTGCTCCGCGATCTTGTGTTTGCGCTGATGATCGCGGCGCTGGTTGTTGTTTTTGTTGTGCAGCCGGTGAAAGTAGAAGGCACCTCAATGCTGCCGCGACTACACGACGGCGAGCGAATCTTTGTTAACAAATTAATTTACTATGCCGAGTATCGCTGGGCGCCGAAGATTGAACGAGGAGATATTGTCGTCTTTTGGTATCCCAATGATCCGTCCAAAAGTTACATCAAACGTGTGATCGGGCTGCCTGGAGAAATTGTCGAAGTGCGGGAAGGAACTGTTTTCATAAACGGGGCCGTTCTTGAGGAGAAATATCTCGACCCCGGCGAGAACGCTTCATCCGCCAGTCAGGGGCCTATCGAGGTGAAACTAAACTATTACTTTGTGATGGGTGACAATCGCGACAATTCGAGCGACTCGCGAAGCTGGGGGTTGGTGCCAAAGAAGTATATCTACGGAAAGGCTTTGCTTCGCTATTGGCCGCCGAGCGCCGCCAGCGTGATCCACCATGAAGACCTGGCGCCGGTGCCACCTCCCCCCGGCTACCATCCGGTCCAGGAGATACCTAATACCCCCGAGTGACAACTGATATTCAACCGGACCTGAGAACTTGATTTGAACCCGCTCGACTGGCTACGGCTTCTCTTAATGATCTTTTACGCGCCCGGGCGCGGCCTGCGAGAAGTGCGCGATCGAGCGCCGCTGGCAGCATCGGCCCTGGTTGCGGTCATTGCTCACGGGATTTTCTTCTTTTGTATTACCCTGCTGTACCTCAGAGATCAGGCCGATCCTCGCCGACCCTCTGTCATCATATCCGTAATACTTCAGTCGGCGGGTTCACTCGTAATAATTGCGCTCGTCTTCTGTCCGCTGACGCTTTTTATCTCGAACTTGTTTGAGCGGCGCGCGAGTTTTCGTTTGCGCCTGCAACAGGATTACGGGCCGCTGGCGTCTACGATGTTTTATGCATTGACCGCCTCGAGCTTCGCCGCAACCATTCTTACGATTGCGGCACACCTCAGCGGCGTCCAGGCAGCGCTGGCTAATCGGATGCTGGGAATGATCCTGGCGCAGCGTAGCCAGTTTCCGCCCGACGTGCTGGCATTAGTTGATAAGGGATTTCTTACGCCGGGAGTTTTAGCCGCCAGCCTTTCTTTGCTCGCCTTGCTGGCGATCTTTGGGATATGGGCCATCATGACCTTACGCGTGATATTCCGCCTCTCTCTGGTGCAGTCTGTCATTGCGGTCGGCATTAGCGGTGCGCTTCTTATCCCAGCGGCCAAGTTGATGCCGATAATCGGCGTGCTGCTGGCATCGCCTTTTCTGCTGGTGATTGTCTTCGTGCTGCTGCGGGGATACTTCTCCGAAATTACACGCACACAACGCGCGCGCGAGTCGTTTAAGCAAAACCTGGAAGCCGCCACACTGAACCCTGCCGACGCGTCGGCTCATTACAATCTGGGACTAATTCATCAGCAACGAGGCGAGCTTGAGGCCGCGCGCGAACGGTTTGAACGCGCGATTCAAATCGACGAAGACGAGATCGATGCCCACTATCAGCTTGGGCGCATCGCCCTGCTGCAAAAGAGATTCGCCGACGCGGTCAAAAACTTTGAGCAGGTTGTCGCACGCGATCAAACCCACAGCCAACACGAGATCTGGCGGGAAGTAGGCGCGACCTACATCGCTGCCGGCCAGTTTGAAGACGCTCGCGACGCCCTCGAGCGGTTTCTTGAGCAGCGACCATCCGATCCGGAGGCGCTTTATCTGATGGGTCGCGCGCACGCTGGGCTGGGGCATCGCCGCGAAGCCGCCAGCTCGATGCAAGCGTGCATAGAAGCTGTCAAGACAGCCCCGGCTTACAAGTACCGCGCCGATAAACGTTGGCTCAACGAGGCGCAGCAGTTTATTAAGAGTAGTCAGTAGACAGAAGACAGAAGACAGTAGACAGTAGACAGTAGTTGGTCACCCTCCAACGCTTCTGGTACTGATCGATCCATCACCCTCGAAATCCGCTTCAATCTAATCCTATGAAGTCGAGAACATTTGAGGATGTAGAACTGTGGCGAAAGGCGCATTCATGGGTGCTGGCAATCTACAAGTTCACTGAGGCTTTCCCTAAGCATGAACTGTTCGGGCTGACTTCTCAGTTGAGGCGTGCAGCTGTGTCAGTTCCGGCTAACTTCGCGGAGGGCTTCAAGAAGCGTGGTCTGGCAGATAAGGTTCGCTTCTACAACATCGCGCAAGGCTCGCTGGAGGAATGCCGTTACTATTTAATTCTTGCCAGAGATCTTAGATACGGGGACTCTCATGCGCTCATCACTGCACTAGAAGAAATAAGCAAAATGTTAGACAGTTACTCACATTCTATTAGGGCATCCACCTTCAGTTGACTACTGTTTACTGACTACTGTCTACTGACTACTTCATGACGCGCAATCATAAGCCCGCATTACTTGCCTTAGAAGACGGCCGCGTCTTCCGCGGTCGCTCGTGGGCTGCGGAGGGCGAGAGCCTCGGCGAAATGGTTTTCAACACCTCGATGACTGGTTACCAGGAAGTGTTGACTGATCCTTCTTACGCCGGGCAGATCGTCTGCATGACCTATCCGCTGATCGGCAACTACGGCGTCAACCATGAAGATGAAGAATCGTCGCAGCCCTGGGTTGAAGGTTTTGTGGTACGCGAGGCGAGCCGTGTGGCCTCAAGCTGGCGCGCCGAAGAAACGCTCGACGCTTACCTGAAGCGCTGGAACATCGTGGCGATTGAAGGCGTCGACACCCGGGCGCTGGTTCGGCACATTCGCGACAAGGGAGCGATGCGCGCCTGCATCTCCACGATCGACCTGGATGACGAGAGCGTGGTCAATAAAGCACGCCTGTCGCCGTCGATGGAAAATCGCGAACTGGCCAGCGTCGTCACCACGAAACAGCCTTATGAGATCTCGCCTGAGGGTAACGAGCGCTTTCACGTGGTGTGTTACGACTTTGGCGTGAAGCGAAATTCGCTGCGCGAGCTGGCCCGCCTCGGTTGTCGCATTACAGTGGTGCCTGCCTCCACTTCTGCCGCGGAGGTCATGGCGATGCGGCCCGACGGGGTTTTCCTTTCCAACGGTCCGGGCGATCCAGCTTCAATGAACAGGGAAGTCGAACAGATCAAGGAGTTGGTTAGTTCAAGTCTGCCGGCTTTCGGAATCTGTTTTGGACACCAATTGCTGGGTCGCGCCTTTGGCGGCACAACTTACAAACTCGTGTTCGGCCATCGTGGCGGAAACCAACCGGTGAAGGATTTGCAGGAAGGCGGCGTGGAGATCACCTCACACAATCACGGCTTTGCGGTCGAGGCTGGCAGTCTTCCTGATGACCTGGAGATAACTCACCTGAATCTCAACGACCGCTGCGTTGAAGGCATGCGCCATAAGACGCTGCCGATAATTTCAGTTCAGTATCATCCAGAAGCCGCACCCGGCCCACACGATGCCGCGCATCACTTCACGCGTTTCATTGAGTTGATGGAACCCTGAAGCCGGCGGTTAAAGGACGGCGTCGACTTCTCCTGAAATTTGGAGGCTGGCTAGGACAGGAAATCGAGCAGTTGAGCAAGAATTAGAATAGCCGAGTAATATCGCGCTGTTTCTGTAGCGGAAGGTGGAGGGTCATCGTTCGTTTTGGCGATTCCGGCAATTGCAACCAGCACTCCCTAATCTTACTCACCACGTCAATGTCTTCCGGCCATATCAGATTGCACAACGGCTCTTTTTGAAGTAACCGATCAACATAGTAGGACCTCTTGTCGTCAATAAACACTCGGCCCCCTTCTCGATCAGAGAAACTGGTCATGATCTGCCCAATTCGAGTCATAAGCTCCGGTGTTTTTGAGAAATAGGTCCTATCTTTAATTTTTAGCCTGTTCCACCCATAGTGGTTGCCCAAGAAGGGTTTCATGTCAACATCAAATGAAAACACGAGGGCGCCTCTCTTTTCGTTGTAGGGCCAAACGGTCTCGCGGCTAGATCGCTGCCTGATTGTCTTTCGCCAGCATTCAAGAAAGTCGCAAGCCTCTGACTTTTGAATTTTAAGGTCCATTTGAAATTCCTTTCCTTGTTAATCGCAATCCCAATAAACTGATGCCGCATTATACCAAGACTTGAAGTAATCGACTGACTCTAAGCCGCTTTGGAAGTCAAGGGGTAGATTCGTTTGCCCTCAAGCGTTTCTGGATGCTATAAAAAGATCAAATGTCAACCGAACCTAAAACCGTAGAAGGCATCTATCGCGACGGCAAAGTGGAGTTGCTCGAAACGCCGTCTGACGTTGATGAATCCCGCGTGATTGTGACTTTTCTGCCAGAAGGCGCAGTTAACTTGTCCGAGCGTGGGATTGATGATGCTCAGGCTGCCAGTTTGCGCGCGCGCCTCGGTGCATTCGCAGAGGACTGGGAGTCACCTGAAATGGGAGCGTACGATGCCCTATAAGCGCGGCGACGTCGTGCTTGTACTTTTCCCCGACTCAAATCTCCGCACTGCCAAACGTCGTCCAGCGCTCGTCATTCAAGCAGACAAACTAAACACGGGCCTTAGACAAACCGTCGTGGCCATGATTAGCAGCAATATGTCGCGTGCCGCCCACCCAAGTCGAGTAAGACTTCTGCTCGATTCTCCAGAGGGACGGCACGCGCACATTCTTATGGATTCTGTAGTGATGACAGATAATCTCGCTACTGTCCACGAGAATGAAATTGACCGGCGTCTCGGTAGTCTAAACGATATGACTGAGGTCGAAGCAGCGCTGCGGTGCACCCTGTCCCTCTAGAAGTTACCGCGATCTGAGATTCTACTAATCTTCTCCCGGCATCTTCAATTCACCCGTGGTGAGATCGGGTCGGGCGCGGGCCATGTCTTCGGGTGTGGTATCAACGGCGGGATGGGTAAGTTCACGATCTTCTTTCAAAGGGAGATTGTTGCCTGCCGCAGCTACGACTGGCGTAGGTTCAAGCAGATCGGCGAGACCTTCGCTGCCTCGATGTTCGAGCCAATGCCGGTAGCTTACTGTCAGGATCGCCACCACTGGAATAGCGAGAAAAATCCCTGCCACACCAGCCAGCTCGGCGCCGGCGAGTATCGCTATGATCACCGCGAGGGGGTGCAGATGTATTCCCTGGCCAATCAAGCGTGGATAGACGATGTAGTCCTCAACAATGCGCAGCACAAGCAGAAACAGCAGCACGACGAAGGCCATAAAGCCGCCGCTATGAAGCACAGCTGCGGCCGCTGCCAGGACGGCGACCAGCAGGGGCCCAACGAGCGGAACGAACTCAAACACACCGGCAATCACACCCAACGCGAGCGGATTGGGTACACCTAAAACCGTGAAGGCAATCGTGCAGACCAGTCCGATGAAGAGGCAGGCCATTAGTTGGGCGCGAATGTAGGAAGCGAGGGTGCTGTTGATATCCTGAAAAAATTCATCTCCGCGCCAGCGCCAGCGTCCGCGCGGCAGCATTTGCAGCGCGGAACGGCGAAACGTGTCCACGTCTTTCAGCAGAAAAAAGCTTAGCACCGGAATCAGAACGAGCCAGGGAATGTAGGTCAGCCAACCGCCCATACTTATGACTACCTCGCTGGCGCTTTGACTAACCCTTTCGACCAGACCCGGAATCGCTCCATTGATCGCGTCGAGAATTGGTCCGGGCATTTTGTGGGAACGGAAATATTCAACCCAACCCTGTGTCTTCACGCCGACGGAAGTCCAGTAATCGCGTGCTTGTGCGGCGAATTCCGGAAACTGGCTCCCCAACCGCGGCGCCAGCAGGTAGATGCCCAAAACAATTACCGCCACGATGATCAGATAGGAAAGTATGATTGCCAGCGGGCGTGGGATGGCAAATTTGCGATTGGAGATGCGGATCGGCCGGCAGAGAAATTCGACCAATGGAGCAACCAGATAAGCGAAGAAGATCGCAAGGACGAGGAGCAGGATAACCCCAGTCAGCTTTGCTATTACCCAGCGGGCCGTTTCGAAAAGGTAATAGGTGATCAGGACGATGACGATGACGCGCAGAACCAGGCGCGTCTGCAACCAGGACGCTTCCACCGCCGTCTTCGTTGCCGTGCGCGTTATCTCTTTAGTCTCTTGTTTGGACACTATTGTTGGCTGGAGTTAGTTGTAGAGTCTGCGAATTACGCCGCGCACCGCAAGTTGGTCGGCATCGGTGATGCGGCGAAATTCAACGCCAAACGTATCTGGAGTGGCATGGTGTACAACCTCACCGTGCAAGGACAAAGCATCTTCCTGGTCTACCAGGAGCAATCCCAGCCGGTCTCCAACTTTCACGTTTGGACACGCCGGCAGGTTAACGACCCGCATACCGCCAAGGCTGATGTCAGAGGGCTCGCCAAGTCCAATCGACTCTCGCAGACTTTCATCTTCGATAGCCAGAGTAAGCCGGGAATTAACGTAGTAGCGGGGAAACTTACGTCGCTCATGATCGGGCAAGGTGATGTCAGGGGTCATCGACAGGCTCCTTCAGTTTGCCAGCTCGTACTCCTCTTCATCGTCTTCGTCGTCATCTTCGGTCAAAGGCGGAGGTGGCGGGGCGACGCGGGGAGCGGCCGGCTCCCAAATCAAACCCTTCCATTCGTCCGTTTCACCCAGCAGTTGTAAGGCCGCGAGTGGATGTCCGGGGTTGCGCTCAATTCGTAACACCTCCGCGACCACTTGTAGTTTGTTTCCATCTTCACCATGAACTTCAAGACGTACGCGACTGCCAACCTGGGGTAACCTCTTTGGCAAGTGAACCAGCGTGCCCTCCGGACCCACGTTTTCGGTCGTCCCTTCAGACAAAATGTGCACGCCATCGGGCTCGTCCCATTCAGCTCGCACTTCGAATGAGACTAAATAACGCGGTCCTGACCGAATTTCGATGTCCATGTGGCGGGCCATACTTCAAACTCCTTGTCGGGCAAGAGGGAACGTAGTCTATAACGTTTGGGATGGGTAAACCAGTTTTTAACTATTCTTCCTCGGATCTGAGTTTTTCCAGAACCGAAAAGTCCTCGAGCGTGGTGACGTCCCCGGCGACTGTGCCGCTGGTGGCAATCTCCCGCAACAACCGGCGCATTATCTTTCCTGATCGTGTTTTGGGTAGCATGTCGCTGAACCGTATCTCATCCGGACGTGCCAGTGCTCCAATCTCTTTGACCACATGGGCGCGCAGCTCTGCGTTTAGTTCCGGCGATGCGACATGCGATCCTTCCAGCGTCACAAAAGCCACAATCGCAGATCCTTTCAATTCGTCTGGTCTGGCCACAACTGCAGCCTCGGCGACGGCTTCATGTGATACCAGCGCGCTTTCAACTTCTGCCGTTCCCAGCCGATGACCGCTGACGTTTATCACATCGTCGATGCGGCCCATGATCCAAAAGTATCCATCCTTATCGCGCCGGGCGCCGTCGCCGGCAAAGTAGATATTTTCGATCTGGGACCAATACTGCTCGCGATAGCGTTGGTCGTCGCCCCAAATTGTTCGCAGCATCGCGGGCCATGGACGTTTGATAACGAGATAGCCACCCTCGTTTGCGGATACCGGTTTGCCATCGCGCGTCATTACATCAGCCTCAATACCCGGAAACGGTTTGGTTGCGGAACCGGGTTTGGTGGGCGTCGCGCCGGGAATCGGGCTGATCATAATGGCGCCGGTTTCAGTTTGCCACCAGGTGTCGACAACTGGACAAACCCCTCTGCCGATCGTTTTCTGATACCACATCCACGCTTCCGGATTTATAGGTTCGCCCACCGTGCCGAGCAAACGCAGGCTCGAGAGATTATGTTTGAGGGGCCACTGCTCGCCCCATTTGATGAACGCGCGAATGGCCGTTGGCGCGGTGTAGAAGATATTGACGCCGTGCCGCTCGATGAGGTCCCAGAAACGATCAGGCTCTGGATGGTTTGGCGCTCCTTCGTACATCAGAACGGTGGCGCCGTTTGAAAGCGGGCCATACACGACGTAGCTGTGGCCGGTTACCCAGCCAATGTCAGCGGTGCACCAGTAAATGTCTTCATCCTTGATGTCGAAGATCCATTTTGTCGTCAGGTGAACCTGCAGGAGATAGCCCGCGGTAGTATGCAGAATCCCCTTTGGCTTACCAGTCGTTCCTGAGGTGTAGAGAATGTAGAGCGGGTGTTCACTGTCCAACTCGGCCGCCGGGCAGTCAGCATTAACGCTAGACATCAATTCATGCCACCAGTGGTCGCGACCGGGTTCCATGTGAATGGGCACCGCGGTGCGACGCACAACTATGCATGACTCAACTGACGGTGTCTCTTTCAACGCTTCGTCTACTGCTGCTTTAAGTTTCACTTCATTGCCGCGCCGCCAGCCGCCGTCGGCTGTTACCACAACTTTGCAGCTCGCATCGTTGATGCGGTCGACTAAAGCGATACTGGAAAAACCTCCAAAGATTACTGAGTGGGTTGCGCCTAAACGCGCACACGCAAGCATAGCGATCGCCAGTTCGGGAATCAGCGGCATATAAAGCGCGACTCGATCGCCTTGCGTTACGCCGCGCTGCTTCAAGACGTTTGCAAATTTACAAACTTCGAAATGAAGCTGCTGGTAGGTGAGCGTGCGTTGGTCGCCAGGTTCACCCTCCCAGATTAGGGCTGCCTTATTGCGCCGCGCGGTCGTCAGATGCCGGTCGAGACAGTTGAAAGAGACATTGATCTTGCCACCCGCAAACCACTCTGCGTGAGGAGGTGTCCACTTTAGAACCGTATCCCATTTTCTAAACCAATGAAGCTCTTCAGCCATTCGCGCCCAGAACTCTTCCGGGTTAGCGCTCGCCTCTGCACGCAACGCTTCAAGTTGCTCCATTGATTTGATGTGGGCCTTCTCAGCAAAAGCCTGCGGCGGTGGAAAGACGCGATCTTCCGTTTGCAGCGACTCGATGTTTGTAGTGGTTGACGACATGCCTGGGCTAGAATCTTTTCGTTCGAGCGCTCGATCTTTGTGCCTGTGTGTACCATAAAACAGCTTGGTGAGCCAACAAGCTGGGAACGAGTTTCAAGGATAAGTGTCTAATGTCAAAGTTGAGACAGAAAGATGGCTCAAATTTCACGGCAGAAGAGATACTGGCTTCGCTTCGGTTTGATGGCCGCGGCTGCAGTGGTGTTTGCGGTGATCGGGATTGAAGCTTTACATCACAGAACCTGGCATCATTATTTCTGGTTCGGCATTCATACTCATATTCTTAGAGAGTCAGTGGATATCGCTATTCCCGGCGTTAGCAATATGTATGCGGTGACAGCCACTAACTACACGCCTTTGCCGATTCTAATGCACGCGTGCAAGGGGCCGAGTGATGTTTCTCCTTTCTACGAAATCACCTATCGATATCAGGTAGAGAAGTGGGAGTCCGCGAGCGGCACTTGGAGCAAGATAATGGCAATACCTCCCGAATGTCCTGACGAAGACTTGGTAACTAAGGCTTTCGGACCAGGTGAGACGATGGAGATTGTTGAAATGGAAGCGACTGGCGCTCGAGATGGGCTTCATAATGGTGACTTGGTGCGCTTCACTGTCTTCACATCCTTTAATGATAGCGATGACGACTGGAAACAACGGCCAATCATTTCCCCCGCTTTCATCATCGAAGATGAAAAACTCGAATCCGAGATACCCTTTCGAGTGCGTCATTGAGTAGAATATCAAGCCGTATCGAGCTCAACATGACCCTCTACGTCGGCACCAGCGGCTACAGCTACAAAGAGTGGAAGGGAAGCTTCTACCCGGAAAAAATTCCGGCGAAAGACATGCTTCGTTACTATGGTGAGCGATTGAGCACGGTTGAGATCAACGCCACCTTCTACCGCATGCCGCAGCCGAGCATGCTCGAAAACTGGAAAGAGCAGGTGCCGGGTTCATTCCGCTTTTCGCTCAAAGCTTCACAACGCATCACACATTTCAAGAGGTTGAAGGAGACGGACGAAGAAACGAAGTATTTCCTGGAGACTGCGGCGTTGCTCGCGGATCAGTTGGGCGTCATTCTTTTTCAACTCCCGCCCAATATGAAAAAGGATCTGCCGCGACTGGAAACCTTTCTGACGTTAATCCCGCCGAGTATTCCGACCGCGTTCGAGTTTCGTCACCCGACCTGGTTTGATGACGATGTTCTGGACCTATTGCGCAGCCAGAACCGTCCGCTCGTAGTTTCTGATACTGACGATCTGCCAACCACCCACATCGACAAGACTGCGGACTGGGGATATCTGCGGTTGCGTCGCGTTAACTACTCGGAAGAGAACCTGGTGGAGTGGGCCGCGCGCATTCGCGATCAGAATTGGAAAGAAACGTTTCTTTTCTTCAAACACGAAGACGCTGGAACCGGGCCGAGACTCGCCGCCCAGTTTCTCAGAATTGCCAACCCGGCTTAACGGATCCCGGAGCCAACCTGATGTCTCAATACCCCAGCATGCGCGCGCTATTTTTGCTGCTCCTTTTATTGCTAATCCTTTGCTCCAAACCCAACGCCCAGGAGCGAAGGCCGGGTTTGGCTGAGCTGCAGCAAGATTTTGTGATGCGTTATCTCGAGCCGGAACCGCACATGGCTTTGGCTAAGTATTACTTTGATCAGGGAAACCGGATCGAAGCCTTTTATATCTCGGAAGCTGCGCGGCGAACTCGCTTTGAAGAGAAGATATTTGATCCAGCCTTCCATCGCGTTTTCACCGGGTTTGACAACAGGAAGGCCGCTGAATCACGTCTCCTGGCCGAGTATGCGCGCGATCCTGACTCTATCGACACGATTGATCGTTTGGCCGACATTTACATTTCTCGTAGCGACTTGGTCAATGCGCGACGGTATCTGCTGATTGCGATTCAGAAAAAGCCCGACAATTACAGATTCACAGGCGGACTGGCACGAGTGTTGGCCGCCGAAGGCAAGCGAGACCAAGCCGATGCACTGACACAAGACTATCTGCGAAAGTTTCCGAACACGGCTGACGGGTTCGATCTGAGGGCCTACGCGCTTATCGAAAAAGATCCTCTTGAAGCAAGACGTATCAGCGAGGAAGGACTCAAACTTTTTCCCACCGATGGGTCGTTATTCTTTGATCTCGGGATGGTTTACCAGGGCAAGGACAATCAGAAAGCCGAAGAAGCTTTGGTTAAGGCTGCCAAACTTTCACCTGAGGCGGATGTAATTCAAACGTGGGTTGGGCGGTTTTTCTTCAGAATCAAACAAGATAACCGCCGCGCACTCGAATATTATCTGAACGCATACTTTCTGAATCCGCATGCTTATGAAACCGAGTTTGTCGAATCGCGAATTCGCAAGATTAGTTTCCAATTAGCCAGTGAAAGACTTGAAGAACAAACCCGGGCGGGACAACCTCTGGCAAGTATGTTGGCTGATCCTGATTTCCGAGTGATTAGTCTGGCGCTCAGTCAGATGACAGAGCAGTGGCAACCTGCTTATATTGATCCAATCGTAAAGCTGATGGGTCATGAAGACCAGGGTATACGAGCGCAAGCTATGGAGGCGCTGAAGGCCAAGGTCGATAGTTCCTTCGACAAGCAGCTGAGGGCCCTCTTAAAAGACGACGACCTCCGCAAGCGCGGACTTGCAGCTTACATCGCGGTGTATCGATGGAAGGGCGCAAGCTTTGCGGCGATGAAAAGCCTGCTGGCCGAGGAATCTCAGTTGCTCAGGTTTGATGCAATTTCAGCTCTCATGATTGACGGCGGAACTGCGGGACGGAGATTGGCGCTGGCACATGCGCGTCACGAACCCAATGCGACGCTCAAGCAACTGATCACCACGTCCGAGCGAACCACTGACCGGATAAATAAAAAGAGGCGCGACTAAGCGCCTCTCTTCAGATAGGAATGCCGTCAATTAATTAGAAATTGCCGCCACACTCCGGGTGACTACAATCACAATCAAGCTCAATTGTCTTGCCCGCACCTTCGCATGAGGCACTACAATATTTTCCGCCTGGCTGTGGCGCACAGCCACAAACCGGGTTCTTACAAGTCTCTTTCTCGTCTGCCATGAAATCCCTCCTGAAACTATCAAATTGTGTCCCACAGAGTAACACAGCTGAAGCGGACACCCATTTCGGTAGTGTCCTAATCTAAAGAACCTAAAGAATCTATTCCTCCGGTTCAACAGTCTTTACGGTCTCCAGCGCACCTTTTGATTTCAGAAATCTAACCACCGGCAAGTGATCGTTGTCTGCAGCGTGTGCCAGGGCATTCATCTTGTCATCGTCAGTGGCGTTGATGTCCGCGCCTCCCAGCACCAGGGTCCGCACGATGTTTACATAACCCTCAGAGGCTGCGAGCATCAGCGCCGTGCGGCCCACCTTGTTCTTAGTATTGACGTCAGCTCCGGCATCAATCAGCACCTTCAACGCTTCCAAATTGTTTGCCAGCGCTGCCTGCATTAACGCGGTATTGCCGGCATTGTCCTTGAGATTTACTTTTGCTCCGGCGTTGATGAGGTCCCAAATCAGGTCGGTGGTCGCGTCGTCGTCAAACATCAACAAGGCAGTTTCGCCAGAAGCGTTCTTCAAGTTTACGCTTGCGCCTGAGGAAAGCAGCAGTTGCACCATCTCGCGGTTTGCGTTGCGCACGGCATGTTCCAGCGCCGTAGTGTTGGTACGTGGATCGCGCAGGTTGACATCCATACCGGCGATCATTGCGGCCAGCGCCTCGAGGTTATCTTCCTGAGCCGCCCTTACAAAAGGATGCTCAGGCGCAATGAATGCAACTGCGCCTCCGCCACTTACGTATCGAATCTCTGAGTCCCCAATTTCAACCGTTTCCTCGATAGGCGACACGCTCAGAGTTCGGTCCATTCGCGCTTCGCCATTCTCCGATAGATAAAGTCCGTCGCTTACATCGGCAGCAAAGCCGGGCGCTTCGATCCGCAGCTTGTAAGAACCTGCTTTTAAGCCGTCGATCCGGAATTGCCCGGTAACGTTGGTGCTCGCATACAGAGCCAGGTTCATTTCATCGTTTGCAACAGAAATGGTCGCGCCCGGTATCACGGCGCCGTTTTGGTCCTTGATAGTGCCGACGATGCTCGAGCCTAACGCCCAACGAGCTATTGGTTGCGTGGCCCGGGGCGGATTCGGATTGCCTGACTGATAACTCGTCGAGCTCTGGGCGACCGCACTCGTGACGCTCAAGGTCGCTGTGAAAGCGCCGGCAGCAATTTTTGATACGCGCCGGCTGATGCGGTGAAGCTTCTGCGCCACCGGCATAGTTAACGGTTGGCCGGCGGGGTCACGAAGGTAGCGAATGCACAGACGCCCGTTTGATCGAGCGACCAATCGCTCCGCCTGACTCCGCGTCATGACCGAAAGATTGTGCACGTCGAGACTGCAGTGTTCGCAGAAGCGCACCTGATCGTTTCCTCTCATTGAATTCCAATCAGCAGGGCAGGGTGAAGGAACAGTCAAATTGTTCAGGAAGTTCTTGGATGACATGGTGGGTCTCCTTATCAAGTTGGCAGTCTGTCGAAGAGGTATTGGGGAGAGAATCTCAGGCGCAATGCAGTACAGACATTTACGCCTGTCGCCTGTTCACGCTTAGGATGGACAGACACAATTGTCTATCCACTTCTGCGCACACTTAGACGGCGAACCCGGAGGAAAGTTTCCGGACTCAGATTTTTCTATTGACGAAGTCAATCGTTGACCTGGGGAGGAGCCTGCGGATTGCCGCTGAGATGCAGGCGAGACGCCGGTTGGTTGTCAGTATTTCGTCGACAATACGAAAAATCGTAAGAGGAGAAAATCCGCAGGGCGAGAGTTCGTTTCTAGTCAGCGAGCGCGCCGGCGATTTTTGCGGCGACGCGAGCATTGTTCTCCAGCAAGGCAATGTTTGTTCTGAGTGTTGCGCCTTCGCTCAACTGGGCCATGCGCGAGAGGAGAAAAGGTGTTAGTTCGCGCCCACCAATCTGGTCGCGTTCTGCTTCCTGCAGCGCTGCATTGAGTGTGCGATCGAGGGCCGCCGCCGGGAATTCAAATTCCTCCGGCACCGGAACTGTAACCAGCAGCGCGCGTTCGATCCCTAAAGCCCTTTGCGCGCGAAAAATCTGAGCTACCTCACCCGGCGAATCTACGCGAACGTCTACAGGCAAGCCGCTGCTGCGCGAATAGAAAGCCGGCATTTCATTACATTGATAACCAATGACTGTGATGCCGTAAGTCTCCAACCATTCGCGTGTGGCCGGCAGATCTAATACTATTTTGGCGCCGGAACAAACAACAACGATTGACGTGGTCGCGAGGGCGGGCAAGTCTCCGGAGACATCCGGCAATGAGCCACGATGAACGCCACCAATACCGCCGGTGGCAAACACCTTGATGCCCGCGCAGTGCGCGATCCAGCTCGTTGAAGCAACTGTTGTCGCTCCATTCCATTTCTGCGCGACCGCAATCGGCAAATCGCGATTACTGATCTTCTTAATCTCATCGGTATCGGCGATGAAACAAACTTTTTCGTCGTCCAGGCCGACGTGGAATTTCCCTTTGAGTATGGCGATGGTTGCTGGAACGGCGCCAGATTCGCGAACGATGTGTTCTAAACGCCGAGCGGTTTCAAGATTTTGTGGGCGCGGCAACCCGTGAGCGATAACGGTCGACTCAAGCGCGACGACCGGCTTCTTAGCGTCAAGCGCCGACTCGACTTCCGGACTGTAGCTAAAGAGTTTCGAGTCCATTGCTTCTTCCGTTATTTAGTTTGGGGGTTGCGGCTTGCCGCCTTCCGTGCGGAAAGGCTCTGCCTTTCCGGCCAAGTTTTTGAATTCTTGAGGCTGTGCCTCCGTCCTACGAGGCGGAGCCTCAAGCAACAAGGAGTCATGACGGAAAGGCAGAGCCTTTCCGCACGGAAGGCGGCACAGCCGCTGATCAACGAGAATCAATCGGTGCAGATTGAGCCTTCTTCAGAGTAAACACAGTACCTCCTTCAGCAGACTTCTCCCAGGAAATCTCGGCTCCAATCAAGCTTGCACGCGCGCGCATATTCGCTAAGCCACGACCCTCGAGGTTCTTTTGCTCGCCGGGATCGAAATCGCGTCCGTTGTCTTTCAGTTGCAGAACAAAGTCACCATCGGGAGCTGCGTCAACCGTCATCTTCACATGAGTTGCGCCGGCGTGTCTCCAAATATTGCTCACGGCCTCCTGCACCATGCGATAAATCTGCATCTGCACATTGGGCGGCAGTTGAGCGCGCTCCTCCAGCGACTCGTCGCACACGAATTCATAATCAAATCTTCTATCGGGTGGCGCATCCTGGACCGCATGCGACAGCGCAAACTCAAGGGCCGCTGCGAAGCCAACATTCTGCAGTACCGAAGGACTCAGGTCTTCGCAGATGCGTCGCACCTCCTGAGAGATCGATTCGATTTCCGTTCGCAATAGCACAGGATCAAGTTGCTTGCCGACTACGCCAGTCGTCGGCGCTTGATCGCTGAGCATTAGGAGGTGACGCAGGTCGGCCAGGGTCTGATCATGAAGATCGCGCGCGATGCGACGTCGCTCGCGTTCAGCTTCGTTGGCAAGATTCAAACGCGCGTCGGCGAGCTCGTTGTTGGCGTCAACCAGCGCTGCGCTCGTGCGTGCAATCCGCCGCCGCTCGAGCACAGCCCAAAGCAGCGCCAACAGCGCCAAAGCCAGCAGGATTGCCAGCGCGGTTGAGGTCCAGGGAAACGGCGCCTTAGCAATACTCAACTCAAACGACAACGGTTCGGAAGCGATCAGGTCTTTGCTAAACACGCGCGCCGTAATGCGATACTTGCCAGGTCGCAGTCCCTCCATCGTAAATTGCGAGTCGCGTGACAGCTTGTGTTTGATTAGCACGCCCTTCGCGTCTACCAGCGTGAACGCATACTGAAACTGCTCGGGGAAAGTGCGACTGTTAATTGCCGCGACGTCCAGCAGCAAGCTGTTTTGCGGATACTCGAGATAAAGTCCCGACTGCAACTCGAGGGCGGAGTGCACGCGCTTGCTGATTACACGTGTTGCGTAAAGTGTTGGCGACACTCGGTCCGGCCGGTAGCGAGCCACGCCGCGGCTGGTGCCAATCAACAACGTCTCGCTGCCATCGGGTCTGGATTGTGGTTGCACCGCGAAAACATTCTGCGAAGGTAGTCCCTGCTCTGCATCGAGTTGAGAAACAACCGGTCCAACCTGATCGTCAAGCTGAATTTTCAGGAGTCCGGCGCCGCTGGTTGCACACCACATCTGATTTTGTTTTCCGCTGGGGTCAGGCGTCAGGAAACGTGCCTCAACGCTGGGTGCGGCGAGAAGGCAATCGCTGTCAGGCTTGCAGGCATACACTCCGCGGTTTGTAGCGAACCAAAGGGTGTTGTCCGGTGTGCTTTGAATCGAGCGAACTGTGCTGCCTTTTAGTTTAACGAACGCCGGATCTGGTTTTACTTCCGCGCCGTCATAAATAAACACGCCGTCAGTGGCGGAGCCGACCAGGAGCCGGCGTTCGCCGTCGGCAAAGAGACTGACAACATCTCGCGGAATTGTGGAATTTGCGCTCCAGATATTTGTAAGCCGACCGGCTTCAAACTTTTCAACCCCGCGCCCATAGCTGGCGATGTAAGACAACCTCCGAAATGACGTAATCGCACGGATACTGCCGACCGCGTCTGCATTGCCGGAGCTTGCTTCAGCGCGGCTGAAAGTCAGGGAGTCGATCTTTGTATCACGCGACATTTGTTGACTGACGAAAAAACCCGCAGCGGATCCGACCAGCAGTCTGCCCGAACTGTCCTCATCCAGGCTGTAGATGATGTTGCTTCCCAAACCTGGAACCGGATTCCAGACGGACGACGATGTCTCGTAAACAAAAAGTCCCCGATTCGTGCCGGCCAGCAGCCGGCCGGCTGAAGTCTGATAGAGGGTGCGAATGAAATTGCTGTCGGAACTGTTGCCAACTGATTCCAGTCTGGCGGCGTTTGGATCATAACGACAAACTCCGCGATCAGTTCCAAACCAAACCACCTCTTCGCGATCCTGGAAGATGGCGTAGACATGATCTGAACGCAGTCCGCCGCCAGTTCCATCAAAAGTCAACCGCTGCACTTTCTTTTCGTTGGAAAAAAGGAATACGCCATTGCCGTCGGTTGCCACCCAAACGTCGTGACCAACGCTGAGGATGGTCGTAACCGTTCCGGTCGGATTTTCGTTGCGCACGAGGTCGGCGGGGCTGCGGCCAGTTAACAAGCCGGGCTCACCTTTTCTTACGCGCGTGCCTACCCAAAGTTTCCCGCTTTCGTCCACCGCCAACGCGCGAACGAAAAACGCGGACGGTCCAGTCTCGCGCTCGCGGGCCATGCCATCGACGATTGTCAGCAACCCGCGACTCATTGAACCAGCCATCACCTGGTTATTGAAAAGCGTCACACTCGTGAAAGCGAGTGGTCCCGGGTGTTCTCTATCGGCGCTTTCCAGCGGCTGATTCAAAAGCGGCGATGTGTGTCGTAAGCCGTTTGCCTCCAGGCGGCACTCAAAAATATTTCCTCGTTCAGTTGTCAGTAATACGCGGTTAGCTTCCGGCGTTGCGATGCTGGTGATCGAATTTCCTGCGATCTCGCTTATCACTTCAAAGTGACCATCAACCAGGCGTGCTGCTCCAGTCTCGGTGCCGACCCACAAGCCGCCTCCCTGGTCGCTTTGCAGCGCCAGAATTCTGCCGGACAAATCGGGGATGTTGATGGTCTGCGTCCGGCGCCCGTCGAACTTTGCTAAACCCGCTTCCGTACCGAACCACATTGAGCCATCCGGTCCCTGCGCAATTGCGCGCACGCGATCCGAAGGCAAGCCGTGAAAGAGTGTCACCGCGCCCCATTGATGCAGGCCGGTGACCGGCGTTGGAGATGGCGAGGGGGATGGGGACGGCGAAGGAGAGGGACTTGGTTGAGACTCAACGACCTGTGAGGAGGCAGGGGCAGGAGGCAGGAGCAGGAGGAGACAGAAGGCAGTAAGCAGCAGGCAGACTGCGGGGGCAAGCCCACCTTCCCAACCCCGAGCTTGACTGCCTGAATTGTTGGTTCCTAATTGAAAGGCTTTCAAAGTTCAAATTGTCGCGCTAATCGAGAAGATGTCAGATTGGGAAATAAAGGCTCACCAGGCCGCGGTCAAGTTATTTGCTGGGACCGCGGGCGTCCCGCCCGCAAGTGAGCGCGAAGCGCGAACCGAGCCTTCCCGTATGTGGCGCTTGCCCGCCCGCCCCTCCCACTGGTGTCACTTGCGACCTTTCCCCACTTCCTTCTTCAGTTCCTCTAAATAACGTTTTCGATCGCGGTCAATCCACGCTTCCTGCTCCTGCGCGGCCTTTTCCAACTCATCGTTGTTCAGCAAGCCGCGGCGCAACGCTTCAAAGAAGGCGCGGGTGCGCACATTGTACGCAAGCTTTTCGTAGGCTTCGTGCTCAGTGCCTTCCGCAATCGATACGAAAAGTTTTTCGTAAAGTGTCGCCAGCCTGCTTTCGACGCCGCGCAGGCTGAGCGAACACTTACGCGCGATCGCCCAATTCGAAAGGCCTAACGCCAGGTAGTAAAGAGCTTCCGATTCAAACTCCGTCAACAGTGGCCGCTTGAATGAATCCTTAAACGCCGGGTCGATCATGTCGGCGCCGTCTTCGAGCACCGCCGCGACGAAACGCAGGAAACGAGATTCAGGATTGTTCTTGTGAATGAAACCGTAAGCCGGCGGCGGATCAACTGACTTCACAATCTTGCGAATCTCGTTGATGTAAATCTCATGGGGAAACTGCGTCCAGAAAATAATGCGCGCCGAAGGGAACTCGCGCCAGATCGCGCGCGCCGCTTTTACACCCGAGAGCTTCGGCATCTGAATGTCGAGGATGGAAACGTCCGGCTTGAGCTCGAGCGCGAGTTTCACTGTTTCTTCGCCGTCCGCGGCTTCAACGATGGGCGCGTGTGACGGAAATTCCTTTTGCAGAATCTCACGCAGGTAATGGCGCTGGGCCACGTTGTCTTCAGCTATCAGAATAGACATCAAAGGAATCTTACCTTTGTTTTGGAGCCTGCGGTAGTTGATTCGCTAACGCCTTTTCGAGAGCAAGCTTTTCTCGAGTGGCGTCACATTGTTTGAGAAATTGAGTTAACCACACCTTGCGCCGTGTATTCGACCCAACCGCGATTCGTTTCAGCCGGTTGAAGTTGAGTCGGAGAAAAGCTTCGAGTCCACCGCCCGCGAAAGCCTTCGCTTCGGAGAAAAAGACGGAACCGCCAATCTTCATACCGGAACTCTCCGGTTTAGCCTGAAGGGCGGCCACCGCATCCATCTCGCTTTCAGAAATGGTTGAAGAACGCTCATCAAACACAAACTCTCGTAACCGTGGGTTCCAGACGAAGGACGCTAATCGCCGGCTGACGTAATGGTCGCCCTCCTGTCCGTCTCCCTGGGCAATGGCAGTGTACCTTGTTCCAAAACTCAGATTGATTCGTGCATTTGTGTAACGGTGTGCCGCGACTGCCCGACTTCTGAAGTCCCAATTAAGACCCAATGCCCATGGATAAACATTACCTTCCACAAGATAATGCAGGACGGGCCTGGTTCCTTGTTCGCTAACTTCGTACCAGGTTTCGGCATAGAGAGAGTAGCCCGAGCCAGAACCTTCTTGCCCCCGAACCACTAACCAATTCTTCCCAAATGCACGTGCAACACGATGGCGCGACATTTGATAACGATTGAAAGCATGGTCGATGTGCCCCAGAAGTTTCCAGTGACCCTTTCCCGATTTGTGTCTAATGTACTTGAAGATAAGATAACGACAGAAATCATACGAACGAGTCAGCTTTAGTAACACTTCGCTACCATGCTGTTCATTTAAATCCACACGGTAGATTTTCGCCTCGCAATTGCTCTCGCACTCCTGGAAGTAAGAGGCATCGATGCCAAATCGTTTCCACGTCGGGTCCAGATCGACCTCGACTACAATTCTCTTATCGCGCCAGGCCCGGCTGCTTTCGTTGATGGCTCTGGCCATTTGGAAAGGCGATACGAATCTCGGAGCAATCACCTCCTGAGCCGTCGCCTGGTCAGCCGAGGTGATTGCCAAACTGTAAAGCAGCAGCGCCAGCGTCCTTACAACACTTCTGCCAACCGGATTTCGCATAATCCTTAGATAGACTCAAAAAGAAGTCGGAGCAATGTGGCTTGCCACACCTTCGTTTGCGGCTTTCCGCCTTCGACCTTACTTGACGCCCGCGTTTCTTCTTTGCACTATGGCGACGGCACGTAACTCCTGCACAAACACTTTCCTTGAAAGGCGCATGAATGTATCTCCGAAAAATTCTGGCCGCGGCGGTTGTCTGTCTGGTGCTTGTCGCCGTCTCATCTCTTTTGACAACAAGAGTGGATGCTACGAAGAAGTTCAGCCGTTTGGTTGGGGGGCCGCCTGGCGCTTCACCTGTAGCGACGAGTCTGACTGCCACGGCTGAACCGCGCGACGAAAAGCTCTGGAAAAGAGCGCTCGATATTCATCGCAAGGCCATCGTCATCGACACTCACAACGACATAACGACGCCGATGACTAACGACGATTACGATCTCGGTGGCACGCCCCCGGTGCCTTACAAGACGAGTATCGATCGCATGAAGCAGGGTGGACTAACTGCCGAATTCTTTTCGCTTTACATCAGACCGTGGTACGTCGCGCACGGCGGCGCAGCGCGTCGCACGCTCGACATGATCGATGCGGTTTATCGTGCGGTCGAGCGTCATCCAAACGATCTAATGCTGGCTACCTCAGCAGCAGATATTCGGCGCGCCAAGAAACAGAAGAAGATCGCCGCGCTGATGGGCATCGAAGGTGGACATGCGATTGAGAACTCACTCGCCGCACTGCGCGAGTTTCATCGGCTGGGAGTCCGCTACATAACGCTCACCTGGAACAACACGAACGATTGGGCCGATGCCGGACGCGGCGAGAAAACGCATCATGGCTTGTCGGCTTTCGGCGAAGAAGTTGTGCGGGAGATGAACCGGCTGGGGATGCTGGTAGACGTCTCGCATGTCTCTGATGAAACGATGAGCGATGCGCTCGACGTTTCAAAAGCGCCGATCATTGCTTCGCACTCGTCGGCGCGAGCGCTCAGTGACGTGCCGCGAAACATTCCTGACGATCTGCTGCGGCGCATCGCTAAGAATGGCGGCGTGGTGCAGGTGAATTTCTATAGCGTGTTCGTTGACACCGTGACGGTGACGCCGCAGAACGAAGAGCGTAACCGCGTGCACAAAGCGCAACAGGACGCGCTCAACGAGAAGTACAAAGACGACCCGGAACGCCTGGCCGAAGAAGGCGACAAGCTCGACGCCTCCATGCCGTTGCCGCCACTGCCGATTTCAAAGTTGATCGATCACATCGATCACATCGTGAAAGTTGCGGGTATCGATCATGTTGGCATCGGCGCCGACTTTGATGGCGCGGTGGACATGCCTGAGGGTGCGCAGGATGTTTCGATGTTGCCGAACATTACTTATGAACTTCTGAAGCGCGGTTACAGTGAGCAGGACATTCGCAAGATTCTGGGCGAGAACTTCCTGCGCGTCTTTGCGGAAGCTGAGCGAGTTAGCCGTGGGATGAGCAAGTCGATCAGCGGCGACGGCAGTTTGCGCCGGATTGGGAAGTAAAATCCGCAGATTACAGATTACGCAGATATCATGACCGACCAGAAACCTGGCAAGACCGCAAATTGGGTTCGAGCCCTCCCAGCGAATTGGTAAAATCTGTGTAATCTGCGTAATCTGCGGATTGGAATTATGAAGCTGGCCGGAGTTTACATTCATATCCCTTTTTGCCGTTCGCGTTGTTCGTATTGCGACTTTGCGACCAGCATGCACAACGCTGACGCGGCCGAGCGTTACATTCGCGCAGTGATTAGCGAAATTGAGTCGTGGCGGATGGTTGAGCCGCCTGAAACTGTCGACACCATCTATTTTGGCGGCGGGACGCCATCGCTGCTTTCGCCCGCGCAGTTGGAAGCGCTTTTGAATGTGGTGCACCAGCGCTTCACGGTGGTCGCGAATGCGGAAGTGACGATGGAGATCAACCCCGGCACGATGATGCAGGAAACGCTCTGCGCGTTTCGTGGTCTGGGAGTTAATCGCGCGAGTTTTGGCGTGCAGACTTTTGCTGACGCCGAACTCGCTCGGCTCGGACGCTCGCACAGTGCAGAGGACGCGCGCCAAACGTTTAGTTGTTTGCGTGAGGCCGGTTTCGACAATGTGAGCTTCGACCTGATCGCCGGCTTGCCGGGCCAGACGATGGCGGGCTGGCGCACAAATCTGGACGAGGCCTTCGCGCTGCGACCCGAACATTTGTCGTTCTATCTGTTGGAAGTCCATCAGGGAACGCCGCTCGCCAATCACATCAAGATTGGTCTGCAACCGAAGCCCGACGAAGACCTCGCCGCGGAGATGTATGAAGTGATGCTCGATAAGGCGGTGGCATCCGGCTATGAGCATTACGAGATCTCCAATCTCTGTTTGCCGGGATTGCAGTCGCGGCACAACACCAAATACTGGACTGCCGCACCCTACTACGGCTTCGGCTGTTCGGCGCATTCATATGACGGCGAGTCGCGGCGCTGGGCGAACGAACGCGATCTGGTTCGCTATATGGAAATGATCGAGACAAGCGGTACAGCGACTGTGGACGAAACTCGATTGACTGAAGTCGACCGTCAGGCCGAAGCCGTGTTTCTCGGGTTAAGGATGATGCAGGGCTTCAGCTTCGCCGAATTCAGTCGGACCTTTGGCGCTGACCTGCGCGAGAAGCATGAACAGGACCTGATGCGGTTTCGTGAGGCAGGTTTGATCGAATGCAACGGCGATCTGCTAAGACTTACACGAGCGGGAGCGCTGCTGTCGAATGAAGTGTTTGCAGCATTTGTGTAATTTGGAGTGCGGCGACCTGAGCACCCCAGCGCGGCTGCCGCGCCGGGGACCCCGCCTGTCGCCGCTTTGGTCCGTAGCGGCTTGACGCCAGGACTTCTGCTTGAATCAATCCAGGTCGCGACAGGTCGCGACGGGCCAAAGCGCCGACAGGTCGGCGCACTCCAAAATTGCGCGCTGCAAAATGAAACGCAGTCTCATCATCGCTATTGATGGCCCGTCGGGCGCCGGCAAGTCAACCCTTGGCCGAATGCTGGCGCGCGCGCTGAACCTGCTCTACATCGACA
>JBOGOP010000002.1:0-72620 GCA_050747225.1 Pyrinomonadaceae bacterium
ATCCCCGACTCAGCGGCGCGCGTTTGCCACCACCACCAGGAAATCGCCGCCAAATATGTTTGTCGGGATTGTAGTAATTTGTTTTGTGATGAGTGTCCAAAGTTTGTCGGCGCCAGCAAGATTCCACTTTGCCCGCTGTGTGGCGATCTCTGCACGCTGGTTGAAAAAATACAGAACCAGGCGGCGCGTTACGAACTGCGAAACTCTGGTTTCGGTTTAGCAGACTTTGCGCGTGCGCTTGGTTACCCGCTGCAACACAAGATTGCACTTCTCTTTGGCGCGGGACTCTATGGCTTCCTGCTTCTGGCCGGATTTCGCGGACGCCTGGTTGCTTCCGTGATCATGTTTGGCTGCATTTCTCATGTGATCAGTCAGGTTGCCTGGGGCCGGATGGATCGTAGCTTCATGCCAGACTTCAGTGAGTTCTCAATGTGGGATGACGTTGCTGTACCAATTGCTTTGGGGATTGGCATCACGATTGTTTCCTGGGGGCCAACTATCGTGCTGCTCGTCGCCTTGCTTTTCGGAGTCTTCAGCGGAGCGGCGCCCTCTCCGGCGCAGCTCGCGCAGGGGTCGGCCGTCCAAAACGAGGCGCCAATAGATCAGGAAGCCATCTCGGATCTCGTGGATCCCAATGCCGATCCCAAGAAGCTGGCAGAGGCGAGCAAGAAGCTCGACCAACTACGTCCCGGTCACCAAATCAGTCAGGAAGCCGAAAGATCGAAGCAGGAACTCAACGACCCGACTGCCGAGCTGCGGTTCTTCATGTCCTATTTCCAGGCTTCGATTATTTTCGTCGTGCTTTTGCTGCTGAGCCTTGGATGGGCCACCTTCTATTACCCAATGGCTCTGGCCGTGGCCGGCTTTACTCAAAGCTTCGGCTCAGTCGTTAATCCGATGGTGGGGCTCGATACGATTCGTCGAATGGGTTTGACTTATTTCAAAGCCTTTGGGATGGTCCTGGTAATTCAGGTGGTGGCCTTTATTCTGGCCGTTATCGTCGCAATGATCACCGCACCCTTCTCGTTGCCGTTTTTTGGCAACCTCCCGGCGATGTTCATTGATGGCTCCGTGACTTTCTACTTCAATCTTGTGGTTGCCTGCATTCTTGGACTCGCACTCTTCAAGTGTGCCGATCGCCTGGGCATCGAGGTCGACTAGTCACGCAAGATTTTAGCTACGCTTTCAAGCCCTTACCGGGGGTTACTTCTCTTCGGCGGGCTGCTGGCTGCGTTGGTAGAAGTAAGAAACGACCAGCAGTATTGCTCCCAACATGATGAATGAAATGATCCGGTAGGCGCGGTCGAGGGAGGACAAGTCCCAAAGGAACACCTTGAGCGTTGTTAATGAGAGTAGTGCAAGACCCAACAGCCGCAACAGACGAAGGCGGTGCCCACGCCCCGCTACGAGTAGACCAACGCCATACAGAGCCCATACGACAGACAGCGAAAGCTGCTTGGCCAACTCAAGATTGCGCAGACGCAACGCAAAGTCTGACTCAGACGCCGCGGCTCCAGCGAGGGTCAAATCGGGACTATTTTGATTTAGTTCGATTGCTCTCTTAAGTCCGTTTTCGGCAGCATTCCAATTCCAATATTCCCTGGCGATCTTTGCTTCATAGTAGCCTGCTGCCTGTGCGCTCAGCGCAACGAGGGCAAGCAGGTTGGCCGCGACCGTTGCGACCGGACGTACCTTAGATCCCTCTGCAAAGGCTTCACGCGAGCGCGCATAAGTTCGCACTACGAGCCACAGTGCCGCGATAAATACCGCGAACGCAACCAACGTTCGGTTTATGATCAATGTGTGCCACGGCGCGTCGTAGTAAATCAGGTTCGCCAGTACTAACGGTGAGGTGAACGCGAGGAGCAAAAGGCCGCCCCAGCGCCACGCGCGTGCCTTACGCCACGCGCCGAAGAGAAACGCGCCCGTCGCGTAGATTGTCCAAACAAGCGTAAGCGCGAACAGCGTGCCTTCGCGAAACTCCTGGAAGATTCCTGTCTCCGACGACGCCCTGGCCAGCAAGCGCTGGTAGTAGCCGAAGACTTCAAGACTGAGCGCCGCGAGCGCGAGCAGGTTGGCGGTTACAAGGAGGACGGGGCGGATCACTTGCCGCTCTGGTTCGGCGGCGCTTAGTTTCCGCTCGTAGAGCCAGGCGCTGAAGGCGAGCGCAGCCACGAGCAGCGCATAAACCATGAAGGTATGGTTGAGGATGGGCAGATGCCACGACGCTGCGTAAAAGGCGGAGTCGAAAATGACGACCTTACAGATTGCCGCCACCAGCAAGAGCAGCCCGCCCCAGCGCAACAAAGCAAACCGCCGCAGGACTCCCAACGCCAGCGTCGTCGTTGCGTAGAGCGTCCAAAGCGCGGAGAGGGAGAACTGCCTCGCATTGTTGATTGGCGTGTGTAAGCCGGTCTGCGCCATGTCGCTTTGGGAGAGACGCGCGGCGAAGTAGTCGTTCAGATCGAGTGATAAAAGCGTTAACGCTACGGCGTTGCCGGTGAGCGCGAAGAAGATCCTGACTGACAGGCGTTCTTGTTCGTCAACTTCACTTGCTCGCTTGTAGAGCCAGTACGCGCCGGCTATAGCGCCGACCAGTATGACGGATGAAAGCGCACGTCGGTTGAGGAGCGGTACAAACGAAGGATCCACGCCGTTCGCAAACTCAGTCATGTCCCAGACGAACCAGTGACCAACAGCTACGCAGAAGACCACGATCGCTGCGTGGCGCGCGGCCTCCTCGCCGGAGCGCAAACCCACCCACGTCAACATGAGTGCCTCGACTGCCCAGGCAATCGTCACCCAATGCAGTTCCAGCTGAATTGCCACCGCCATACTGAGAAGTGTCACCGCCGCTCCTACGTAGCTGTACCTGAGCAGGCGGTCGTCGGGACTCCAGCGCAACGTCGCGTAGAAAAGCCAGGTGAAGAAAACTGAGAGGAGAAGCGCCTGCGTGGCCTGGTCAAAACCCGCCTCGCTGAGCATTAGGTAACTGAGACCGAAGTAGAAGGAGACGTTTGCTATGGCCAGTGACACGTCGAACCAGCGCGTGGGTCGACCCGGGAGTACGTTGTGGAAGAACGCGAGCAGCCCGTAGAGCAGGAAGAAGACGCTGAGGAAGAAGAGTGTTACCCAAACCTTCCCGGGCCCGAAGAACTTGAAGGCCCAACCCAGCGTAATCGCTACCGTCCCGGCAAACGATAGGAAGTCGAGGCTGCGCCAGCGCTTGAAGTAAGCGATAGCAAGCACGCCGGCGTCGAGCAGCGCAATGTATCCAAACAACGCGACCTCGTTGTCCACGCCAGTCGACAGCAGCACCGGCGTCAAAAACCCACCGATGAGTCCGAGGATAGCCACCGGCAATGCGTTTAGCCGCACCGACAAAACCACAGCCGTCGTCGTCACCAGGGCCATCAACACGAAGGCCGACGTCTGCCCGATGAGGGAGTAGAAGTTGTACGCGGCGTAGTCCGAAAGATACAGGATGAGGATGCCGCCGCCTGAAAGAATGAAGGCGTAAGACTGCAGGCCCCGTCCACGCAAGCGCTCGCCCACAAACAACAACGAAATGCCAACCAGTGCGGCCAGGCTAACGCGCGCGCTGGGGCCGATCCACTGTTTGTCGAAAGCGAGCTTGAGAAAGAAGGCAACGCCGAGCGTGACCGCGACGATACCGATCCAGTTGAACCAACTTCCGCCGACGAGCGATTCGAAATCGCGGCGTTTCTTTTCGTGCGTCCCTTGAGCTGTCTCGTTCGCTGCCGTTCCCGCGCGCCGCGCCTCACCGCCAGTATCTGGCCCACTCCGCTTTTGCTCACCTCCTGCTGTCGTCTTCTCGTCTTGAGGACGATGCAGCGGATACGGCGTGGCTGCTTCTCTGGTCTCGTGGGTGGGCGAAGCGGATGCCTCGTTCTGCCACGAATGCATCGGGGGCGAGGCGGGCATGGCGTTCGTCCCAGCAGTCTCAGTCGCAGACGGCAAATGCGCTTCGGGTTCCGACCACTTGTGATCTGGAAACTCGCGCACCGGCGGTTCAGCTGACGCAGGCTGATTCGCAGGGGAGCGGTTCAAGTCTTCCGTTTTGACAGGTGACGTCGCCGGACGGGCGGCGCTGCTTGCAGCGGTCGGGAATTCGTCGGCTTGGCGTACGATCTCTAAATGCTTTTCGATGGAGTGGAGCCGAGCGGTGTTCAATCCCAGGACTCGCTCGAGGACGTCGAGTCGTTCGACGAGTTGTTTAAGAATTTCTGACGAGGGTTGGTCGTCGGACATTTTCTGCTCCCGGTGTAACCGGCCCGAAGTGATCACGCCCCGGCGATGGCTCACATGATAGGTTACGGCAGGGGAAAGCGGAAGGGCCTTGCGGCGTCAGGGACTTGTCCGGTCACTGCGAAGTCGAGTGGTGTCCTAAATTTGACTTTCATTTCATCAGCGGAATAAGAAACGTTCCACGAAATCACACGAAATCTCACGAAAAGGAAGTTAGTGTTACTTAGTGTTATTTAGTGGATCGTTCCCATTTTCAAATTATCCAGAAGTCGGGAGGGTATCTCGGCGCCGCGAGATGATTGTTATTTCTTCAGCCAGCCAAACAGGCCGTGGACGATCGTCTCGCGGTTTTCTTCATAGATTGCGCGGGTGAGAGGAATGCCCATCGGGCAAGCCTTGACGCAGTTTTGTGCGTTGCCGCAGTTAGTAATCCCATCTTCGCCCATGATTCCCTCGAGACGTTGATCGCGCGTGGCCTCGCCGCTGGGATGCATGTTGAATAGGCGCACCTGCGCGATCGCTTGTGGGCCGATATAGTGGTCCTCGTCATACTGCGGACACGCTTCCAAACAACAACCACAGGTCATGCAACGCGAGTAAGCGTAACGCTCCTGCACGTCTTCCTGATCCATGCGCGGTCCCGGACCAAGATCATAGGTGCCGTCAAGTTCAACCCAGGCTTTGACACGCTTGAGGTGATCAAACATTTGTGAGCGATCGACTACGAGATCGCGAATGTTGGGAAACTTCTGCATCGGCTCCAGCTTGATTGGTTGTTCCAGGCTGTCGACGAGCGCGGAACAACTTTGCCGCGCACGACCGTTAATCACCATCGTGCAAATCCCACATACCTGCTCGAGGCAGTTCGCCTGCCAAACGGGCGGCGTGGTCGGCGTGCCTTCCTTCGTCACGGGATTTTTCTGAATCTCCATCAGGCAGGAGATGATGTTGAGATTGGGGCGATAGGGAAGTTCAAAGCGCTCCCAATAAGCCGGCGAGTCGGGATTCGCCCTGCGCCTGATGTGAATCTCGACGGTCTTCGGTGGGACCCGCGCGGCTTTGGTTGTGTGTACTTGTGCTGACATAAAATCTATTTGGAGTGCGCCGGCAGAGCGAAGCGGCGACGGCGCTTTTGCATTCAGTTAAAAAACCGGGCCTTCATGATTTCGTCAAAATCCAGCGGTGTCGCGCTGCGCTTGCCACCGCACTCCAAATTTAAGTTCTTTCGTGTTTAGGTTCCTGTTTCGCTTTACTGTAGTCGCGCCTGCGTGGCGGAATCAACGAGATGTCGACTGCTTCATAGGAAATCACCGGGCCCTCGCCTGAATACTCCGCAATTGTCGTCTTCAGAAAATTCTCATCATCGCGGTCGGGAAAGTCCGGCTTGTAATGCGCGCCGCGTGACTCGTTCCGATTGAGCGCACCGAGCGTAATTACGCGTGCCAGCTCCAGCATGTTGTCGAGATGGCGCGCGTGCGGCAGCGCCATGGTCGCCCAGAGATTCGAGTCGTTAATCGAAATGCGTTTGTATCGATCCATCAACTCGAGCAGTTTGTTGTCTGTGGCCTTAAGTTTTTCGTTGTAGCGAACAACAGTGACGTTGTCGGTCATCCACTTGCCCATCTCCTGATGGATCGCATACTGGTTTTCATTCCCGCTCTGCTTGATCAGCGCGTCGTTGATTTCCTGTTGCTTGCGGAGCTCCTGATCGTAAATGCGGGAGCCGTCAGCGCCGTTGCGCTCGACATTCTGCACATAAGTAATTGCCGCGGGCGCTGCGACGAAGCCGCCATAGACACAACTCACCAGCGAGTTAGCGCCGAGGCGGTTGGCGCCATGGATCGAGTAATCGCATTCGCCGGCGGCCAGCAAACCGGGAATGTTGGTGCGCTGATCATAGTCCACCCAAAGTCCGCCCATCGAATAGTGCACCCCGGGGAAGATGCGCATGGGCACATGTCGCGGATCGTCGCCGACAAACATTTCGTAAATCTCAAGGATTGCACCGAGTTTTCGATCAAGTGTCTCGGCGGGAATGTGCGTCAGATCGAGATAGACCTGGTTCTCCGCGCCGACGCCCTTGCCTTCAATACAGACCTGGAAAATTTCGCGGGTGGCGATATCGCGCGGAACGAGATTGCCGTAGGCCGGAAATTTTTCCTCGAGGAAATACCAACGTTCGCTTTCCGGTATCGACGACGGCGCTCTTGTGTCGCCGATTTTGCGCGGCACCCAAACGCGTCCGCCTTCGCCGCGCGCGGATTCAGACATCAGCCGCAGCTTGTCTTCGCCGGGAATCGAAGTGGGATGGACCTGAATAAACTCGCCGTTGGCATATTTCGCACCTTGCTGATAACAAGCGCCAACCGCGCTGCCCGTGCAAACCATCGAGTTGGTCGACTTGCCATAGATCAAACCCGGACCGCCCGTAGCCATGATCACCGCGTCGGCGGGAAACGCCTTCAGCTCGAGAGTCTGCAGGTTCATAGCGATCAGACCGCGACAGACCTGCGCGTCATCAAGCACCAGCGAAATCATTTCCCAGTGTTCAAACTTGCGGACTTTCCCAGCGGCTTCGTAACGTCGCACTTGTTCGTCAAGCGCATAGAGCAACTGCTGACCGGTGGAGGCGCCGGCGAATGCGGTGCGGTGATGTTTGGTTCCACCAAAGCGACGGAAATCAAGCAAGCCTTCCTTGGTACGCGAGAAGGGCACGCCCATGCGATCGAAAAGGAAAATGATTGAGGGCGCCATTTCGCACATGGCCTTGGCGGGCGGTTGGTTCGCGAGAAAGTCGCCGCCATAAACCGTGTCGTCAAAATGTTCCCAGGTGGAATCGCCCTCGCCTTTGGTGTTGACCGCGCCATTAATGCCGCCCTGAGCACAAACTGAATGAGAGCGTTTCACTGGAACGACCGAAAAAAGATCCACCGCGTGTCCCGCTTCGGCAATTCTCATTGCTGCCGCCAGGCCTGCAAGCCCACCACCGACGATTGCGATCTTCGTTCCGTGACTTGCCATCTTTACAGGATTCCTCCCAGCAGTCCGCCCGGGCGGATAAAAGCGATCGCGGCATTGATGCCGACCAGCAACAGGAACACGCCAAAGCCGATGCAGGCGTAGCCGGTTAGTCTTTGTGCGCGCTCACCGATCGTGATGCCCCAATCAACGAGGAACAGCCAGATGCCGTTTGCCAGGTGCCAGACTGTTGCAGTGATCCCGATCACGTAGACTATAAATATCGGCACCATACGAAACTCACCGGCGACGATTTCAAACGCCCTACCGGGCTCGTGGGCCACCGAGACGTCGTTTAGTCCCGGAATCATTCCGAACCGGAAGTTCAGCACGTGAAAAGCTATGAAGAAGAAGAGAATCACACCGGTTATCCGCTGGATTAAGTAGAACCAGTTGCGCGGGTAAGGGTAGTTCAGATTGTTTGGCCGCGCCTCAATGGTGATCACCAGGCCATAGACGGCGTGATAGATGAGCGGTATAAAGATTCCGCCAATCTCGACGAGTAGGATATAAGGGATCGACTGCAGATCCGCGACGGCCTTATTGAAATCCGCGGCTCCGGTAAGCGCTTTGGAGTTTGTGTAGAAATGCTCCAACAGGAAAAAACCGAGCGGCATGATGCCTGATAACTGATGAAGCTTGCGCAGAATAAAAGTCCTGCTCAACTGAATTGCCAAAAACGCGCTCCTTTGCCGTAGGGCTTTAGCGCTAAAACCGCTGGGCCAGACCTAAGCAAGTTGTGATTGAGATTTTCCGTAGCAAGGAAATTATAGAGAGAAGTTTCTGAAAAGCAAAACGCGTCAACGATATGACGATCGAAGCGCGAGACGATAACCGATCAAGTGATTTGCTGGGAGCGCGGGCGTCTCGCCCGCAATGAGCGCGAAGCGCGAAAATGATCGCGAGCTACTTCTGTCTGAACGGCAGCCTAACGCGAGGCGGGGCGGGCGAGACGCCCGCGCTCCCAGCAAATCACTTGACCGGTTCTGTCCTAGTCTTGTCACCAGGATTTATCAAAGCATGAACGATCTTTCATCAGAGTCCTTAACCACATTGGCGGCGCGGATCGCAGCGCGTAAAGTTTCGCCCGTTGAGGTATTGCAAGCACACCTTGATCGCATCTCGCGGGTCAATCCACAACTCAACGCCATCGTGACACTTGCGCCCGACGCGATGGAGCGGGCGAAGGAAGCCGAAGCCGCCGTAGTGCGCGGTGAGGAGCTTGGCTGGCTTCATGGTGTGCCGGTGACGATCAAAGACACGATCGAGACGGCCGGACTGCGGACAACCAGCGGCTCAGCAATGCGCGCAGAATTTGTTCCGACCCATGATGCTCCGTCGGTCGCGCGACTAAGAGCCGCGGGCGCAATCATTCTTGGCAAGACCAACACTGCCGAGATGGCGATGGACTACACCACGGACAATCCGGTATTCGGTCCCGCCAATAATCCGCATAACCCCCTGCTCACTACGGGCGGCTCAAGCGGCGGTGAAGCTGCTGCTATCGCCACGTGCATGTCACCTGGTGGCATTGGCAGCGACCTGGCCGGCTCAATTCGAATTCCAGCCCACTTCTGCGGCATCGTGGGCTTGAAACCAACTGTTGGCCGCGTGCCGGGCGAGCTGCAGTTTCCCCCAAGCACGGGACCCTATTCCCTGGGAGCGGCGATTGGGCCGATGGCCCGCTCGGTAGCTGACCTGCAGCTTTTGTTCAGCGTACTCGCCGGAGTTGCTGGTTCGGAATTTTCCGCGGCAATTGCGAAGCTCCTCGCTGACAGACGTAATAAACTACGTGGTTCGCGCGTCTCGTATTACTTCGACGATGGAGTGGCGCCTGTTAACGAAGAGACTCAAACGGCCGTCGCGGCGGCTGCCCAGGCCTTGTCTGACGCTGGGTTGATCGTCGAACAAGCGCTTCCGCCTGCCGTTGAACACGGACACGATCTTTGGCTCAAATTGTTTTCGCGAGCTTCGGTTGTTCAGCTTCGCGACGTGTACGCCGGGCATGAAGAAAAGGGAGGCGAGTTTGTTCGTTGGCGACTGGGGACGGCGAACGATCTGCCGGCGCCTTCGCTCGACGATTACATCGGCTGGTGGTTGGAACGCGATCGTTTGCGTGGCGAACTTTTGAACTGGATGGAGAGCACTCCGCTAATTGTCGTGCCCGTCGGAGCAACGGCTGCTTACAAACATGGAACGCTCAAGGTTACGGTCGGTGAACACGCGATGAGTACGTTTCGCGCTTTCAGTTATTCGCAAACTTTCAACGCGTTCGATCTTCCTGCGGTTGCAGTTCCCGCTGGGCGTTCGAGTGAAGGCTTGCCCATTGGCGTGCAAATTGTTGGACGCCCTTTTGCAGAAGCGTCGGTCCTGGCGGCGGCGGCGATCGTCGAGGAGGCACTGGGAGGCTGGCAGATGCCGGCGCCGTGGTAACGCAAAAGCAGAATACAGGAGACAGAATACAGAAGACAGAATACAGAAGACAGAAGACAGAATTCAGTAAACGCAGATACTTCTGTCTCCTGAATTCTGATCGTTCGCGTTAATCAAACCGCCAAGCCAAAGTTTGTCGGACAAGTTGCGATCCGATATAGTTCCATCCAGATCCGAGCCAAATAAACATCGACGGCACTTGCCGAGGAGTTGATTATGGAAGCCCTAACTACGCTGTTCGCCTTATTGTTCTTTGGTTTTATTGGGATTGTACTGCTGGTGATCGCGGCGAAGACGATCCGTATAGTTCCGCAGGCCACGGTGATGCTGGTCGAGCGGCTTGGCCGGTTTGATAAGGTGGCCAGCAGCGGACTCAACCTGCTGTGGCCCTTCCTGGACAGGCCGAGGGCGGTCTATTGGACAAACACGCGCCCGGGCATTACCTCTATCGATCTTCGCGAACAATACATCGATCTGCCGCCGCAGCCGGTTATCACTCGCGACAACGTGACGATCCACGTTGACTCCGTTGTCTACTGGCAAATTACAGATCCCATTAAAGCCGTTTACGAAATGAATGACCTCGTCGGCGGAATCGTGCAGCTGACGATCACCGGCATGCGCGCGGTGATGGGCGACATGGATCTCGATCACACGTTGTCGCAACGCGACCAGATCAATTCGAAGTTGCGCATCATCCTCGACGAGGCGACGGATAAGTGGGGTGTGAAGGTGACGCGCGTTGACGTAAAGAACATCAATCCACCCGAAGACGTCCGCATCACGATGGAAAAGCAAATGACCGCCGAGCGCAATCGTCGCGCGCTGGTGCTGCAGGCGGAAGGCGATCGGCAGGCCGCGATCACGCGAGCGGAAGGCGAGAAGCAGGCGGCTGTAACTCGTGCGGAAGGCGAAAAGCAGTCCGCAATTCTTGCTGCTGAGGGCGCAGCACAGGCCCGACAGCGAAACGCGCAAGGTGAAGCCGAAGCAATCGCGGTGGTGGCGCAGGCCATGCAGGAGCACGGCAACCCGGCGCAGTATCTGATTACTACTCGTTACATCGAGAGTTTGCGCGACATGACGCGAACTAATAACTCCAAAGTCATCTTTATGCCGGTGGAAACTTCGGCAATGCTTTCGAGTGTGGGCGCGATAAAGGAAGTGTTGTCGCAGACCGGCCAGACGAGCGGTGAGAAGGAACCACCCACACCGCCGCGGCCGCGAGAGTTACCAGGTAAGTAGATCCGGTCTTCCAGACCCGAAGGGTCGGCATTTAATAGCCATGCCCGTGAGGGCGTGGTTGGATGTTGTGAGATTCCTTGAGGCCCGGAGGGCCGGTACTTGGCCGAGATTCTTCACTCAGGCCTGTTCCGCACCTTCGGCGCTCATTCGTTTTTCGGTTCTCGACCACGCCCTTACGGGCATGGCTATTCAATGACGGCCCGTCGGGCCTTGGTGGAGCGCGTGCCGCGAGACCACGGTGTATTTCGATCCTTCGCTGCTCAGTTCACTTCTAATCACCAACAACTCAGCCACAGCAATCTCCACCGGTTCGAATTCCACCTGATTGTGAGCGGTGGCCAGCGCGCGACCATTTTCAGGTTGCCGCAATCGAGCAATGGTTAGGTGTGGATGAAATCGCCGCGTCTCCTTTGCGAAACCTGCTTGCGCAGATTCCTGTTCGAGACGAGCGTGCAACTCGGCCAGCTTTCTGGACACGTCGTTGACTCCAATCCACAAAACACGCGGTTGGCTATGACTCGGAAAGGCTCCCGTATTTTCCAGCCGAATTGCAAAGGGGCGCTGTCCGGCAACAGCCAGGGCTGCAGCTTTTGAAACATCCGCGACGAAAGACTTTGCTATCTCACCGAGGAATTTTAGGGTGAGGTGAAGGTTCGCATCCCGCGCCCAGCTAGCCTTTGCTCGTGGAACGGTTTCCTTGAGGCGTGCGATGTGCCGGAGTAAGTGTCTACGAGCAGACTCCGGTAACTCGATCGCGCAGAACACTCGCCAGGTTTCTACCCCTTCAGTCTTCATTGCGATTCATTACGGCCATCCAAGTGATTTGCTGGGAGCGCGGGCGTCTCGCCCGCAACGTACCCTGGCACTATCTCGAGTTGAAACCACTCAAGCGCTTTTCTGGGAGCGCGGGCGTCTCGCCCGCAATGTCCCCTGGCACTATCTCGAGTTGAAACCACGCAAGCGCTTTTCTGGGAGCGCGGGCGGAGCACCAAAGCGATCCATCGCGATCCTTGTGCTAATATCAGCCCATTCCACAAGCATGAGGTTCCCCTTAATGAAGAGACAATTTGCGACTGTCGCTCTCGGCTTTGCGTTGCTCTTGCTGCTGTCACATTCGCCTTTCAGAGTCACCGCGGAACAAACAACCGCGAGTCAGTCGAGCGCGAAGACGTTGACGCTCACTGGCCTGCGCGACCGCGTAACCGTGAGACGCGATGAACGCGGCGTTCCCTACATCGAAGCGAAGAACGATGAGGATTTGTATTTTGCCCAGGGGTATGTGACCGCGAGTGATCGACTTTGGCAAATGGATCTGTTCCGCCGAAACGAGCGCGGGGAGCTGGCCGAGGTGTTGGGCAACCTGGTTCTCGAACAGGACAAGCAACATCGCACACTGGGTCTGTCGCAGGTAGTCGACGCTGAGTTGGCGCGGGCATCGGCTCAGTCGCGAGCCGTGCTTGAAGCCTACGCGAACGGCGTGAATGCGTATATTGCATCGCTTGACCCGAAGAGTCTCCCGCCGGAGTTTCAAATTCTCCAGTACAAACCAAAGCCCTGGGCGCCGGCTGATTCTTTGCTTGTCGGCAAGTTGTTTGCCGAAGCACTTTCGAATACCTGGCGGCTCGACATCATGCGCGCCGTTCTCGGCTCGCTGCCCGCAGAGAAACGCGCCGGGCTTATGCCCGAGATCTCTCCGCTGGATGTTCTGGTTGTCGGAAAGGATGCAAAAGTCGCCAATAAGAAGACCGGCAAAATTCAGCCTTCAAGCTATTTCCACGACTCTCAAGCGCAAGAAACTTTATTGGCCCTCGCGCATGATCAGGAAACAGCCGAGCAATCACTCGCGCGTGTTGGGCTTTACGCGGAAGGCCTGGCGGCGAGCAACAATTGGGTCGTTAGCGGCAAGCACACCGCCTCAGGCAAGCCGCTGCTCGCAAATGATCCACATCTCCAGCCATCAGCACCTTCAATCTGGTACATGATCCATCTCAGTGCTCCCGATCTTAGGGTTGCCGGTGTAACTGCAGCCGGCAGCCCCGGCATCATCATCGGACACAACGATCACATTGCGTGGGGTATGACTAACGTTGGCCCTGACGTCCAGGATCTCTACGAAGAAAAGTTTGATCCCGACAACGCAAAACGCTACATGACTCCAGCGGGTTGGCGCGACGCAGACCTTCGTCACGAAGAGATCAAGGTGCGCAAAGGGTTCACAGACTCTGCCACTGATAGCGTGCAGTTTGATGTAACTGCGACTCAGCATGGACCGATCGTTTTTGAAAAAGCCGGCAAGCGTTACGCGCTGCGCTGGACCGCCCTCGATCCCACGCTCAACTCGCCCGATGCTGCCTTCGTGATCAATCGCGCGCGCAATTGGAAAGAGTTTTCCATCGCCCTCGAGTCGTTCACAGCCCCGACGCAAAACATTGTCTACGCGGATACCGCCGGCCATATTGGATACCACGCTGCCGGCGTCGTACCGATCAGAAGGTCGGGCGATGGCAGTGTTCCCTACGATGGCTCAACCGACGCCGGTGACTGGGTCAAGTACATCCCGATCAAGGATCTGCCCACGCTTTACGATCCACCGTCGGGAATTATCGTCACCGCAAACCAGCGTATTGTCGGCACTGACTATCCTTACTTCCTGACGCATTCCTGGGCGCAGCCTTATCGCGCACGCAGAATCTTTGACTTGCTCAATCAGAAACCGAAGTTAACTACTGACGACTTTCGCCGGATTCAGGGCGATGTTTATTCCATCGGCGGCGTTTCATTTGCGCGTGCAACTTCAAAACTATTGCGCCCGGGCCTGAAACCGGAGGAAACCAGGCTCGGTGAGATGCTTGACGCCTTTGATAGTTGGGACGGGCTCATGAATGCAGACTCGCGCGTTGCGCCGCTCGTTCTGCAAATGCGTGCTGCCTTTCGTTCCCGAATCCTTACTGCTGCGCTTGGAGACGATCTCGTCAAGACTTTCCAGTGGTCGAATTTCGATACCACGATCGATCGGCTGATGGCCGAACAGCCGAAGGAATGGCTGCCAAAGGAATTCACCAGCTATGCCGACTTGCTTCGCGCCTGCAATGAAGATGCTCGCAAAGCCATGGTCAGGAATCTTGGCGAAGATGAGTCGAAATGGAAGTGGGGCGAGCTGTTTAAGGTGAACTTCAGGCACCCGCTGGCCGCGGCTCCCCTAATCGGCTTGCAGTTCACGGTTGCGCCGTTCCCGCAAAATGGGAGCGGCGGGATGGTAGCGACTGTCAACGTCGGCGCGAATGTCTCAATGAGGTTTATCGCGGACACCAGCAATTGGGACCAGACTCAGCACGGTATTACACTCGGCGAATCAGGCCTTCCCTCAAGTCCACATTGGACCGATCAACTTGCCGACTGGCGCGCCGTCACGCCGCGTGCGTTTCCCTTTAGCGAAGCCGCCGTCGCGAACGCAACGAACCAGATGCTGACGCTCGAACCAGGCAAGTGATTTGCTGGGAGCGCGGGCGAGACGCCCGCGCTCCCAGAAAAGCGCTTGAGAGGTTTCAACTCGAGATAGTGCCAGGGTACGTTGCGGGCGAGACGCCCGCGCTCCCACAAGAGCGCTTGAGAGGTTTCAACTCGAGATAGTGCCAGGGTATTTTGCGGGCGAGACGACCGCGCTCCCACAAGAGCGCTTGAGAGGTTTCAACTCGAGATAGTGCCAGGGTACGTTGCGGGCGAGACGACCGCGCTCCCACAAGAGCGCTTGAGTGGTTTCAACTCGAAACAAGTGCCAGGGTGCGGCAAGGCTTGCAAACTAAATCGTTTGCGTTACATACAACCTGACATTACAATCAGCGCCGGACGAAATAACTAAGCGATGTCTCAGCGAAAACTCCAACATCTGTGCGCAGCGATCGGCCTGATTTTCTTTTTTGCACTGGTCCAGTCAGCTAACGCGCAACAGCGCCCGCTCATCACCGAAGATGTAGATATCATTCCGCCGGGAACCCTGCGGATTGAAGCCGGCATAGACTTCCTCCAGGGAGCGAAGTATCCCGTGTCAGGGTTGACCGGCGATGTCACACGCGTTGGTGTGGTTGGTGTCAGCATCGGTTTTGCGCCGAACGTTGAATTTCAAATTGAAGGTGTCGCGCAGAATTTTCTGAGCATTAATACACGCGGACCATCGGCTATTCCGCTAAACCTGGCGCCGGGAGCCAACTCGACCAACGGTCCCGGAGATTTCATCCTTTGGACTAAATTCAAATTGCGAAATGAATCCAGACGCGGACCGTCGCTGGGTTTCCGTGTCGGCGTTGGACTGCCAAATTCCAATCAAGCAACCGGAATTGGTTTGAACCAAACAAACGCGTACGGCTCGATATTGGTTGGTAAGAAGTTTGGCCACAATGGCCGCTTCAATACCTTCGGCAATCTGGGCGTCGCGATTTTAACGGCGCCAACGCAACTGTTTTCGCAAAACGACGTGGTGACATACGGGGTGGCTGGAATCTTCCGCTTGAATAAACAATTCAGCGTCGCCGGTGAAGTGAATGGCCGCGCCAATACCAGGCCGAACGGTGGCCCGCTGGGCACTGAATCGCAATCGGAGGCCCGCCTGGGAATGCAGATTCGCGCCTCAGGACTGCGCTTTGATTTCGCCGGCATCAAGGGGCTTACAGACTTTACCCACGATTCGGGTTTCACAGTAGGCGTCACCTACGACACCCCTTCCATCTTCGCTCCCGCGAAATAAATCTAACGAAGTAATGAGTACTGAGTGATGAGTACTGAGGGAGCCATGAGCTGATGACGCCTTTACTCATCACTCATCACTCAGGACTCATCACTTAAGAATATGTTTGATTGGTTACGCGCCATTGGCCGTTGGCTTGAACTGTATGTGATCGCCCTCCCGATCTACTATGCCGCGCCGGCCATGGTCGTGATTGGCGCTCTTGATTCGTCGTTGCTGTCCCTACCTGAAATCAACGACTATCTGGTCGTTGGACGTTGTTTCAAACAACCCAGTGCGGCGTTCTACTTTCCGTTGTTCGCGGCGATTGGTTCGGTAATAGGCTGCCTGGCTCTCTACACGATCATGCGCAAGGGCGGACAGGCACTGTTGCGGCGACGTTTTAAACGCGAAAACATCGAGCGAGTGGAACGCGCCTACGCGCGCTACGGCTTTCTTGCCATCGCGATTCCGGCCTTGCTGCCTCCGCCCATGCCGTTCAAAATTTTTGTGGCTACCGCGGGCACTCTCGAGTATCCACGCTGGAAGTTCCTGGCGACAGTGATGGTGGCGCGTTCGCTTCGTTACTACGTCGAGGGTATTCTGGCAGTATATTACGGTCGGCGCGTGCTCACGTTCCTTAAAGACAACGGCCTGGTAGTTCTTAGTGTCGTAACCGCTGCTGTCGTGTTGCTGGTGCTGGTCTACGCGATCGCGACTCGCAGCCGGGAGAAAAAAGATTCTGGCTCAGGAGAGTCTGGTACCCAGGGGACGGAATCGGCCGCTACCAAAGAGTAGAGAGATTCGCCGGTGAGTAAAGCACTAATACTTTCTTAGGAAGGCAGTTTAAGTTGAAATTATTCCCGAAGATAACGCACGGCCTGACGCGCCTCTCGGATTTCTTCATTACGTTGGGACCGTTTGGGTTGTTTGCGGTGGCGTTACTCGATTCCGCCTTCGTGCCTCTCCCCAGCAGCGCCGACGCGCTGATGATCCTTCTGACCATGGCTCATCCGCGCCTGATGATTTTCTATGCAGTGCTGGCGACGGCAGGCTCCGCAATTGGCTGTGTGATTCTTTATTTAATCTCGCGACGCGCCGGCAGCCAGGCTCTCAAAAGATTTTCACCGGCGAAGCAGAAGAGAGTCAAAAACTGGATCGACCGTTACGACGTGTTGTCAGTACTCGTTGCGTCGCTGATGCCGCCGCCGTTTCCGTTCAAATTGTTTGTAGTCTCGGCTGGAGTATTTCGTTTCAGCTTGACGCGTTTCACCGCAGCAGTCATTGCCGGCCGCCTTTTTCGTTTCCTGCTTGAAGGATATTTCACGATTCTCTACGGCGCGCAGGCGAGACAGGTGCTGCAGAAATATTATCCGTGGATCGGCCTTGGGCTTGCGGTATTGATCATCATTTTCTTCGTCACTCGAAACTTGTTGAAGGGAAAGCCGGAGCCTGCCGAGGAAGCAAGCCTAGAACCCGGGAATTAGTGGCAGGAGCTGTGGCACGGGGCCTGGAGTTGTTTCTTCATTTCCCAATTCGAGATTTGGCGATCGGAAAATTCTCGCGGCAGCCAGATCGCGGACACCGTGTTCCTCAAGCCGTTCCAGAATCCTAATGAAGACTTCAGCTGTGGCTAAGGCATCACTGCCGGCGCGATGGCGGTGGATGATAGGAATTGAGAAATGGTCGGAGACGGTGTCAAGCCGATAGTTTGCCAGACCGGGGACAGCGCGCCGCGAGAGGGTTACGGTGCAAAGATGCGGATTGATCATGCGGTGCCCCGGATATACGCGCGAGATTTCGTGGTTGATGAAGTTTGTATCGAAGGGTGCGTTGTGAGCGATCAGTACTGCGTCGGCAACGAACTCCAGCCACTTTGGAGCCACTTCAGCAAAGAGCGGCGCGTCCTTAACCATCTCGTTGGTTATCCCGGTTAGCGCCATGACGAAGCGAGGAATAGAAATCTCGGGATTCACCAGCGTCACAAAGTTATCAACGATCCGGCCGCCGCGGATGCGATAAGCCCCAAGTTCAATGATGCGATTGGGCGGCATCTTTGCGCCGGTGGCTTCAATATCGACGACGACAAAATCCAGTTCCTTAAGCAATCGCGATTCGGAGTCGTACGCCTGGAGTTCGATGGTGTTGCCGTCAATAATCTTGAAACGCCGATCGTCCTTTACCAGATCGCTGACCAGCAGGCCCGCCAACTCTTCGTCGATGTGAGATACTTTGAAAACAACGTCAACAATCTGGGAAGCGTTAGCCCGGCCTCCGGAAACGCGCAGCAGATCGATGGTCTCCTGAACCAGGGTTGAGTCAGAAACTAGATTTGTGAAAGGCGGCATGCGTGGCGGATTGTAACACGACAGCCCCGACTAGCCTCAGGAGTTTACGCTTTGAACGCTCAAGAGGTAATCGACAAGTTTAGAAAATCCGGAGCGCTGCTCGAAGGACACTTTGTTCTTACCAGCGGTTTGCACAGCCCCGTTTATTTACAGTGCGCGCTCGTGCTGATGGAGCCGCGGGACGCGGAGGAATTTGGACGAAGCATCGCCGAGCACTTCACAACTGAGAACATTCAAACGGTCGCATCGCCCGCAATCGGCGGTCTGATAATTGGCCACGAGGTGGCGCGCGCTTTGGGCGCAAGGTTTATCTGGACTGAGCGACAAAACGGTTCGATGGTCCTGCGCCGAGGTTTCTCCGTTTCGCCCGGCGAAAGAATTTTGGTGGTCGAAGATGTAGTCACGACCGGTGGCTCAACTCGCGAAACGGTCGCGGCCCTGCAGGCTAGTGGCGCGCAGGTTGTGGGGGCGGCTGCGATCATTGATCGCTCGTCAGGCAAAGCTGATGTCGGCGTGCCACGCGTTGCACTCGCCACCCTCGATGTGCCTTCAGTTGACCCGGCTGCTTGTGAACTTTGCAAACGAGGCGGGATCGCAACCAAGCCTGGGAGCAGGAAAGCGGAAGGCAGTAGGTAGGAGCCGATCAGAAAATGGCTTGATTCCAGTCATCGTTCTCGATAACACAACGTATGAATTTTCGGCTCACGATCCAATACGACGGCACAGATTTTCACGGTTGGCAGATTCAGAACGAGCTGCGTACAGTGCAGGGCGAGCTTGCCAAGGCCCTCACGCTGATCGAAGGCCGCGACGTGGTTTTACATGGTTCGGGTCGCACGGATGCAGGCGTGCACGCAGAGGGTCAGGTCGCGAGTGTTCAGCTGCAAAGGACGATAAGCGCCGAGAAACTGCGCGCTGCGATCAACGGAAATGTGGGGAAGGACGTCCGCGTGGTGGAGGCGGAGGCTGTTGACGGCGAATTCCACGCTCGCTATTCAGCGTTGGAGAAAACCTATGTTTACCGGATTGTGAACGCCCCGGTCATCTCGCCTTTTTGGCTCCGCTACGCTCATCATGACGCCCGCCCTTTCGATCTTGAACGCATGACAGACTGCGCAAAACTTTTCATCGGCGCGCACGATTGGACCGCGTTCTCCTCGGCGCAGTCTGACTCTGAAACGAAAAGTCGTACCATCACAGGCCTTACGATTATTCCACGTTGGGATGAGCGCGCCGGTTGTAACTTAATCGAGATGAAGATGAGCGCCGATGGTTTTCTTCGCTACATGGTGCGATCGATTGCGGGCACTCTAATGGCCGCCGGTCGAGGTGAGATGGACAACGAGTTGGTGTCGCGCGCGATAAACGAAGGGGATCGTTCCCTCGTGGGAGCGACCGCGCCTGCCTGCGGGTTGACGCTGGTTTCTGTGCGCTATGAGTAGTCTTTGCTGTTAAGATAGCGACCGCTTTGGGTCAACCATATGCTTTCTGATTTCACTGGACTAATTGAGGCCGGAAGCCGTGAAGAGCGGTTGCTGGCTTCAATTGATTGGGAACGACTGCCCCGTCACGTCGCAATCATCATGGACGGAAACGGGCGCTGGGCCGCGCAGCGAAGTCAGCCACGCATCGCCGGACATCGCGCCGGCGTCGACGCCGTCCGCGCCGCAGTTGATACGGGCGCGCGCCTGGGGCTTGGTGCACTCACGTTGTATGCGTTTTCGACCGAAAACTGGAAGCGGCCGCGCTATGAGATCGACGCCTTGATGCGCATGCTGCGTCGTTATCTGAGGCTGGAGTTGGACGAGATTGACAAGCAGAACATTCGCTTTCAAACAATCGGACGCACCGGCGCGCTCGCGAAAAACGTCCGCAGCGAGATCGCAAAAGCGACTGAACGCACGGCAAAAAATACAGGAATGACTTTGGCGGTAGCGCTCAATTATGGCGGGCGCGCGGAGATCGTCGATGCCTGCCGCGCCGCGGTGCGCCGTCTGCTTGACGAGGGCAGCGCTCCCGATGAGCTGACCGAAGAACGCATCGCCAATGAGCTTTACACGCGCACGATGCCGGATCTGGATTTGCTGGTTCGCACGAGCGGCGAGTTGCGCATCTCAAACTTCCTGCTCTGGCAGGCAGCGTACAGCGAGATTCATGTTACGGATACGCTCTGGCCGGACTTTCGTCGCCTGCACTTGCTGGAAGCAATTGTCGACTATCAGGGTCGCGACCGGCGGTTTGGCGGGTTGAAGCTGGTCGCGAATGCGAAGTGACGCCATTTGAAACGAATCCAAAAAGAGATTTTCCATTTGTCATTTGACATTTCTCATTTGTCATTGCCGGAAAGACCGACGACCGACGACGGTCGACCGAAGCACGACCATATTACCTGCGGTCGGCGGTCGACGGTCCACGGTCGCTTTGGCAATGACAAATGAGAAATGTCAAATGACAAATGGAAAATCTTCTTCTTAAAACCCTGACGAAGACTCCATGTCACGCATAATCACCGCAGCAGTAGCCCTGCCCATTCTAATCACCTCCATTTTGATTTCCAGGTTGCAGCCGCTGTTCGTTGCTATTGCAGCGGCGGCGTTGTTTTTTGGGCTTTATGAGTTTTACGTGTTGGCGAAGAAGAAAGACATGAAGCCCGACGTCGGCGCCGGATTTCTTGGAGGCGCGGCGCTCTTCACGATCTTTTATTTCGCGACTCCCGATCCGACCCAGCAGCGACTCGACCTGCAAACCATCACACTGATTTTGATCGCATTCACGATCGCTACTTTGGTCGCCGCAATGCTTCGCGGCGCGCCGTTTGACAAAATGATCGTCGCCTCGGGAGCGACTATCCTCGGCGTGCTTTACGTAGTCTTGCTGGGCGGACATTTGGTCGCCCTGCGCACAGGTTTTGAACAGCCGTTGTCAGCCCATCTGTTGTCGTTCTTTTTTCTGGTGTTAATGGGAGCTGATACTGGTGCGTATTATGTGGGGCGGGCAATTGGCAAACACAAACTCGCGCCGAAGATCAGTCCGGGCAAAACATGGGAGGGTGTAGTGGGTGGTATAGCAGCCGGCCTGGTGCTCGCAACCGCGTCGCACTTTTGGTTCTTCAGTGAACTTCCATTGAAATGGACACTTCCGCTTGCCGCCGTCATGACCGTCCTCGGCATTTTTGGAGATCTGACGGAGAGTGCGCTGAAACGCGGCGCCGGCGCAAAAGATGCCGCGAAAATATTACCAGGTCACGGCGGCGCGCTCGATCGTTTGGATAGCTTGCTCTTCAACGCACCGCTCCTCTACTATTTTGCTCACTTCTATTTCAGCGTCCGTCTATTTTGAAAATGACCAACAAAAAGATAGTTGTCATCATCGTGTCCGTTGTAGTGGTACTGAGTTTGGTGGTATTGCTCTTCGTGGGCGGAATTGCCTGGTTCGCGTTGCGCGCGATGGGAAACAGCGAAGCAGCCGAGACTGCTCGGACTTTTCTTCGTAACAACGAGGTCCTCAAGCAAGACATTGGCGAAGTGAAAGACTTTGGTTGGCTTGTCTCAGGCAACATCAACACGACTAACGGCGACGGCGCCGCGCAACTTAAGCTCAAAGTGATTGGTGAAAGAAAAGAAGTGAACGCGACGGTCGAGCTAATTTACCGCGACGGACGCCCCTGGCGCGTAACTGCAGCTTCCTATCGCAATGAGGCGGGGGAGACAATTAACCTGCTCAACCCTTACGACTCTTCACCAGAGACATCGCGAGTTGAAAAGGTTTTCCGCGGGTTCATCCCAGGGTTTGCCAGCTAGTCAGACTGTTAAGCTATGAGTCGACATGTGAATTCGAAAGGTATTGCGATACTCGGCTCCACTGGGTCGATTGGTCGAAATACTCTGCGCGTTATCGAGTCGCTGGGTGGCGAACGCTTTCGGGTTGTGGCCTTGGGCGCAGGCCAGAACGTCCAGCTCCTGGCAGATCAGATAGCGAAGCACTTGCCGGAGCTCGTGTCCGTTGATTCTGAAGTAGCCGCACATGATCTGCGCGCCAGGCTCTTTGAAAAAAATGTCGACTTGCCGCGTATCATCGTCGGTGAACCGGGCTTGATCGAGGTAGCGACGCACGACCAGGCAGACTGCGTCGTGTCCGCGACGGTTGGGGCTGTAGGTTTTGTGCCGACTCTGCGCGCACTCGAGGCAGGGAAGCGGGTGGCGCTTGCGAACAAAGAGACGTTGGTGATGGCTGGCGAGTTAATGACGCAAGCCGCGCGCGCATCCGGCGCGGAGTTACTGCCGGTTGATTCTGAACATAACGCGCTGCATCAGTGTCTGCGCGGAGAAAAGCGATCCGAAGTTCGTCGTATCGTTCTTACCGCTTCCGGCGGGCCCTTTCGGACGAAGACGAAAGCGCAAATGCACGATTCAACTGTTTCCGAGGCGCTTCGTCATCCAACCTGGAACATGGGAGCCAAGATTACTATCGACTCCGCCACGTTGATGAACAAGGGTCTCGAGGTGATTGAAGCCCATTGGCTCTTTGGGTTCATGGCTGATCAGATTGATATCGTTGTTCACCCTGAATCAGTTGTCCATTCGATGATTGAACTTGTCGATGGTTCTGTGATTGCGCAAATGGGCGTTACGGATATGCGTCACGCGATTCAGTATGCCCTCACTTATCCGGACCGCCATGGCTGTGAACTGCCGCCGCTCGATCTGGCTGCTTTGTCGGCACTGCATTTCGAACCGCCCGATCCCGATCGGTTTCCCTGCCTTTCGCTAGCCTATCGCGCGCTTCGCGCAGGCGGGACATTGCCGGCAGCTATGAATGCGGCTAACGAGGAGGCAGTCCAGGCATTTATCGATGAACGCATCAGTCTTACTGATATACCGCTGGTAATCGAAGCGGTGATGGATCGCCACACGACGCAACCCGCAACTGAGCTCACCACCATCCTCGAGGCTGACTGCTCAGCGCGGTTGGCCGCCGCCGATGAAATACAAAAGCTACCGAAACCCGCCTCGCTGTTAGCCTGACTTTGGAGTGCGGTGGCAATCCCGACCAGTCGGGAGACACCGCTTTGGATTGTGATCGCATTGGAGCCGACGGCGGTCATTTGCTCAAGTGAATGACATCCAAAAGCGCCGTCGACGCTTCGCTCTGCCGGCGCACTCCACGAAATCCTTCTCATAAGTATCGTTTGACGCGCCTGAAGTCGCCGCGTAAACTCAATTACGGCAACCTAATTGTTGGTTTGCGATTCTAAATCGGGGCTGAATTAAGCATTTACTGAGTTTGAAAAGAGATTATTGATGAGTTGGATAATAGGAATCTTTGCGTTCATCTTCATTCTCGGTGCGGCAGTTGTGCTGCACGAGTTCGGCCACTTCATTGTTGCGAAACTGTTCAAGATTCGCGTTGAGACGTTTTCGGTGGGTTTCGGCCCGCGACTTTTTGGCAGGAAGTGGGGACAAACTGACTATCGCGTCTCGGCGATTCCGCTGGGTGGTTACGTCAAACTTGGTGGCGATGAATCGAATGCGCCGATCGAGGGCGAAAGCGCGCCCGACATTCCGGACTACGAAAGATTCGATTTGCGACCGCGTTGGCAGCGGATCCTGGTGGCGTTGGCCGGGCCGGTGATGAACGTGATAACCGCGCTCTCAATCCCGCTCGCCGGTGCCCTGATGTATGGAGTGCCCATGGCGCCGGCCCCGGTGGTCAGCAGCATGGCAGCAGGCGGCTCGTCGGAAGCTGCGGGCTTGCAGCGCGGCGACCGAATCGTTGCCTTCAACGGAACCGAACATCCAAAGTGGGACACCATTCGGGGCGACGCATTGTTGTCCCCCGGGCAGCCTTTGCCGGTGGTGGTGGAGCGCAACGGTCAGCGAGTCGAACTTCAGATTACGCCGGTGTCGCGCACCGAAGACGGTGAAACCGCTGGCTTCCTTGATTTCCTGCCAGACTATGGCAACGTGCCGGTAGTTGTTCGCGAAGTGACGCCTGATTCACCAGCGGCCGAGGCGGGTCTCCAGGTTGGTGATCAGGTTGTCGCCATCCAGGGACAACCGGTTCACAGCGCCGAGCAGGTTACGCAATACATTAGCGACCACAAGGGACAGCCGATCACGATCGCCATCAAGCGCGACGGACGTCAGTCAGAGGTCACAGCGACTGCGCGAAAGTTGCCTGACGGAAAAGAACGGCTCGGCTTCGGTCCAACAGAAGACGTCCCGCAGATTAAGGTTGGGTTAATTGGAGCGACGAAGTATGCATTTGAAAGCAATATTGAAATTCTTCGCCTGACCGGCAAGGCCCTGGGGCAGTTTTTCACCGGACAGCGTTCCGCCCGCAACACTTTGTCTGGACCGGTGGGAATTTATAAGGCTGCATCAAACTCCGTAGAAAGATATGGTTGGGGTGGGCTTTTCACTACGCTCGCCTTCCTGAGCCTGAATCTTGGGATCTTCAACCTGTTGCCGATTCCTGTGTTGGATGGCGGCGCGATTTTCATCTTATTAATTGAAGGTGTGTTGGGAACTGTGGGCATGAAACTTTCTCTGCGCGTGCGCGACCGAATTCAACAGGTTGGCTTTGTCATGGTCCTGCTGCTCATGGTCTTCGTTCTCACCAACGACGCTTTGAAATTTTTTTCGAGTGGCTCAGGCAATAAGCCGGAAGTGGCGACGCCGGCTAAATAGGAGTCTCAAGTCCAAAGTCCAAAGTCGAGGTTGGAGTTGTTGACATTGGACCTCGGACGATTTTGCATATGCGAAAGTCGAAAGCAGTAAAAGTTAAGAACGTCCAGATTGGCGGTGGCGCTCCGGTGGTAGTGCAGTCAATGACCAAGACTGACACCGCGGACGTTGCCGGCACGGTGTCACAGATTGAAGAAATGGTGCGTGCCGGCTGCGAGATTGTCCGGCTTGCGGTTCCCGATAATGACGCGGCTATTGCCTTGAAGGAGATTCGCAAGCGCGTGCCGGACGTACCGCTGGTTGCTGATATTCATTTCCACTACAAGCTCGCACTATTGGCTCTCGAAGCAGGCATCGACAAGCTGCGACTGAATCCCGGCAATATTGGCAAGCACGAGCGCATTGTCGAAGTGGTTCGCGCGGCGCAGGCGCAAAATGTACCGATTCGGATCGGCGTTAACGGCGGGTCGCTGGAAAAAGATCTACTGAAAAAGTATGGCACCGCCACGCCGGAGGCGATGGTTGAGTCTGCCATGCGCCACATTCAGATTCTCGAAGACCTTGGCTTCACCGACACAATCATCTCGTTGAAAGCTTCTGACGTGCATCGCACCGTTGCCGCTTACCGGTTGTTGGCTGCGAAGGTCGACTATCCATTTCACCTCGGCGTAACGGAGGCCGGCACGGCTTTTGGTGGCACTATCAAGTCGTCCATCGGCCTGGGCATTTTGCTGCACGAAGGCATTGGCGACACGATTCGTGTTTCGTTGGCTGCGGAGCCGCAGGAAGAAGTGCGCGTCGCCTGGGAGATTGTTAAGTCGTTGGGTTTGCGCACCCGCGGCGTGACCGTGGTTGCTTGTCCTACCTGCGGCCGTCTGGACGTCGATAACTTTGTCGAGATCGTAACCGAGATTGAGCGGCGGCTGGCCCACGTTGAAGAACCGTTACACCTTTCGATTATGGGCTGTGCGGTTAACGGGCCCGGCGAAGCGCACGATTCGCAGCTGGGCGTCACTTTTGGCCGCGGCGTCGGCATGATCTTCAAAGACGGCGTGCCCATGCGCAAAGTTGCCGGCGAAGATATTGTTGAAGCTTTTGTGATGGAAACTGAAAAACTCCTTGCTGAAATCGCAACCAGGAAATCCGAGGCCCCCACAACTGAAGAGCCTGAACTAGTTTCAATAACATAGCAATTACAGTGCGCAATAGAACTATCCCGACAGCTCTTTTGCTCTGCCTCTTATTCGCCTGCCTGCCACGCACCGCAGCGGCGCAAACCTCTTCACAAACACCTGAACTTTTCACTTACGACGAGCTGGTTCAGTTGTATGAACAGAAAGATCTGCCCGAGCCTCTCCAGAACAGACTCAATCTCTTATTAACGACTCCATTTGTTAGCAACGCCGCCGCAGCGAAAGGTGTGCGCCCGCTCATGCCGAATTCGCCGAAGCTCGGCAAGTTCCTTCGCGTGGTTGAGTGGAACATCGAGCGTGGACTTGAATACGACGCAATTAAGAGCGCGTTCGGCGATCCACAGGCTTATGGCAAGCTTCTGGATTCCGCCAGGTTTCCGCGTGGCAGCGACAAGCGAAAACGGGTCCTGAATCAGGTCGCGCTCATGAAGCAGGCGGACGTGATTTTGCTCAACGAAGTCGACCGGGGCATGAAGCGTACTGAATACCGTAACGTCGCATCAGATCTGGCGTCAGCACTGGGAATGAACTACGCCTACGGCGTCGAGTTTGTGGAAGTTGACCCGATTGCGCTGGGCCGAGAAACTTTTGCGGAGTTGTCGGAAGACGATCAGAAGGAGCTTGGCGAGGAAATCAAGGTTGATCCGGCACGCTACAAGGGTTTGCATGGTAATGCGATTTTGAGTCGCTTCCCGCTCGAGAACGTCAGGCTAAGGCCGTTCACTTATCAAGCGCACGATTGGTACACCGACGAAATAAAAAGCGTTAGTCCGGTTGAAAAGGGAAAACGCAAAGCTGCCGACTTGATTCTGGAGGAAAAGATACGTCGCGAAGTACGTCGCGGTGGACGAACGGTCCTGACCGCCGAGATTGCTGATGCGCAACTTCCCGGCGGGCGCGTGACCATCGTCAACACTCATCTTGAAGACAAGACGAAACCCGAAGGGCGACGCAAACAACTCGAAGAGTTGCTTGCTCAACTCAAAGATTGTAAGACTCCGGTCGTCTTCGCCGGTGATCTGAACACCTCGACCGATGACGGGACGCCCACTTCCATCAGACGCGAGCTAAAACATCGACTCGGCAGCAAGAGCTTTTGGTTGAAGCAGGGGCTTTCCATTCTTGCCGGGATCAAGCTGCCAAGTCTCGCGGTCGGCAGCATCAACACCTACCGCAAGCAGTCTGATCCCACGGTGCGAAGCATTCCCCTGGTTGCCAAGAATGCTGAAGCAGAATTTTTTGAACGTCTCAAGGGGTTTCGCTTTGACGACGGTGGGGCTTTCGACTTTCGCGGCGACCGCCAACGCTCAGTCGACAACAGGTCTGCCGTGTTGGCAAATTCCAACCAACGCGGCGAGAAGGGATTTGTCACCACCTTTGAAGTGGAGCGCACGATCGCCTTCGTCGGTAAATTCAAACTCGACTGGTTCTTCGTTAAGCCACCCGCCCTAACTGATCCTGAAGACACGAATCAGCCTTACCTGTTCGCCCCACACTTCGGCCGAACGCTGAAGATTCTCAATGAAAGCATTGAAGATCGTATCTCCGACCACGCGCCGCTGATGATAGACTTACCACTTGCCGAACCTCGGATGTAAACGTAGGACAGACATTCCGGTCTGTCCATTTTCTAAAACAAAAGCTGACAGGCAGGAATGCCTGTCCTACCTTCGAACAGCAACTGAAATCAGAACGCTACCCGCACTTCCTTCCGCACACGTGTTGAGGCGGGCCAATGCTATAGTGAGCTGCTTAACACGTTAAATAGGCTGATCTAAGGTTGCTCATGACGTAGGGAGCAGGAATGAGTAAAACGCTATCTTCCGCTATCGCTGCTTACCGCCATTATCGCGCCGCCAAAGCTAAGAGCCGGGCGTATCCAATCGCGCGTTATCTGTTGGTTTTCATTGTTGTTGGTTTCGTCATGCTGTTGAGCTTTCCCCAGGTGCTCTTCGCGCATGAAACCTCTTACCGGGACCTCAAGATCTACTCACGCGAGCCGCTCGACCAAAACATCTATGCCGTGCTCGATAGAGCTGAAGCGAGGTTGGCGACCTCGGAAATTAATAACGCCGAAGTTAAGCCCAGGATTTTTCTGACCAACGGTTTTAAGTTGTATTCGTTTCTGAGCCTTTATATCTGGGGCAGCTCATTTGGTAAGGGCTATCCATTGCTTCCTACCCAGAATGTTTTCATCAACAAATCCGATCTGGCGAAGGATCTGGTCTTCCGCAACGCGCCTGCAAATAATCAGCGTAGCTTGAGCGGAGTAATCGCGCACGAAACCACGCACTTGTTAATCAGAAAGAGATACGGTTATTGGCGCAACTTCACCATGCCTACCTGGAAGAAAGAAGGCTACGCCGAGTATGTGGCAGGCGGTTCGACGCTCGCATATGAAACAGGTGTGAAGATGTGGAAGGAAAATCCGAAGGATGGCACAGGCTATCAGTATTTCAAGTATTACATGCTGGTGAAGTATCTGCTGGAGCATGACAAGCTGAGCGTCGACGATCTGTTCAACCGCGACTTTGATTTGCCGACGTTGGAAGGGAAAGTGTATGAGAGCTTGTAAGCTTCACATTTGCGTTACATGTGGATTCGGTTTATCAGGTTCCCCGACGACCTCGAAAAAAGTTTCGCAGCTTATCCGACAGGATTGGAACTATTCAATTGTCGGGCCGCTACCAAATCTTAAGTGACTAACTCCGCTTATTGGTAATGGAGGTCATATGGATCTTGGCAAGCTGGGAGGGATCATTGGTGGAGCCATAGGCTTTGCCGGAGGCGCTGTCGGGACGTATGCCAGCATCAAGAATACCGGCGGTCCGAGGGAGCGGCGATTTATGGTGCGAGTCTCAGTTGTCGCCTGGGTAGCGATCACGCTTTTCGTGGGACTTCTCTTTTTATTGCCAAATCCCTACCGGTGGTTCCTATGGATCGCGTATGGCCTGGCACTTCCTTTGGCAATCGTGACCCTTAACAGAAAGCAGCAGGCGATCCGATCGGCGGAACAACGATCATAGGACCTGGCCGGGAAGTCTTGAGTATCCAGCTATTCTGTCCACCGCAGCGACAACAATCATTGACTAGTTTCGGTCCATAGTGATAGGTATTACCGCCAGCTAAGGTCATATTCTTTCCGCACTATTCCGACAGGGGATTTCAAACCGTTCGCGAACTCGCCCTTCTACTTTCGGGGCAGAGGTTTACGCAATCGCGGTTATCGATGCGCGTTGCTATTGAGCACGAGCGCGCTATGTAGTCTCAAATAAACCACTAACCACGAAGGAGGGAGCACATCATGGGTCGCGTACTTGCTTTCGTTTACGGGGTGGTCAGCTATGTGATTTTCCTGGTCACGTTTCTCTATGCAATTGGATTCGTCGGAAATTTGGTTGTGCCCAAATCAATCGACTCAGGCGGTCCGGCTCCTTTTAGTCAGGCGCTTCTGATTAATGTCCTGCTTCTTGGTCTCTTCGCCATTCAGCATAGCGTCATGGCGCGTCCTGCTTTCAAGCGTTGGTGGACTCAATTTGTTCCTCAGCCCATTGAACGCAGCACCTATGTTCTGCTGGCGAGCCTCGCCCTGATTCTGCTCTTCTGGCAATGGCGACCGATGGTAGGTGTCGTATGGAATGTTGAGAATGCCATCGCCGGTTACATCTTGTGGGCACTCTTTTTTCTGGGTTGGGCGACGGTGCTGGTCGGCACAACTCTCATCAACCACTTTGATCTTTTTGGCTTGCGGCAGGTTTATCTCTATAAGCAGGGGCAGGAGTATGAGGAGTTAGGTTTTAGGACACCCTTTCTCTACAAGATCGTGCGTCACCCGATCATGTTAGGTTTTATTATCGCGTTCTGGGCCACGCCCCACATGACGGTCGGGCATCTGCTTTTTGCAGCCGGCACTACCGCCTTCATTTTGATCGCCATACAGTTGGAAGAGCGCGACATAGTGAGTATTCACGGCACTGCGTACGAAGATTATCGCAAGCAGGTCTCTGCACTCCTGCCGATTCCCAAACGACAGTAAGCCAGTAGCCTCTATTCTGTTGATCGCTATTTCGGGACGAAGCGTTTTCTTTGCAGCGGTGGCGCGGCGGCGGCCATGGTGAGAAACAAAGCGTCGGTGGCGGACTTGCGATTGATGTTCACTATCAGTTGTTCACGCAACTCTTCAATTTGTGAGATCCAACCCGCCGGGCGTTGACCATCGAGGCGCTCACTAATCTTCCTGAGTTCAGGCAGCAGGTCTTCGTTGACTGCGCTTTCTTTCGGTGCGTGAAGTGCAAGCATCCACGCATCGCGGATTAATGCTTCGAGAATATCGAGGCGCGATTCGTACTCGTCCTTATGCCGGGCGTCGTTGAATTCCTCCGCCGATCGCAGGAGCTGAATCCGATCGTCGCTCACGGCCAGCGCCTGCAAAACCCGCAGCATCGCCTTCCGCATCTCAAGATATTCGTCAAATTCGGTCTCGATCGCCCGGCCAAGACTGCCCCTCGCGACCCGCGCGCGAATGCGTGCCTCGACTGCGCCGGCGATTTTGTTTTGCAACAAATGAGTTTCTATCTCCTGCGGCGACAGGGGCGAGAAGCGAATCATCTGGCAGCGAGAATGAATGGTTGGCAGCAACATTCCGGGCCGCGAAGTTAAGAGCACAATGTGAGATGTGTGCGGCGGCTCTTCCAAAACTTTCAGCAGTGCGTTTTCCGCTTGTTCATTTAGTTTTTCGGCTTCTTCAATTAGAAACACACGCGCCTTGCCTTCGTAGGGACGATAGTTCGCTTCCCGTTCTATCGCGCGCATCTGGTCGACCAGCAAAACTCGTTTGGGCGCTACCACCATTCCCACATCAGGATGATCGGTCCAGATAATTCCTTTCCAATCGTCTGAATCGATGCTTTGCGGATAATTGAATTTTGCGATGCGCTTACATGCCGGGCACTGGCCACAGCCTTCCCCGCCCTGAGGCGCGCGGCAGTTAAGAGCTCTTGCAATCTCGAGCGCAAACAGTTTCTTGCCGATACCATCTTCACCGGTAAAGAGCATTGCGCCTGGAACGCGCCGCGCTTCCAGCATTCTCCTGAGCAGAGACTTGACGCGTTCGTTTCCCGTAAGTTGATCGAACATGCGCTAGTTTAGAAACAAAAACAAACGATCCACTAAATACACTAAGTCACACTAACTCTTTTCGTGCAATTTCGTGTTGTTTCGTGGATCATTTTTCTTTGCCTGACAAAATGAAAATCAAATTAGGACACCACCGTGCACGCCAAGGTGACCCCTGCTTTTCAGGAAGGGAACGACAATCTCTTTCACGCGTGCGTGTGTCAACTCCAGCGGCTGGTTAGTGTTCACAATCTTGATGCGCTCTGGCTCAGCCTTCGCCAGCTGCAAATAAGCCTCGCGCACGCGCCGGTGAAAATCATCGTTCTCGGCGTCCAAACGATCTCCCCGTTGGGTGCCATCTCCGCGGCGTTGCGTGCGGGCGGTCGAATCTTTGGTTGAGAGGTCGAAGAGAACCGTCAAGTCCGGCTTGAGTCCTTCCGTCGCCAACTGAATGATTTCGGCAATTAGTTCCGCTGAAAACCCACGCCCTGCTCCCTGATAAGCCCGAGTGGCATCGGCATACCGATCTGAGAAAACGACTTGGCCAGAGTCGAGCGCCGGGCGTAAAACGCGGCGCACATGTTGCGCGCGATCTGCGGCGAAAACGAGTAGCTCGGTGAGTGGATCAACTTCTTCATGCGCATCCAGCAGGGCCGCCCGAAGGCGATTGCCAACCGGCGTACCGCCTGGTTCGCGCGTCGACAAAACGTCACAGCCTGCTTGCTTAAGAAAGTTAGCGAGCAGGCGCAATTGCGTGGATTTACCGCTGCCGTCAATTCCTTCGAAGGTAATAAAAGTTCCTGGCACTCTGGTTCCCAACCGCCATGACGCCGAAAGCGTCAGCGACAAAACTGATAAGCCGGCAAGAGTTTAAAGGAATGTTAGGATTCGGGCGAGTCGCCGCGTTGATCTGCAGGTTGGCTGGATGATTGTCGCGCGTATTCACCTGAGGTCACGCCGACGCTGCCGGTGTTGCGCAGGTCCCCGCTACCGCGTTTGGTTAGTGAGACTGTCGAGATTGCGTGCTTGAAGACTAACTGCTCCTGCGATCCCGCCTCGAGCAGGATCGAGAACTTATCGAAGCTGCGAATGCGTCCTGTCAACTTTGCGCCGTTCAAGAGGTAGATCATTACCGTTGCCTTTTCACGGCGTACGGTATTTAGAAATGCGTCCTGAATGTTTTGGGGCGCAGGCTTTCCGTCAGACATGATCGCACCTGGAAGCATTCTTTGGGGGGGGACAGTCGTTCAGATTACTCCAGTGACTTGGTGGTTACAAGAGAATTGCTGATTGGGTGTGTCACATTTTCATCACTGTGCCCTGTTCTGAAAACTCAATGGTTAGACAGTTGCTAACTCGCGAGAGCTTCTAGAACCGAGTTTAGTACCCGTTCGTCTTCGCCAAAACCGGTAAACCATTCAGCATCAGGCTCCCGGCGGAACCAGGTTAATTGCCGCTTGGCATAATGGCGCACGTCGAGTTTTGTCTGCTCGACCGCGCTATCGAGGTCGCGTTGGCCCTCGAGGTATTCAACGACGCGCCGGTAGCCGTGCGCACCGAGCGCGTTCGAAGCTGCGGGCACGCCGTCGGCCAGCAGAGTCTTCACCTCTTTTACCAGGCCGGCCGCGAAATGCTGCTCAGTACGTTCATTAATACGCTCGTAGAGTAACCTGCGGTCGGGATTCAAAACCATCAGACGCAGCAATCGCGCGCTTTCGTGTGGCGCTGGGCGCGTACTTTTCTTCCCGGACATCGCTTCGCCGGTTTGCAAGCGGACTTCGATCGCGCGCTGCACTCGGGGCCAATCGCGAGGATATAGTTCCGCAGCACTCAGTGGATCGAGACGGCCCAACACCGCGTGAAGGTGTTCCGCTCCGCGACGTTCGCGCAACTCGTTTAATCGGCGACGGAGGCTTTCATCGGTCTGTGGACTGGCGAAAAAGGGGTTGCGAAAGGCGCGGAGGTAAAGTCCGGTGCCACCGACGAGTATCGGCACTCGACCTCGTTGTTGAAGGTCATCAATCACCGCGGCTGCCTCACGGGCCCAGTCGCCTGCGGTGTAGTTGATGTTTGGGGATACGAAATCGATCAGGTGATGAGGAACGCCGCGACGTTCTGCCAGGGGAACCTTGGCGGTGGCGATTTCAATGCCCTGATAAACCTGGACGGAGTCGCAATTTATTATTTCACCATTCAGACGCAAGGCGACTTCGATTCCCAGCGTACTCTTGCCGGAAGCGGTCGGGCCAACTATCGCGATTAGGCCGGGAGCATTTGGCTTGCTTGGTTGATTACAGTCTGCGCTCACGCGCCTGAGAATAGCATGCGGTAGAGGATTAGCATCCAGAGGAGGGTGATAAGAATCAAGGCGCCGATGATCTGGTTGCGGGAGAAGCGCATCGGCGGTGAATCGAAGGCGTCACAGATTGAAGATGGCACTCACCTTCAGTTGAAAGCCGGGAAGTATTGGCGAGGAGAGTTCATCATTGCCGCTCAGAGTTGCGACCTCTTCAAGACTTTGGTCCCGCAAACGAAAGGTCAGGACTGACTGATTTTCGGAGTCGACTATCCAGTATTCCGCCGCACCGTATTTGGCATAGAGCTGGCGTTTGGCTGAAAGATCGCGTTTACGATTTTGACTGCCGGGCGACAAAATCTCAATAACGACGTCGAGCGCTCCAGTAAATTTTTCGCCTGTCACAACTTCATTCCAACGCTCATGTCGAACGAAGGCCAGATCTGGAATCACGGCGTCGTAGTCACTAAAGATTGCTCCAGCTCCAGGCACCAGGATTCCGACTGGAGTATCTTTGAGATAGTTACTAAGGCCAACTTCAAGGTTGAGCAGCACGCGTTGATGTGGAATACCGGGAGCGCAAGACACGAACAGTTCTCCTCCGATGAGCTCATAGCGGTTTCCATCGTCCTCCGGGAACGCATCGAGGTCAGCGACGGTCAGGAGCGGTTCAATCCTTTTGGCCATAGGAATTTCTCGGTATTCAAAAGCGGTTTCCAGCGGGACTCTATCATAGCGGACAGGCAATAACACAGATACAACGAGTCGGGGTTAGGTGGTCAAGCATGCACGAGTTCTTTCATGGAGGCGATCTGGATCCCGGCCTTAGCTGCACTCGGAGAATTTGTGTCCGTGTAATACTATGTATCGACCTGCATCAGTTTCAGGAGCGTGCACTATGACAAGAGTGAAAAGACCCGTCGATCCTTCAGAATTTGCTGCGATTCCAAGAATTAGAGAGATGATTAAGCATCTGCCGGACATGATTCGGGTTTGTCCAAAGCACGGTAAAGAGGTAACTATTCAAGAGGGCGATTTTTCTTCCAATCCTGGTGCGTTTGCTCCATTTGCAAAAGCTGATTGGGAGAGCTGTTGCAACGAATCAATTGATGGGGTAATGCAAGGCCTCCAAGAAACATTGGAGTTAATTGATCGCGCCAAGCAACGATACACTGAGGAGTTGGCAGTCAAACTCGAGCCTGAGCACACTGGTGAGATTGTTGCGATAGAGTTAGAGACTGGCGATTATTTTGTCGGGAAGGATCAGGTTGATGCAGCTGATAAGGCTCGAGCAGAAGGACACGAAGGATCTTTGTACTTCCTGCGCGTTGGCTCTCCTTACACTCACCGGGTGATGTCGCCCCGCCAATGACGCAGATTGACGGCTACTTCAATGCTAGCAATGAGCCATCGGTCAAACTTGCTGTCGGTTCTTTGACTCTTGAGCTACTGGTGGATACGGGGTTTGATGGTACCTTAATCGTCCCAGGCCACATTGCCAATCACTTGGCTCTAAGGTACGAAGGGCTTCAAGATTTGTCGACAGCGACCGAAGAGAGAATTGTTGCTAAAGCTTATTCAATTGAAGTTGGTTGGCTTGGAAAAACAGTCAGAGTACCAGTCTTAGTGGATCCGAAACTCAACCAAGCTATCCTCGGAGGTCTGATGTTAAAGGACTGTCGCCTTACAATCGACTACGGCATTCGCATGGTAACTATCGCCGAAAGTCAGTAGCGGAGCCGCGGACGAAAAGAATACCATGAGACCAATAATCACGCTTCTTGCCTTTTTGTTTCTGATCTCTCAAGTATTGGCCGGTCAGCCAAAGCGGAAACGCCCGTCAACTAAAAAGCCAGGATCGAAAGTTGAGTTGCCATGTGGCATTCGACGAACAGCAGTGGATTTCTATGAACTGCACCCTGAGCTCGATTTGGCCGCGGGTGTGGTTCCGCCTCCTATTGCCGCGCCGCCTGCGAGCGCCACACCTCGGTCGCCCAGCGAAAAGTGGGCGACTGGCATTTAGCGGCAGAAACAACCAACCAAACCTTTTACTACAACACGGCGAGAGCCGTTTGTATTGATAACATAGTCGGCAAGGTTTGGATCAAATCGTTCTCCACAGACAAAAAGAGTTCAATTACTCACTCTATGTCGCGTTATGAACTCAAATGTAGGTTAGATCAATTACGAGTGACCAGTGTTACGGATTACGACAAAGACGGCAATGTCCTGAGATCGGAAACTTACGACCGCGCGAGATGGGAGGACGTGATCCCCGATTCAGCTGGGGAAGAGATCCTGAATACTGTTTGCCATAAGCCCACAATTTCCAAACTAAGCCTTGAAATGAATTAGTCGTTCGTGTATTTTGCTCGCGACAATTTTAGATTTGCATTGAGCAAGCGACCGGGCACGGACGCGCTCACTGTCTTGAGTTAATCAGGATCGTGTGCGCTTTTTTGTTTAGGGAGTTAGGTGGTCAAGCACGCACGAATTGTTTCATCAGGCTATTGGATTCCAACGTCAACAGCGCCCGGAGAATTCGAGTGCCTTTAATAGTATGTGACGAAGGTAACCTTTGAGAGGAGACAATCATGGGCAAGGCGAAACAACAATTAAATTCAGGAGACTTTGGCTCCATTCCACGGTTTAGGGAGATTATTAAGACTCTGCCGAAAGAGATACGTATTTGTCCAAGACACGGTGGGGAACTAGACATCAAGCTGGGCGAACCACTCCTTCAATCAGGGCGGTGGGGTCGCCTTTACAGAAGCGTATTGGGAAGGCTGTTGTGGTGAGGTGATTGATAGAGTATGCACAGCGCCGGCCCCCTTTTCGGCAGTTAGTGGAGCGTAACTAAAAACGACAACAATGGCAGTCTACTTAATACATTCGCGTGAGTTCAATTCCGGTGTAATACGCCTTGAGGATTTGGTCATAGGTAAAGCCCTGTTTCGCGAGACCGTAAGCACCGACCTGACACATGCCGACGCCGTGTCCCCAGCCGCGGCCGAGAAAGGTGAATCCGGTGATGCGTCCGCTGTCGTCATACTTACGCTCGATGATAAATAGTTGCTCGCGCAAGCCCAGCGCTGAACGAATACGCCCGCCGAGGACCTGACGCGTTCCACTTGTGCCAACGACCTCGAGGTCGATCGCCCTTTTGGATTGCCCGCGGGCTATGACCCGCAGGTCGACCAGCGATCCAATACCGCTGGCGAAGCGTCCCAGACGCCCTTGCGCCTGGCCGAGCGATAATTCAGTAGTCCAGTTTGTAAACGGCGAGAAGCGATCTGCCGCGGCACCGTTTGGCGACGGCCGCACTTCCAGGTAATCAACTTCACCTCCCGCGCTCACATGAAAAACTACCGGTTCACCGCCCACCAGTGCGACTGAGCGAACGGGATAAACGCCTTCCCCAATCTGGCGAAATAGGAAAGCGTCTGAACTAACCTTGACGAACTGGTCTTTCCCTTTGGTGCTGCGGAGAACCAATGAATCATCAGACGTTGGCCGCGCTGTGCCCTTCTGAAGTTGCAGCAGATTACGCGCCTCCAACATCCGCGCGATTGAATGGAGCGCTCGAGCACGCGAAAGTGGTTCGCGGGGGCGCAGCGTCGCATCAGGAAGAATCGATAGATAGCCGTCGCGGATTAGCATCGCGACGTCGGCGCGGTTGGCTGGTGGTATTTCGTTGGCATCGCGCACGGCTAAGAAATATTCAACGTCGGCTTCGTTTAGCAGCGTACTGCCGCGACTTTCACCGAACACAGCCGTGCTGATCGCGGTGGCAAAAGCCGGTGGTCGAATCACGTCTTCCGTGACAGCGGGCGCAACCTGACGCGTAAGTCTCGCAACCGACGTGAGCCAGCTACGCACTTCGTCAACCTCCGCATCATCCTTCAGCCAGGAATCAGAAACCTTGCGCAACAAAGTGAAGCCCTGAGTAGCCAGAAGAGCGACGTCGCGTGCCAGCGGAAGGTTCTGTTCCTTCAAGTCGGCGGGATCGCGGTTTGTCTTGATTGTAAAACTTGCCAGCGCCGCCCTGCCTTCGGCGGCACACTCGCGGCCCTTCAAATAGGGTACAGCGTCATTGAAAATGTTTGCGGCAGCTTCAGTGCGTCCGCCGCAGGTGGATGTGTAGAGCGCATTTATAGGTTCACCGTTGTAGGTGGCCACGATTCCGCGAGTTTCATCAACCGCTCGCGACGAAAGAGAGTTTTCGGAAACCAGACCGCGATAAACCTGTGAACGCGTCGTCGGCAACAAGTCGTAACCCTGCGACATGAACTGACCGCGATTGCGCAGGGCGTAAGTGCGTGCGGCAATTGCCTGGGCCTTGTGCGCCTCCAGCAACGGAAAACCGCCGGCAGAAAGTTCATTCGGCACCACGCCTTTCATGTAGTCCTCAAGTCCTAGCACGTTAACAACGGTTAGCGCGCCGCGCGTGTTTGTGAAAACCTCTATGCGACCACGATAGGGTCGATCGTTAAACCGCACCGGCGTCGTTTCACTGTCTGACGTGAAAGTGACAGGCGCGCTCGAGCTAAAAAGGCGGCCAGCGCCTGGTGCAGAAGCCACTACTTCGCGCGTCGGTAGGCTGAAACGTGCCGCAGACCGAACGGTGTGCGCAGTCGCTGCAGGGTTTTGCGACGAGTCGCGTTTTGCTGTGGCAGGAAAACGAGTGGATGCACTTGCCTGAGAAGTTTCACTGCTGGTAGTTGCGGCGCGCGTTGTGGCATTTCCTGAAGCAGTCGTCTCGCCGGCGAGTGCAACGGTCGCCTCCAAACCGGCGCTTTCAAGGCGGGCGCGCAACTCTTCCGCTTCAATCTGCGGACGGCTGGCGCCAATCACCAGCCGCCAGGTTTTTATCGCGGCGTCGTAAACGATCTGCGAATCCTCGCCGCTGGCTTCCTGAACGTCCCTGGATTTTTGTTCGGCGTCTTCCCGTGCGGACAATCCCGCAATCTGGATGCGAAATGCGTCGAGGTTATTGGTAAGTTGAGCGGGGGAAAGCAAACGCGGTTCAAGACGCACGCGTGCTACCTCAAGTGCAACTGGCGCGGGCCCATCGTCGCTGGCGTTCAGCAAATGTCCGGCGGTGGAAACTGTGGCTGAGCGCACGTTGGTAGCAAGGGCGACGCGAATTGTTGGTTCCGGTTGAGAAGACGGAGTAGCACCCGCCTGGTCGAGAGTTATGGTCGCAGGCGTAGGCGGCGGCCGCCATTCGCTGGACGCATGTTCTGGAGAAGTCTTTTTCGGCTCGGCCGGGCTTTGCGTTCGCCGTTGACGTGTCTCTTGAGTAGGGAAAGCGAAGGTGGAACTCACGAGTTGGAACGCCAGCAGGACGGCGACCGTGCTTCGCGCGAGGAAGTTAGGCATTACCGGCAAACCTTAGCGGCTTAGTCTTGGGGGCTCTACCGCGCGGTCATAGTACTACATCTCGAGCGCGACGAAGGATCAAAGTGCTGCAAACAATACGATCCACCAATTCACACAAAACTACACTAACGACTTTTCGTGTTGGTTCGTGTCCTTTCGTGGATCGCTCCCCGAATGTTCACAGCTGAGAAGTCACAGAGATTTTTGAGATCATGACACCACCGAGACGATGCTACGACGCGTATTTTTCTTCGACCGTCAACATAAAAACGATCGTGCCAATCAATCCAATGACGCCGGCGACGATGAAAGGAACTTGCGGCGAGATTTTCCAAAGCAGTCCGCCAATCGCTGCGGCAGGTGTGATCGAAAGACTGCGAATCAGATAGTAAAGTCCGACCGATCGCGCTCGCAAATCATCGCGTGCGGAGTCGACGATCATGGCCTTACGCGAAGGCTCGCCAATCTCCCTAAGCCCGCCAATGACAAAAGCAAGAATGAGAAAGCCGAAGTTTGGGGCAACCATCACCGCCAGCGGGAATAGGGCAAAACTGAAAAAGGTGACGATCACAAACGGCTTGCGACCAATACGGTCTGCAATTTTGCCTGCCGGTATGTAGACCAGGATCGAAACGATCATTTGAATTGCGATCAGCGTGCCATAACGAACGGTGCTGAAACCCTGCACGTTGGTGACGTAAAGAATTGTCAAAACACCGGTCATGCCTTCGCACATCCTGATGATGACATCGGAAATTAGCAGACGCTTTAGAGCTGATTGAAACGAGCGCCAAACGCCGGCGATATTGGTGGCCTGGGAGGTTTTGATCTCAACGTTCACTTTCAGCACCAGCAGCAGAGTGACCGCAGCCAGCCCGAGTGTGATCAAGAGCCCCGCATGCACGCCGTTAACAATTCCCAGCGAGGCAATCATTGCGCCTCCAATGATGGGCGCGATCACTATTGGCACGCGTTTGAGAATAGATTGCATGGTGAAGCCCATCGCGCGGCGATCCTGGGGCAGGGAATCGCCGATGACCGCAAATATCGCGGGCGAGGCCATGCTCTGCCATGCCATTGCCAGGGCAAGACCGACAAAGACGAGAGGCCAGGACGAGGCGAAGTAGTAGACAAAGTATCCAGCAGAGGCAAGCGCTATGAAAATCAGGAAAGCGCGACGACGACCGAGCCGGTCGGCAATCCAGCCGCCTGGGTATTGATAGATGGCGTCGAAGAAATCTTCCGCCGTCCCGAAGAGGCCGATCATTGGAGTGCTGGCGCCAAGCGCCTCAAGATATTTAGGAAGGAATTTCTTCCAGAGTTCCTCGCCGAGTCCGAGCAGGAAGACAGCGGCTGAGGCAATCGAGACGTTGCGTTCGAGACTGAGGTAGTCGGCCAGCTTTGCGCTCAAGCTTGCCGGCTCATTGGTTGGAGGCACACGAGAGTTTGGCGCAGCTACGACCAAGCTGGCAAGACTGGATGCGGGTTCGATTATTGGTTGTAGAGCTTCGTTGCAGACTAGGCGGCCTTCTGATGATTCATCACTGGTGCCGGTTCGTCGCTAACATGAGTCCTATTCTTCCGGTGCAAACGCCACATCCCGACGGCTTCTCGTGTAAGGCTGATGATGGGACGCCGGTTTTGAAAAATCAATTTTAGCCAGGCGCGCTTGTTCATCTGTGGGAAGTAAATACCGCGGAAAAACAGACGTGAGATCAGATGGCTCAGGCGATATCTGAACGCTGCATCGCTAATCGAATTGATTGCCTCAGCGTTCCTTTCCGGACTATATGAAATTCTCCAGGCGTGGTCAGTTTCGTTGCGTGCTTCCGGGATCGTCATCTTGAGCGGCGTATGCGCCATCCAGAAGGGGGCGAAGTCCATCCAATGTTTCGGGCGTGCCAGGCGTCCCGCTTTCGCTAAACGGTCATAAAGCGGTGTCGCCGGGAATGGCGTGAGCTGGCCAAACACTGGCAGACCCGGAGGCCACGAGTTTATCTCTTTAACCGTGCGATCAGACACGCCGACCGTGTCGTTGTCCATACCAAAGATAAACGAAGTGATCGCGTAGACGTTGCGCTGTGCCAGGCGTTGGAGCACCGCTCCGTACTCGCCCGGTTTGCTGAAGTTCTTATTGACGTCAGCCATGTTCGCGGGATCGATTGACTCCATCCCGATGAAGATCCACTGGCCGCCGGACGCGGCTATCAGATCCACGAGTTCTTCGTCTTTGAGTAGGTTGGCGCTAATCTGTGCGACCCACGGCAACTGCGCGTCCGCGGCAATGATGTCTCGCAGCAGCGATTTCGTGCGCTTGACGTTGATAGCCAGGTTGTCGTCGATGAAGAAGACCGCGATCTGGCCGCGCTGTTTGCGCGCGCGCTCTTTGAGTCGCAGCAGTTCGTCTACTACGCTCTCGTTTGTGCGAAAACGAATTGAGTCGCCGAAGAATCCGGTTACGGTGCAAAACTCGCAGCCGTAGGGACAACCACGTCCAGTCTCCAGCGGCACGACGTGAAATGTTCCCCAGCCCGCGCCCAGACCGGACAAGGCCGACCGAAATATTTTCGGCACCAGACTAAACTGGTCGAGATCGAGTTTCTCCCAGGGAATCGACGGATAGGGTTGCAGACTAGGTTTCCGATCCATGCCCTTAGCGTCGCACTCAGGTTGGTAAACTTCCTTAAGCTCGCCGCGCGCCGCGTCTTCGACAATCAGCGGCCAGGTCTCATCCGCCTCGCCCAAAGCTACAGCGTCTGCATAGCGCGGTCCGCCGTCTTTACCAATCGCTTCGTCCGGACATTCGGTGACGTGCGGTCCGCCCATTACAACTTTGACTCCGGCAGCGCGGATGGCGGTAGCGACACGATAAGCTTTCGCTACCATTCTCGTCATCGCACCGATGCCGACAAGGTCGATCTTATTCTCAACCACGTAACGCACGATCTCGTCGTCGGTCATTGCCTTGGCGTTGCCGTCAATCAAAATCACTTCATGTCCGGGCGGGGTCAGTTCCTGAAGCAGAAACATCCAGAGGTGGGGCATGAAGTTTCGCGTCACACCGTTATCAGGGTTATACAGTAGGATTTTCATAGACTTTTCCCGTCAGTTCCTCAAAGTTCAAAGCCACATAACCCTGGAGCGGTCTTGCTTGCAAAAGTAGGGGTGAAAGAACGGGGATAAGTCGTTCTAAATCATGTCAGGACGAACTGTTCGGGAGCAGCATACCAGTTATGTGCGTAGGCGTACATAGCCCCAAGCCGCATATCAGGTTTGAACGGCTGGCACGATAGCACGCTTGGCGGCTTTCGCCTAAGGTTGCCTTCTATTCTTTATTCGCGTGGCGGCGTGCGATAGCCGCTTTGTGACATGAGTTCTCGCCCTTCAGGGCTCAGCAAAAAGTCTACAAACTTCCGCGCCTCGATCTGTTTGGTTGACTCCTTGACGATTCCCAGAGCTTGATCAATTGGGTGGTGCAACTCCTCGCCGACTTCGATGTACCGTCCTTCGCCCGCCTTCACCAGCGCCAGTGGAATGAAAGCGACTTCGGCGTTGCCGGTCGCAACGTACTGCTTCGTCTGAGATACGTTTTGTCCGTAAATGACCTTGTTTTCGATCTGATCCCAGATTCCCAACGCCCGAAGACTTTCAACGGTCGCACGTCCATAAGGGGCAACATCCGGCTTGGCGATCGCGATCCGCTCAAACGATTTTGCGGTGATGTCCTGGATGCGCTCCGCCTTTAGATTGCTGGTCGGAGGCAACCACATTACCAGCCGGCCACGCGCATAAATCGTGCTGCTGTCAGGGGTCAATAAGCCTTTCGCTTCGAGTTGTTCGACGTGTTCGGAGTCGGCGGCTGCGAACACGTCAAAGGGCGCGCCATTTTCGATCTGCTTTGCCAGGTCCGCAGTAGCGCCGAAACTGATGACCACGCGGATGCCGGTCTTACCGGTAAACTTCGGAGCGATTTCCGCGAAGGCATCGGTCAGATTTGACGCTGCAGCGACGGTCAGATCCCGCGAGTCGTCCCGGCTGTTTTTGGTGGCGTCAGACCGGCAACTTACCCCAATCAACAAGACGAGGAGAAATGCGCCAGTCACTAATAATTGTTTCAGAGGCTTACCCCACTCGAACCGATTTGTCATTGAAGGGGAACAATTGACCGCCATCATAGCTGGAGACAGCTAAATCTTTCCAGAACAGTCCAAGGTATGGTATAGACCACTAACCCCCGCAACCGGAATATCGCCCCACTGAGCTAGGGACGAACAAGAAAGAAGGCTAGGCTCTTGAGGAAACGCACACTCAAAAAGTCGCTTGGCGCTTACGTAGTACTGCTGGGTTGTGTTCTGGTTGCAGGTAGTTGTTTGCCAAAGCCAATGTCCGAAACGGGTGGCATCAATATTACGCTTTACGGCTTCTCGATTATGAAGGAGTCACTGGAGAAAGCCATCTATCCGGGCTTCGTAGCTAAATGGAAACTGGAGCACGGCCAGGACGTCCACTTCACGTCTTCGTTTGCTGGTTCAGAAACAATCACTAATCAAATACTAAACGGCGTGCCCGCCGAGATTGCCATTCTTTCAATCGACCGCGATGCCCAACGTCTCAGGGAAAAAGGTTTCGTCACTTCTGACTGGCATTTGCTGCCTCAGAAGGGAATTGTCAACAAGACGCCATTCGTGATTCTCGTTAAGGGCGCAAACCCGAAAGGGATCCACGACTTTCCCGATCTAGCCAAGCCAGGGATTAAGTTGATTCATCCGGATCCGATCAGCTCAGGCGGTGCCCAATGGTCGATCCTGGCGATCTACGGCTCGGAACTGGTTAAGTCGGAGAAGCAGAATGCGAAGCCTGATCAGGCCCGCGCGCTGCAAACACTTCAGGCGATTTGGAAAAACGTTTTCGTGACGCCGTCATCCGCACGCGAAGCCCGGACAACCTTTGAACTCGGCAATGGCGACGCGTTAATAACTTACGAGCTGGAAGGTCTGTTGATGAAGGAGAGCGGCAAGCCGATGGAGATCATTGTTCCGCAAGCCACGATCTTCAGCGAACATCCGGTTGTTGTCATCGATCGAAATGTGTCGCCGGAAAAGCGTGCCGTGGTGGATGCCTTTGTACAATATCTGTGGAGCGATGAGGCCCAGCAAGCTTTCGTGAAATACCACTTTTATTCAGTGACGAACAATGCGCTCAATGAAGCGAACAAGGAGTTCGGACATATTGAGATGCCGTTTACGATCGACTACTTCGGTGGCTGGGATAGAGCATACCCGGAGATTATTGAGCAAATCTTTAAGAACAGGGTGTAGAGCAGGAAGTAGTAAATCGTGAATAGTGAATCGTAAATAGTTACTTTGAGTTTGGCTACTTGAAGAGTTGAGTTTCCAGACAGTTTTGCCAAAACTATTTACGATTTACGATTAACTATTTACCCAACGAGATGAGTTCACTAATACCTACAATGCGGCACGTGCGCGGCTTTGATGTGGCGCGACCATTGAGCATCGGTATGCTGGTGTTCATGATGATGCCGCTGGTCTTTCTGCCGCTGCTTTCGATTTTCATTTTTGGCACCAATAAGGGACTGGCAAGTTTCTGGTCGGCCCTCATTGCGCCGGAAGCGATTTTTGCCTTGAAGCTCTCGATGGTCACAAGTTTTTGGGCCACCGTGTTCAATGTTCTGTTCGGTCTCTTCGCTGCCTACGTGCTCTCGCGTTACAACTTTTGGGGACGCAACACGCTCATCGTCACCATCTCCCTGCCTACCGCAATCCCAACGGCAGTGGCCGGCGTCGCGTTACTAATGTTGTGGGGCCCGTTTGGCATGTTGGGTCGCTTGCTGCATCCTCGCGGAATCGACATCATGTTCACGGCGGGGGCGATCATATTAGCGAATATCTTCGTCACTTTCCCCCTGGCATTTGGCGTGATCAAGCCGGTGTTTGACACGATGAGTCGATCGCTTGAGGAGGCTTCAGCTACGATTGGAGCGACCCGTTGGCAAACATTTTGGCACGTCACACTGCCTTCGTTGCGGGGGGCGATTGTTTCAGGCGCGCTGTTGACGTTTGCGCGTGCAGTTGGTGAGTTTGGCTCAACGATCATGGTGTCAGGCAATCTGGCGGGACGAACCCAGACTGCGCCGCTCTACATTTTCGCCAAATTCAACGAGGGACAAATTGAAGCTGCCAACGCAATCGCAATTGTGCTGGCGCTGTTTTCATTCCTTATTTTCAGCGTACTGTTTTTTGCGAGAGACTGGCTTGATGTCGATTAACTTTGGAGTGCGGTGACCTGTCACCGCTTTGGTCGGTCGCGACTTGTCGCGATTACGCTGTCCCGAAACGTAGAACAATATGGGCGCCAGGCCGCCCAAGGCAAAAGCGGTGACAGGTCACCGCACTCCAAAGAGTTGTCGCTGTCGCGACTGATCGGGGTACTTGCTGATGGCTCAAGTAGTCAGAGTTATGGACAACAAGGTGAATGCCACTTCAAACGAGGGCGCCCCGCCCTACGCCGCCAGCATCGTGGGTGTGAGCAAACGTTTCGGTAAGACGAGCGTACTCCATAACATTACCTTCCATGTGGCGGAAGGAGAAGCACTCGTTCTGCTGGGCGCATCGGGAAGCGGAAAGACAACCATTCTGCGGATCATTGCCGGTTTGGAACAGCCCTACACCGGCAAAGTCATACTCCATAACAAAGACGTCACCGAGCTTCCTGCCCGCGAGCGTGGCGTGGGAGTTATCTTTCAATCGTATGCGCTATTCCCGAAAATGACCGTCGAGAAAAACATCGGCTACGGGCTGCGTATCCGCCACCGGCCACGCAAAGAAGTTAGGAAGACAGTGAACGAACTGCTCGAGTTGGTACAACTCGAAGAGCATCGCAAGAAATATCCGTCGCAACTTTCTGGCGGACAACAACAGCGAGTGGCCATTGCCCGCACGCTGGCCTACAAACCTGAGGTGCTGCTTTTCGACGAGCCGTTTGGCGCTCTTGATGCGCAAACGCGAGGTCACTTGCGGCGTGAGATTCGTGCCTTGCTGAAGAAAGTCAACGTCCCGGCAGTTTTCATTACGCACGATCAGGAAGAAGCGCTTGAACTCGGCGACCGCATCGCCGTCATCAACGTCGGAAACATCGAGCAGATCGGTACGCCCGCTGACGTCTACAACAATCCGGCCACTGAGTATGTTGCGACCTTTCTTGGGGCCGCGAATATTCTCGATGGCATTGTCCGTCAGGGCCAGGTTGAGGTTTTCTCGACGCTGATTCCGGGGGGAATTGATGAAAAGTTCAAAGACGGCGAAACGGTAAAGATAGTCTTCCGGCCTGAGGATGTTTTGTTGAGCAAGACGCAGCCACTGCCGGCGGGCCGCGCTTGTATCGCCGGCGGCATCGTCGAGGAAACAAGTTTCGTGGGAGCCTTTGAGCGGCTGCGGGTCCGGCTCGACCCGGCTGGCGGGGCCTGCGAAACCGGTGACACGCGTTACTACCTAACGACGGAAACTCCCGAAAGCCAGACAGCGAAGCCAATCATCGTCACCAGACCGAAACCGGAGACTGTCGCGGTTAAACTACGCAAAGGTGACCGCGTTTTCGTTGGCCTCAACGCCTTCACGATCCTGCCAAAAACCGCTCGTACAAAATAAGCAGCAGAACGCCGAGCAGAAGATCGGTAACCGGTTCAGTTTTTTCTCAACTCTCATTAACACCGCGGCTTTAGCCCGGTGATCAGCCGTCCTGAAAAAGCTTGTGAACCGTTTTAACGGTTTGCTTGGCTCTGCCATTGAGGAAACCGTTAAAACGGTTGATAGATTTTGCGGTACCTGATCACCGGGCTAAAGCCGCGGTGTTAATGAGAGTTCCGAAACGCGAACTGAACCGATACGAGGGTAGTGCCATAGCTTAGAAACAAAAACAAACGATCCACTAAATACACTAAGTCACACTAACTCTTTTTCGTGCAATTTCGTGTTGTTCGTGGATCGCTTTTCTTTGCCTGACAAAAAATGAAAATCAAATTAGGACACCATCCAGTACGAGGGCCGGCTTCTGCCTGGAGCTTAGTGCTGGAAATTAATCATTGAGCGCGGCCGCCGCTAAAGTATGAAAGCGGCGCCGCACGCTGTTGATGTTCGCGAAGGGAAGTGCGCGGGCGTGAGTGCGGTTTGTCAAAAGAATGAAGACCCGCTCGCGGACAGAGTCGATCCAGCAGCTTGTACCGGTGAAGCCGGAGTGCCCAAAACTATTACGCGGCAGATCAAGACCGGCGGCGGAATCTTTTGTTTCCGCAAGCTGCCAACCGAAAGATCTTGCTTCCTCAAAACCGGGTGTCATGTTCTCGCGAAACAGCTCGCAAGTGGCGGGCTTGAGCAAACTACTCTGAGAGGCGACAAACTGACTAGCCAGTGTGAGCGTATCTCGCGCCGTCGAGAAAAGTCCCGCATGACCCGCGGCGCCTCCCAGGAAGTAAGCGTTGCCATCGTGTACTTCTCCCCAAATTAATCCCTCGCGCCAGTTTTTGTAGTCGCACCCTTCAGAGTTGCCGCACGTCCCTCGTTCGTAGGCGTTGCCGGTTTCGCATGCGGCGATTCCGGTTTGCATTGCAAGCTCTGGGTTGAAGAAAGTCTGTTGCAGATTCAAAGGCTCGAAAATTTCCGCTAGCGCTAACTCGACCAGAGGCTTTCCCGTTAGTCGTTCCAGCAGACGGCCGAGCACGATAAATCCTAAGTCGCTGTAGACTACGCGCGTTCCCGGTCGATACTCCAACTCCAAATCGGCAATTACCGAAACAATCCGGTCGCGTTCGCCGGCCGTAAGAATGTAAAGCGGTCGCCAGGCCGGCAGACCTGACGAGTGCGTCAGCAGTTGGCGAATCGTAAGCGCCTGCTTGTCAGTTCGCTCAAACTCGGGAAGATAATTTGAAACGGAACTATCGAGGGTGAGTTCGCCCGCTTCGACGTGTCGAGCGCAGAGTAGGCCAGTTACCAGTGGTTTCGTGAGCGAAGCGAGATCGTAGATGGTGTCGAGCGTCGCCGCGATGAGTTGCGGCTCGACCACTGCGTTGCCAAGCGCATCAGCAAACACCTGGCCGCCCTTTTCAGCTACAAGGTACACGGCGGAAGGGAAGTCGCCGGCAGTGATGCGCTCGTTAAGTAGGGAATTGATTTCCGGGTTGGATGTCTGCATGGAGTAAGAATAAGAGCCGGGGCAAGCCCGCCTTCCTGACCTGAGAGCTTCACTCAATTGAGTGACTAATCGAGCTCTGAAAGGCTTTCAAGAGTAAGGACAACGGCCGCGATCGGACATCTCTCAGGTCAGGAAGGCGGGCTTGCCCCAGCTCTTGTTCCGACCTGGACCTTCGCGGAGTGTTCACTAATTCTCTCCAGCGCGCGCAGCGCAAGGGCAAGCGCGTTTCTGCCTTCCATTCCCGAAACCGGCGCGGGCTGATGTTCGCGAACTGCTGTTACAAACGCCATAATTTCCGCGCGCAGCGGTTCGACGTCAACCACATCGAGGTTTTTCGTGTGAACCCCCGGCCATGCTCCATCCGCGCTGGGGGGCGCCAGATTGCTGATCGAGGCGTGCTTTGTTGCGTAGTCGATAGCGATGTAATCGTGTGGTTGAAAAAAACGCATCTTGCGGATTTTTTCAGTGCCCACCCGCGAAGCAGTAATGTTTGCTACTGCCCCGGAGGAAAACTCAACTCGCGCGTTTGCGGCGTCGACTTTGTTGGTTAGTATCGGAATGCCAACCGCATGCAGCTCCGTCACTTCGACGTCTTCACCCACTAGCCACTGCACGATATCGAGATCGTGGATCATCAGGTCCAGCACTACATCAATGTCCAGCGAACGCGCCGTGAACTCGCCCACGCGATGGATCTCAAAATATACCGGATTGCGAACGTGCGGCCGCAGCGCGACCAGCGCGGGATTGAAACGCTCGAGGTGTCCGACCTGCAACAGTGCTCCGCTCTTAGCAGACGCCTCGATCATCTGATCTGCTTCGGCGAGCGTCCGCGCGATCGGTTTCTCCACCAGCACGTTGATGCCCGCCTCGAGCAGGCCACAGGCAATTTCGCAGTGCGACTCTGTTGGGACCGCCAGACTGACAGCGTCCACGCCGCCGATCAGTTGGCGCCAATCTGAAGTCCAGTCAACTTTTCTTTCCGAGGCAATCGACTGAGCAGTTTTCTCATCGAGGTCGCAAACGCAGACAAACTGAACCAGGCCTTCCGCGGCAAGATCAGAATGTATTCGCGCATGCTGTCGGCCGAGATGACCCACGCCGATCACTGCGGTGCGAAGTGGCATAGTTTTACGGATTTCTCTTTTTGGTCTAGTTTAAGTCTGAAGAAAGCAGTAGGCAGAAGGCAGTAGGCAGAACGCAGAAGGAAGAATCTCTTCTTGTTTACGCCTCCTGCCCTGCTGCCTTCTGCCTACTGCCTTCTGCCTACTGTTTCAAGGGAGCGAATATACTTGCATCCTTCAACCCTTGCCAAGCGCGGCACTGTTCTACTTTTTCTCGCCATCGTTGCTTTCTATTTCTACGGCCTTGGTCAGCTGCCTCTGGTTGGACCCGATGAACCGCGTTACGCGCAGGTCGCACGTGAGATGTTTTTGCGGCACGATCTAATTACACCCACGCTCGGCGGCCATACCTGGTTTGAGAAACCCGCATTGCTTTACTGGATGATGATCCTGAGCTTCAAACTGTTTGGCGTTACGGAATGGTCCGCACGTCTGCCGTCCGCCATCTCGGGCGTACTTACCGTCGCTGCTGTTTTTGTCGTAGGCCGCCGCCTTGAAAGCGATAAAGATCAGGCGAACAAACTTCAAGGCTACGCTTTTTGGAACACGATCGCGGCCGCGACTATGATCGGAATCGTAGTCTTCTCCCAGGCTGCCAGCTTCGACATCGTCTTAACCATGACGACCACCTGGGCTTTCGCGATTTATTTTCTTCACGACCTGAACAGTTATTCAGATGGAGACAGAAAATCTCGAAGCTGGCTGCTGGCGGGTTTCTATGTCTTCATCGGTCTCTCGCTCCTGGCGAAAGGTCTGGTCGGGATAGTGTTGCCAGTTGGCGTGATCGGCCTCTACCACCACTTCCGAAGAAGACTACCTGGGCGAAAAACATTACTCAGTGTGATTTGGGGATTGCCGCTGGCGCTGATTGTGGCCGGGACCTGGTATGGCCCGGTGACCTGGCGGCATGGCTGGCTGTTCATCGATCAATTCTTTGTTCAGCACCACTTCGCGCGTTACGTTTCGAACAAGTATCACCATTCGCAGCCGGTTTATTACTATCTGATCGTTCTGCCGTTGCTGGCCCTGCCGTGGACAGCTTTCCTAATCGATGGACTACTGCAATTCAAATCGTGGCTTTGGCGAGCCAGGACTGAGATTGGCGATCGTGCAGACCAGAGCCTGAACCTGTTAATGAGTTTTACGGTCGCGTGGCTTTTGTTTCCGTTGGTTTTCTTCAGCCTCTCGGGTTCAAAACTTCCTGGGTATATCCTGCCGATTCTGCCTGCGGCCGCGTTGATTATTGGCCGGCAGTTGTGGCGGCTTCGCTCGGATTCCGGAGGATGGCCGCTAAAGACAAGTGCTGCAATCTATTTGCTGTTCGCAATCGGCGCGCTTGTTTATTCCTGGCGGACCGGTAACTTGCCGCTTACGTCCGCCCTCTTGGTCGCAGCGCCGTTATTGGCTGCTGGATCTTTCCCTTTTCTATTTACTCGCAAAGCAGCCACCTCAGTCGCGTTGATGGCTGCCATGTCAGTGGTCGCGTCAATCGTGGTGATGTACTTCATGGCGCCGGCGTTTGCTGAACGCGAGTCGTCCCGGCGTCTTTTGCAGCTGGCTGACGCGCGCGGTTATTCCCAGACGGCGATCTACGGGATGCAACGCAGCGATCGCACTCCAGAGTTTTATGCCGCCGGCCGCGTAGTCTACGACGCCGACGGCGAACCAATCATGTACGAGGGACCTGGTCAGGTGATCGAGGAGAGCCGTAAGCGTAATGACGTACTTTTGACCTTCGTGGCACTCGGGGAAGTTAAGCAGTTCAACGAAATGTCGTCGGCGCAAACGGAAGTGATCGGAGCCAATGGTTGGTATGCAATCGTTGCGGTACGCGCGCGATAGATGAGGACTCCAGTGAGGCACAACGCATTTGAATAATTCAGGCACAGAATCTCTGGGAAGGGTGGCTGCCCCCGCTCAGCTTGGGGGGCATTCAACCAGCGGGGGTAAACCACCCTTCCCGACTGCGCGTTGCTCTCTTGAGTTATTGTTTGTTTCTTTGAGCCTCTGCGGCGGTCAGTGCAGATTCTGCACGAAGAAATCTATGACAGGGCGATCATAGCCTTCACCCTGCTCGCCAGTCGCCGACGGCAGAGTTAAGCCACTTAACGACAAGTTGGTTCTTGTTTCGAGATTCGCTGGGTTTGGAAAGCAGGGCACGAGAGATTTCGTGGATTCGCGCAGATAACCACCGTCTTCGCCGGCGAGTAAGAGGACACGCCGTTCGCCCAGAGCCCGCGCCATGTCACAAGAGCTCTTATTGTCGTAAAGCCTGAAGAAATAAAGCCGGGTAGCGAAACGCGCAGGGGTAACCAGAGCGCTGGTATTCACGCGAACATCGTTGCGGATTGTGTTCTCGACCAACTCGTTCTGATTGCGCGGCACCGAATCCAGGGCCAGAAGTTGAATGCTCGGATCGCGGACTGCTGCGCGCAGCGCCGCATAAGCTCCCAACTCCACTCCATAAACGCCAAACCGATCGCCGATGAGTTTATCCTGGTTGTCGCCTTTCAAGGTGCGAAGAAAGTCGAGCGCAGCCAGCAGGTCGTCGCCTTCGCGGCTGCCAAAGGAAGTCCACTGGATCGTAGGGTTCAGGCCGTGGCCTCTCAGGTCAGGCCAGAGTATGGTGTAGTTAGTCGCCTCACTTACTTTCATCCCCAGGTTAAGAAGCAGGGACCGGTCGCCACCATACCGGTGCAGTAAGACAACTGCGGGCGCTCCTTCCGCGCCTCGGAGTAGCCAACCCCGCGCCGAAGTACCGTCGCGGTTTCGCCAGGTTTCTTCAGTTACTTTGAGTCCGCGGCCAGTGCCGCTTATTGTGGCAAATGTTTGCGGAGTGACGAGATATGAGCGGCGCGGTGGGATTGTGATCTCGTAGACGATCGCGATTAGCGCGATAACCAGCGCTACTACCAGCACCAGCAGGATCGGCAGCAGTAACCTGGAGATCTTTTTGCCGAATCGTGGTCGGGTGGCCATCAGACACGGGATGACGGCTGAAGGATGAGGGATCAACTGACCAACTAACAGCTCGGTCGGTTCTCCTTAACCCCTGGCTACATCGTCAACGCTAAATCCTTTCTCGCTCAAGCGAGCATAATCTTCCGGGGTGTTGATGTTGTCGAAAAAACGGTCCGCACCTTTAAAGCGACTGAGTTCGCTAAACAAAACCCAGCGCGTGCGCACCGATTGTAACAGAGTGATAGGTTTTCGCTCGCCCGATTTGATCAGCTGCTCGGCCCACCTTAGGCATGGCTCAACGCGATAAAGCGAACAGAGTGGCTGAGGAATCTCATCTTTCTGAATGGGCGCAACGGCCTCGAAGTCTTCGCGGACACTCGCGAGGCTCCGAAAGAGTTCTCCGGTGACGAACGGGAAGTCGCAGGCGACTACCAGGGCCCAACTCTGCGAACAAGCTGACAGCGCCGCGTGAACGCCGCCGAGCGCTCCCCATTGCCGATGGACGTCAGGCACGACTTGTAGCTTGATTGGCGGGTCGATTTGCGACTTGAGTTCAACCTGAGGGGCCTTGTCGCCTACTACCTTTATTGAAGAGGTGACGGTCGAAAGTTCTCGAGCGATCCGTTCGACAAAGCTTTGACCGTTGAAAACTAAGCGCGACTTTTCGGTTCCCATCCGGCGAGATTCTCCGCCGGCCAGGATAAAGCCTTCAACTGCATCCAGCATGGCACGGGAATCTTAGTACCTCGCGAAGGAATCACGAAATCTTGAGGAGAAAGACCGCCAGATTCAAATCGTTTTGTCTGAGAAACGTTTTCACTGTTTCATGCGTCTAACACAAACCTTGACCCGTTTCGGGGTGAAAGCTATAGTCGCGCAGGGTGCCCACCCCGTCGGTATTGAGCAATAAACAGAAAAAGGGTTATTTAATGAAAAGTTTTGCCAAATTCCTCCTTATCGCGATTGTGATCGCGGTTGTCAGCGGCGTAGCTGCCGCGCAAAAGCCGGCCGTTGTAGCGAGCCCAAAAGATCCGCGACTTTTCGCCCTTGAAGATCTTCGTCCGGGTATGAAGGGAACATCGCGCACGGTGTTTTCGGGAACCGAACCGGAGGAGTTTGGTGTGGAAATACTTGGCGTGCTGCCAGGCTTTCCCGCGCCCCGCCAGTCTGCAATCATCGCCAGGCTTACCGGAGCGAATGTTGAGAAGACGGGGGTCTTCGCCGGCATGTCTGGCTCGCCGGTTTACATCGACAACAAACTGGTCGGGGCGATCGCCTTCAGTTTTCCCTTTTCGAAAGAACCCATCGCCGGCATAACGCCCATTCAGCAGATGATCGACCTGTTTGAAAAAGGCTCGTCTGGGGAATCGCAGCGTCCAAAGGAACCGCGCGCCGTGTCGTTTGCGCAGCTCGCTGCTACTGAATGGAAGCCAACATTACCGAAGCCGGGCATCACTTCGACTTCGCTTATAGCGCCCGTATCGGAAGGCTCGCGCCTAATTCCCCTCATCGGGCAACAAATTACTCCGATTGCGACCCCGGTAGTCTTCGGCGGTATCAGTCAGGAATCACTCGCGATGTTTGCGCCACAGTTGATGGCTAACGGACTGCTGCCGGTCTCGGGGGCTGGCGGCTCTGCAGAGATAACGCCGCTCGCGAAAGCGACTGAGAAGACACTTACGCCGGGAACGTCACTCAGCGTTCAGCTGGTCCGCGGCGACTATTCCATCGCCGCTTCTGGTACGGTCACATTTCGTGATGTCGATCGTATTTACGCGTTTGGTCACCCGTTTCTGGGCTTAGGCGCGTCAGACATGCCGATGAGCGAAACGGCTGTGGTCACGGTTATTTCCAATCTAAATAATTCTTTCAAACTGTCAGTGCCCGGCGTGATGATGGGCTCAATTTCTCAGGACCGCGCTTCCGGACTTTTTGGCCGGTTGGGTCAAGCGCCGAAGATGATCCCGGTGAAGATTAACCTTCACACCAGCCGCGATCGCACCGAGACTTATTCATACGAAATCGCGAACGACTCATTCTTAACGCCGCTGCTTTTGAACATCACTGTCTTCAATACGATCACTTCCAGCGAGCGTTCCCTCGGCGATTCCACGATCACAATCAAGGGCGCCATCAACATCAAGGGACAAGATCCGATCTCGGTCGATCGCCGCTTTTCAGCAGGCAACTCGCCAATCCTCGCGGCCGGCTCAGTTGCGGGTCCTATTAGTTCTTTGCTGGGCAGCGGCTTCGACGACGTCCAGATTGAAGGCGTGTCGCTGGACATTTCGTCAAGCGACACCAAGTATGCCGGCGCCCTCGAAAGAATCGCGCTTAGCAAGACGGAAGCTCACCGCGGCGAGAGTATCGAGATCCAGGCATACGTTCGGACCGAGTCGGGCAAACAGTTTGTCCAGCGTATACCAGTGAAGATTCCCGACGATGCTATTCCGGGACAGCTGCTGGTGTTCGTCGGCGATGGCGGAGCGCTACAGGAAGGTTCGGCCGCGCGGGCTTTTGTGCCCCAGGATTTAGGGCAACTGGTTCAGGCAATCAACAAAGTGAAGAAGAGCGATCGACTCTATGTGAAGCTCTTTCGCATTACGCCTGGCGCCGTTATCGGCACCAGTGAACTTCCGAACCTGCCGCCGTCAGTAGTCGCTACGCTCAACAGCGACAGGAACTCAGGTGGTTACACGCCGACCGTTTTGTCTGCAGTTTACGAAATGGAATTGCCGCCCGCGGAGTTTGTTATCTCGGGCCAGCAATTGATTGGACTTGATATTGTGCCGTAAGGAGCCAGCCTCTTGTCTTACCGGAGCGGCCTTGCAAATGCGATTCGAGTTCTTGTTTTAGCCACCTTACCACTCTGCTTTGTCCACCAATCGCAGGCGCAAACGGGTAAAGCAGTTCCGGTGCAAACTCACCCACCCTCCCTGGCGCGACGTATGGCTCGGACGCAGGGCCAGACGATCCGTCAGAACGAGGCGGGGACGATTAAGTCGCTGCGAACACTCTTCAAGGCCGAAACTACCTACAAGTCGACCACCGGTAATGGAGATTACGGAACTCTCGAAGAACTTCGAAAGGCACGAATGATCGATCGCGTTTTGGCTGAGAGTCACCGGTACGGTTATCTCTTCAGCATCATTAGCGAAAAGCCATCTTCGTTTGAAATCACCGCCGTCCCACGGACCTACGGCCGGACAGGTCGCCGGTCCTTCTACATGGACGAAACTGGCGTCATTCGTGCCGCCGATAAGAATGGCGACGAAGCTACCGCCGCAGATCGCCCATTGTGATCAATCCGTAGACTTTGGAGTGCGGTGGCAATCCCGACGAGTCGGGAGACACCGGTTTGGATTTACTGAACGGGTCTCTATCTTTGGGTTCTATCTAAAGCGCCGTCGACGCTTCGCTCTGCCGGCGCACTCCAAACATGCGAGTTCTCCAATGGATTTCTGATCAGTGGCGTTCGAGTCAACGCTTCCGAATCGTCGTCATAGCCGCGTCGGTAGTCTTTCTCGTTGTGTTGCTTTACCCCTTCGAGACCACGACCGTACCGCAATGGAATCTGCGGATTGTTGATGACGCCGGCGCGCCCGTGCGTGAAATCAATGTCACTGAACACTGGCAGAATTACTTACTGGAATCCGGCGGGCATGAGGAAGCTCAAACAACCAATCAAGACGGACTGGTGAGCTTTGCCGTTCGCAACATCAGGGCCAGCCTGGTCAGTAGGTTATTCGCCCGGATTGGTAAGTTTGGAAACTACGATAATCGAGGTCGACCGGTTCGTTACGGTGCGGTGGTTGTGTGGGGGAGCAAGAGTCACGAAACGACTGTTGCTATGTATTCGGGTGAGGGGGCACCGCAGCCGGAAGTGCGCGTCAAGCGGTCGCCTGTTCGGTAAGCAAGCTCTATCAAGGTTGCGACAACTCCTTGGAGTGCGGCGACCTGTCGCCGCTTTGGCCAGTCGTGACCTGTCGCGACCACGGTTAGCTTGAAAAATTGCAGGGATTAGGGCGTCAAGCCGCCCTGGGCCAAAGCGGTGACAGGTCACCGCACTCCAAGGAGTCGCCTTTACCTAAGTCCCGCGGGCTGGAGTCAATGCTTCTTGACTATGAAGACAAACCGTCCTTTCGACCGCGGCATGAGTTCAGCAGTAGCGGTGAAGCCCAGACTTTCAATCCTTGTTTGGAGTCGCTTTGCGCCGAAGAGTAGCAGGGTAGTTTTCGCTGGTGCCCACTCAAACAGGTTAGGGAGCATCTCCTCAAAGCGCTCAAGAGCGCGACAGGTAACGAACTCAACTGCAGGCGCCGCGACACCTTCAAACCGTTGGTTAATGACGCTCGCCCGCAATGAGATGCCGGTCCTGGTTAATGCTTCACGAAGAAACACAGCCTTTTTTTGCGACGACTCAATCAGCGTGGCGCGCAGGTCCGTCCTGACGATCAGACAGGGAATGATCGGCAAGCCGCCGCCCGCGCCAACTTCCGCGACCCTTGCATCGTTTGGCAAATGCTTTAGCAAGACGAGCGATTCAAGAAGGTGACGTGTTGCGAACTCCTCAGCCGAACAAGGCGCGACAAGATGCACACGGGAATTCCACAGGCTAAGCACTTCGTAGTAACGCGAGAGTCCAACGATCGCTTCCGCCGTTAGCGCGACATCATAGGCGGGTGCCTCTGCCGCGAGGGTCTCTCTAAGCTTGTTTGTTTGCGCCGTCGTGTTCATTTCTGCTTTGTCGGTTTACGCCTTTGCGTGCGATGCTAACGACATCGGAACATCCACTTGTTATCGTTGCGTGAGTTTATATGATTGACGACCTGGCTGGACAATTAACTGATCAAATAGCCGACCAGCATGAGCGTCTGGGCCGGGCTGTTACCGAGATCATCAAGGAATACGTGGCTGGTCTCGACTCGAGAAGGGTTACCTCTAAAGCTACGCCACAGGAACTGGAAAAAATCTTCGACGAGCCCTTTCCGGAACACGGAATAACAACCGAAGAAATCCTGGCGAGGTTTACCGGCGACGTGTTAGCACACGCGATGCAGGTTCCGAGCCCTCGCTACTACGGCCAATTCAATCCTACGCCGCTGCCGATCGGTGTGTGGGCCGATGCGCTGTCTTCAGCGTTGAACCAGAATGCCGGCGCCTGGCGCAATGGCCCGACGTCCGCAATGATCGAGGCGCGCGTGCTGCGGTGGTTGTGCGAACTTATTGGTTACGGACCGCAAAGCTTCGGCGTGTTGGCCAGCGGGGGCACGGAAGCTAACTTAATTGCGCTTAAGTGTGCTCGCGACCGTGCCGTAGGACAGACATTCCTGTCCGTCCCTAAGCTTGGATTGAGGTCCGCTCCGGGTGACCTGACAGTTTATGCTTCGGAACAATGTCATTTCTCAATCGAGCGCAGTGTTGACATTCTCGGCCTGGGTCGCAACAGTCTGCGCAAAATTCCCACTGACGAAAACTTCCATGTCCGTCCCGATGCGCTGCAACAACAACTCGAGGCAGATCGCGAGGCTGGTTGCATACCATGCTGCATCATCGGTATCGCCGGCGCGACGTCAACCGGTGTAATCGATCCATTGCCACAGTTGGCGGCGCTAGCGAAGGCGAACAATTGCTGGTATCACGTGGACGCGGCCTATGGCGGCACCCTGGCGTTTTCAGAAAAGCATCGTGACAAACTTCGCGGTATTGAGTTGGCTGATTCCGTAACGTTTGATCCGCACAAGTGGATGTTCGTGCCGTTTGCCTGTGGCGCCGTGCTCGTACGCGATGGCGGCCGGGTGCTGCGAGATGCGTTTGATATTACGCCGGAGTATCTTAATGAAGATCGCGGCGGCGCCGATGTCGAGTTTGATTTTTTTCGTTACGGCCAAATGGGTACGCGTCGTTTCAGTTCGTTGAAGCTTTGGATGGCGCTGAAGTTCATGGGTCGCGCCGGATATGCGGCGGTAATTGAACGTCAAATACGACTCACCGAATATCTGGCCGGGCGCATCGATGATTTAGACGACTTCGAACGTGTGTCTCCGGTTGAAACCGCAGTCTGCTGTTTCAGACTTGCGCCGGCGGGATTTGCCAATCTTGATGGCGTCGGACAGGATCGTTTGCAGCAACAACTACAGCAGAAAATCGAGCGAGGAGGAGAAGCGTGGCTCACGACTACTGTTCTCAACGGGCGGCGGGCGCTGCGTGTAAACATCAACAGCTTCCTTACCGAACGCCGTCACATCGAGGATTTGGTAGACTTGCTGGTGCGCACAAGCAAGGAGATTTGAATTTTGGAGTGCGGCGACCTGTCGCCGCTTTGGCCCATGGCGGCTTGACGCCATGTTCCGTCGCAGTTGAGTTCGAGCGTTGGGCGCGACAAGTGCGACGGCCAAAGCGCTGACAGGTCAGCGCACTCCAAGGAGTTGAGTGAGTGCATTCAGGAAATCAACCACGGACAATCGGGCTGTTTCTGCTGCTCGTTTTCGCGGGCGCAACTCATTGGGTAAGCGCTCAAACCGAGTCACCGCGCTCGCTTCCCGCCATCAAATCTCAGGCTGAGTTTGACGCGCTGGCAGTCACCTACGATCCCAACACCCCATACGCGCTGCCCCACCTGATCTTCGTTATTGACCGTAAGGATCAAAACAGAATCTACTACGTCAACACGAAGCGCTATGCCTTCCACAAGGATTTTGTAAACGGAACTTATCTCTCGCTCGAACGCGGTCGCGAGTTTTTTGAGAACAACTATCTGAAGCCAAACCGCCGCTTCATCCTCGGAACGTTCGCTTATCAAACTCCGTTGCGGCGCTGGACTTTTGAATTCTGGGAAGGCGATCTGATTCCCGCGGATCAAATCAAGCTCGTCGCGGATTTGATTAAGCCGACGTTTTTCAAAGCAGTCGCGTACAAACCAAATTCAATTCGTCAGGATGACGAGTCGCGCGCGATAGCGGGACTCGATCGCGTTACGCAAAGCGACATTGCCAGGGAACAGGAATATCAGGCGCTGAACGTGGCCCGTGGTCTGGGCCGCATCCACGTCATTCCCAGGCTCGATGAACACGTTGAGATTGGGTTCAACGAAATCCTCGTCCTCGATGAAGTGCCGATTCAGCTTCCGCCCGTCGCCGGCGTGATTACCTCGCATCCTTCGACGCCGCTTTCGCACATCAACCTGCTGGCGAAAGGCTGGGGCATTCCAAATGCTTACGTTAAGAATGCGTTGACGTTGCTGAAACAGTATGACGGCTGGTGGGTGGAGTTTGACGCCAGGCGCGACGGCTACTCGATCAAACGCGCCGATCAGGATCAACTGCGGGAGTATCAACGCCGGCTGTCACAGCGCCTCGATGTGATGAAGCCGCGCTTCAACCTTGCGGAAAGGCGTCTGCTTGGTCTCAGGCAACAGCGCTCAGCGTCGGCGATCGCTTTTGGCGGCAAGTCGGCAAACCTCGGCGAAGTAATGAACGCGCGGCTGCCGGGCATCGTAGTTCCGAATGGTTTCACAATTCCTTTTTACTACTACGACGAGTTTCTGAAAGCGAACAAGCTGGACGACGCAATCTACGCGTTGCTTAACGACCAGAAGTTTGTGCACGATCCGGCGTATCGTCGTGAGAAGCTTGTTAACCTGCGCGAAAGCATCAAGCAGGCATCATTTGCTGAACAACTCCAGGCGAAGATTCTGCGCCGGGTAAAGCTCGAGTTCGCGGGAAAGGGGTTGTTTGTGCGCAGTTCTTCCAATTCGGAGGACTTGCCAAACTTTAGCGGCGCTGGGCTCTATACGACTGTCCCGAATGTTCGAGGTGACCAGGCACTGATCGATGCTATCAAAACCGTCTGGGCATCGCTGTGGAACTTCGAAGCCTACGAAGCTCGCGAACGTGCAGTCATTGACCATTCGAAGATCTTTATGGCAGTGCTGATTCAGGAGGGTATAAATTCCGAAAGCTCCGGCGTCATGATTACTACCGATCCCTTCGACAGGGACAACAAGGGAGCCATCTACATTAGCGCCAAGCGCGGCCTTGGCATCAAGGTTGTCGAAGGCAAGAAAGTTGCGGAGCAGATTATTTTTCGCGAACGCGCGAATGCTGTGCAGGTGCTGACGCGTTCGGATGAAGACAGCCTGTTGACGTTTGACGAGAAAGGTGGCGTCAAGGAGATTGCGATCACGGGGGAGCGAGTGGTGTTGACTGACGGTGTGATCCGGCGCTTAGTTTCAGCTGCAACTGCGATCAGGCGTGTGTTTGGGAGTAAGGAGCAGGACATTGAGTGGGCTTACATGAAGGGGCAGATCTATATTGTGCAATCGCGACCGTTTATTGTGGGTGGGTGATATGGAGCGCGGTGGCAGAGCGAAGCGGCGACACCGCTTTAGATTTCTTAGTTACTAAGCCAAAGCGCCGTCGCCGCTTCGCTTTGCCGGCGCACTCCAAATAGAAAATTATGGACAACAAAATCTTCGTAGACGGAATTCTCAAAGGGCGCGTCGCGTTCGTAACCGGCGGCGGAACGGGCATCACGGGCGGGGTGGCGCGCGCCATGGCCGAAGCAGGCGCATCAGTCGTGTTGGTTAGCCGGAAGCTGGAGAACCTTGAACCTGCCGCCAAGGCGATCAACGACGCGCGCGTCAGGGGCAGTAGCCCGACAGTGATGGAGGGCTCAGAGAACAATATCGGTGAGGCCTTTGCAATTGCTGCCGACGTGCGTAATCCGGAAGAAGTTGAGAAGGCGATTGCAGCGGCGGTTAAACGCTTCGGCAAGATCGATATCGTCGTTAATGGCGCGGCCGGAAATTTTCTGTCGCCAGCCGAAGCGCTATCACCCAACGGGTTCGGAACCGTCGTCGACATCGATCTCAAAGGCACCTTTAACGTTTGCCGCGCCGCCTTCGCCCAACTCAAGGAGCATCAGGGCCAGATTCTAAACATCAGCGCCACGCTGCATTACCTTGGCACGCCGATGCAACTTCACGTCTCTGCCGCGAAGGCCGGCGTCGATGCGCTTACCCGTAATCTCGCAGTCGAGTGGGGACGCTATGGCATTCGTGTAAACGGCATCGCGCCGGGGCCGATTGAAGATACCGAAGGCATGAAGCGACTGGTCCCGGAGCCGATCAAGGAGAAACTGAAGAAGAACATTCCCCTGGGGCGCTTTGGCCGCATCAGCGATATCGAAAAGGCCGCACTGTTTCTTTGTTCAGACGCAGCGACTTTTATCAACGGTGCGATCCTGGTGGTGGACGGTGGGCAGTGGTTGTCGGCAGCCAAGTTCATGTGAAGCAATCAACAGAAGTCTAAAGTCCAATGTCCAAAGTCCAATGTCATTTCAAAAACGCGGCTCTGCCGCCATCCGTGCGGTAAGGCTCTGCCTTACCGGATTGGTCGCTTCCCATCTTTTCGCGAGGCTGAGCCTCGCGAAATCTCTGGACCAGGACTGCGACGGAAAGGCTGAGCCTTTCCGCAAGGAAGGCGGCAAGCCGCAGAAAATCCAATGAAGATTTCCCCTCATCACGTGAGTTTTGCTTTCATCATTATTAGCGGCATGGTTTTCGTGACTGCTGTTGCGCAGTCAGGATCGCAAACCGGTGCGGTGAAAAAAGCCAATCAGAGACCCGCTGACGCGGCTGTTCCTGCCCCTGAGCCGTTTGATGGCGCAAGCGTCGAGAAGATGCGCGCGAGCTGCGTTAGTCTCGAAACGGAATTGGGCGGAATTGATATTGAGATGATTCCTGAAGTAGCGCCCGAAAGTGTGCGTGGCTTTCTGAACCTCGCGGCGACCGGCGCGTTGGACACAACGACGTTCAGCCGCATTGTGAAAGACTTTGTCATCCAGGGTGGCAATCTCACCACCAGTGAAAGGTGGAACTACGATTTGGCCAGGAGGATGTCTCGCAAACTTCCCGACGAGCCGGGCTTGATCAAACATGTCCGCGGCATCGTTTCCATGGCGCGGACCACGGACGCAAACAGCGCCACCACGCATTTTTTCATACTGGTCGGCGACGGGCATCATTTGGATGGGAAGTTTGCGGCGTTTGGCAGGGTGACTAAAGGCATCGAGGTCGCGGACGAGATCAATAAAGCCCCGGCTGAGGGCGAGAAGCCAAACAAACCGGTTCGCATCAATCGAGCCCTCGTGATGCAATGCAAAAAATGAAGCTCGTAATAAGAACGGTCAGCTCCAGCATCGCGCTCGCCATGGTCTTGTGTACGCCGGCTGGCTGCGCGCGGTCGCGATCTGAAAAGCCAACGCCTGATGCGGCGAAGCGTTTCCTGCTGTTGCGCGGATATCAGTTCGACGCAAAATCGTTTCTGCGGGCAGTTGCGGCGAACGACGTGAGTGCGGTTGATGGGTTTCTCGCTGCCGGCATCGATCCAAATGTACAAGACGAAGAGACCAGGGCAACGGCGCTCATCTCGGCGGCTACGCATGATCAGGCGGATATGGTCAAGGTGCTCCTGCGAGGCGGCGCCGACGTCAACACAAAGGACATGGGTGGCTACACTGCTTTGTTGCGCGCGCTTGAAAAGAAGAATGACGCAGTCGCCGAGTTGTTACTGGCCCAGCCGAAACTCGAGGTGAATGCGCAGGGGTTTAGTGGGATGACCGCGTTGACCTGGTACGTCTGGAATGGGCAGGAGCGAAACGTTCAGAATCTGCTCGCACGCGGCGCTAATCCTAATCTCAGTGATGCTGATGGCGATACGCCTCTGCACGGCGCCGCACAACGCGGCAACGTGAAGGTGATGCAGCTGCTGCTGGACGCGGGGGCGAACCCCAACGCAAAGAATAAGGTCGGGGGAACGCCGTTGATGTGGGCGGGTGTCTCAGGTCAGCAAGAAGCGGCCCGACTTCTAATCGAGAAGGGCGCGGACGCCTCTCTGAAGGACGAAACGGGAATGACTGCTTCAGCCTGGGCTGCGAAGAATAAGCAAGACGAAATGGCGCAGATCCTGCGCGCCGCCGAAAAGAAGCGGTAAGCGCAACTCTTTGGAGTGCGGTGACCTGTCACCGCTTTGGCCGATCGCGACCTGTCGCGCGGCCACCGCAGCGTTGTGATATCGAAGAACCGGGCGTCAAGTCGCCCTGGGCCAAAGCGGTGACAGGTCACCGCACTCCAAGGAGTTGACGCTTCCTGCATGGCTAATACCATTGTGCGCCGACAGCTGTCACGCCTGCTAAACCGCGAGAATCTTTCTCGCGATGAAGCATCCGAACTGCTATCGGCGATGCTGCAGGACGATTCAACCGACGGGCAGATTGCAGCAACGTTGGTCGCGCTGACTGCCAAAGGCGAAACCGTCGACGAGCTAGCCGGAATGGCTGAAGCACTGCGCGACCGCGCTGTTAAAGTTAATTCCTGCCACACTGCATTCGTCGACACAGCCGGCACTGGTTCAAGCCCGGCAAAGACTTTCAATGTCTCGACCGCAGCGGCTTTTGTAAGTGCCGGCGCCGGACTAGCTGTTGCCAAGCATGGCAATCGCGCAGCCAGCAGTAAATCGGGAAGCGCGGATGTGCTGTTGGCGCTTGGTGTCAACGTGGCGGCGCTGGCGGAGGTTACTGAAGACTGCCTCAACAAAATCGGAATCTGCTTTATGTTTGCGCCGCTTTATCATGGCGCGACGGCGCGCGTTGCGGGCATTCGGCGCGAGTTGGGCGTTCACACGATCTTCAATTTGTTGGGGCCTTTGAGCAATCCCGCTGGGGCGCCAAGACAAATTGTCGGCGTGTGGCGTCGGAATCTGGTCGAGCTGTTGGCGAATGTCGCGGCGGCGCTGGGGACCGGGCGCACCTGGGTGGTGCATGGTGAGGATGGACTTGATGAAATTACACTCGCCGGCAAAACTTTCGTTGCTGAAGCTCGCGATAGAGTGGTTAAGACTCTCGAGATAACGCCACAGGATTTTGGCTTGTCTGAGAGTTCCCTCGATCATTTGCGCGGTGGAGATGCGGAAGCAAACGCACAGATCATTCGCGAGGTTCTGTCTGGACAACGACGTGATGAAGCCCGCGGGTTGATTGTGATCAATGCAGCCGCTGCGCTGTTCGTCGGTGGCAAGGCCGCGACCCTAACGGAAGCCGCCGGATTAGCTGAAGAAAGCATCGACAGCGGCGCGGCGCGTTTGAAACTTGAACAACTGATCAAGGCGACTAACACGGCTCCAAGCGCTAAAGACGCGGAATAACTCTTGGTAAACGGAGATTCGTGTTTGCTGTCCCGTTGACTATTCTGTTATTTCGCGCTTTCAGCGCTTAGGAATGTCGATTGGTCGGCAGATCCTGGGGCGTTACCCAAGGCTTTTACATCTCGCGCCTTTGGCGCTGGTCCTCCATGGACATTCTTTCACAGATTACTGCGGACAAGACGCTGACCTTGGAGTCAGCGAAGCGCGCTTTATCGCTTGAACAGCTGCGTCCGATTGCCCTTGACCTTCGCAGCGACGCGAAACCTCATGCGCTCAGAGATGCACTTCGACGCAATGAAATAAACGTCATCGCCGAGTTCAAACGTCGCTCGCCATCGAAAGGCATGATCCGTGAGAATGCTGATGCGCCGACGATGGCGCGTAGTTATGAGTCCGCTGGCGCCGCCGCGATTTCTGTTCTGACTGAGGAGAGATACTTCGCTGGTTCGCTTGATGACCTTCGCGCGGTTCGCGCGGAAGTCTCAATTCCGATTTTGCGTAAAGATTTTATCCTCGACGAGTATCAGGTGTACGAGTCCGCTGCAGCAGGAGCTGACGCCTTGCTGCTAATCGTGGCGGCATTGGACGATGAGACGCTCGCAAGAATGTTACGATTAACGGAGGAAGAGTTAGGCATGGATGTTCTCGTCGAAGTTCACACGAAAGAAGAAATGGCGAGAGCAATCGCGCGTGGTGCGAGGCTAATCGGAGTTAATAATCGCGATCTGCGAACGTTCAATGTTTCTACGGAAACCTCGGTGGAACTTGCGCGCTTCGCACCCGCAGACGCAGTTTTGGTTAGCGAGAGCGGTCTAACTCCCGATGAGGTTCGGAAGCTACGAGCCGTTGGCTACCGGGGCTTTTTGGTTGGCGAGACTTTGATGCGTGCTGCAGATCCCAAACGGCAACTGCGAGCATTCAGGGGAGAGAACTAAGGTAGATGGTGTTAGTAAAAGTTTGCGGCATTACCAACGTTGAGGACGCTCTCGCGGCTGCGGAGGCTGGCGCGGATATGTTGGGCTTCAATTTCTATCCACCCAGTCCGCGTTACATTACGCCGAACGCCGCGCAAACCATCGTTGATCGTGTGCTCACGGAGTATCCAGACCGGCTAACCGTCGGTGTCTTTGTAAACGAAAGTCTGGATGCCATCCAAAAAACCGCGGGGCTAACAGGAGTTTCGGGGTTGCAGTTGCACGGCAGTGAGACGCCGGAATACTGTAAGGCGCTGAAAACTTATTACCTGATCAAGGTATTCTCGGCGGGCGACAAGTTCGCGCCGCAGGCAGTTTTGGACTACGACGTCCAGGCAATCATGCTTGATGCTGTTGATAAAGATGCATTCGGTGGCACCGGCAAACTCAGTAACTGGGCTGTCGCGCGGAATACGAGAGAACTGTTCCCAAAACTATTTCTCGCTGGCGGTTTGTCCGCAGAGAACGTGGCCGATGCGATCAAACAGGTGAATCCATACGGTGTTGATGCCTGCAGCCGGCTCGAAAGCGCCCCCGGTCGGAAAGACCACACGCGTATGCGCGCATTCGTTGCGGCAGTACGCGCTGCGACGGTGTGACGAAGTGTTGCCTGGCTCCGTAGGAGCGCAATGTTTATAGCCACGGACATCTGTTTGTTTTTCCACGCTCCATAGGAGCGCAACAAAGAAACGTTCCGCTCCTACAGAGCGGCTGTGTCGCACGGGCCAGGGCTATAAACATTTCGCCTCTACGAGGCGAGGAATGCTGGAGTTTCCAGGACTTTTAGTGTCGAAGGAGATTATGACAGATATCAGATCACAACCTGATGAACACGGCCACTGGGGAAAATACGGTGGTCGCTTTGTTCCCGAGACCTTGATGGCGCCGCTCGAAGAGTTGACCGCTGCGTACTTAACTGCCCGCGACGATTCTTCGTTCCAGTCAGAACTCGCTACGCTCTTGCGCGACTACGCAGGCAGGCCGACACCTCTGTTCCACGCTGCGCGCTTAACCGAGCACGCCGGCGGCGCGAAGATTTATCTCAAGCGCGAAGACTTGCTTCATACCGGCGCTCACAAGATCAACAACACACTCGGTCAGGTGCTGCTGGCCCGACGAATGGGGAAGCGGCGCGTGATCGCGGAGACGGGCGCCGGCCAGCACGGCGTTGCGACCGCGACGGTTTGTGCGCTTTTTGGTTTGGACTGCGTTGTCTACATGGGCGCCGAAGACATGAGACGCCAGGCCTTGAACGTGTTCCGGATGAAATTGCTCGGCGCCGAAGTTCGCGAAGTGAACGCCGGTTCACGCACGCTCAAGGATGCTATTAACGAAGCGCTGCGCGACTGGGTTACAAACGTTGCTGACACTTATTACCTTCTCGGAAGTGCCCTGGGTCCGCATCCTTATCCAATGATGGTGCGCGACTTCCAAACGGTGATTGGCCGCGAAACGCGCGAGCAGATAATGGGAAAGGAAGCACGCTTGCCCGATGTTTTGATCGCGTGCGTGGGCGGCGGCTCGAATTCGATCGGCATGTTTCACCCTTTCCTGCTGGACGAGTCGGTGCGAATGATTGGCGTTGAAGCCGGTGGCCGCAGTAGCGAACTGGGTCAACACGCGGCGCGGTTCATGCAAAACGGCGGCGGGCGTCCGGGCGTGTTGCAAGGCACGCTGAGCTACGTCTTGCAGGACGAGAACGGCCAGATCACGACTACGCATTCGATTTCTGCAGGGCTTGACTATGCTTCGATTGGTCCTGAGCACGCGTCGCTGCATGACTCAGGTCGAGTTGAATATACCTCGGTGTCGGATAACGAAGCGCTTGAAGCTTTTCACGTCCTGTCAAAGCTTGAGGGAATTATCCCGGCGCTTGAGTCGGCTCATGCAGTAGCCCATGCGATCAAAGTGGCGGCGGAGCTTGAGAGCGAGAAGATAATGATTGTGAATCTTTCCGGACGTGGCGATAAAGATGTCAACACGGTTCAAGAACAAGTAGTCCCCTAATTTCTGTTTCTCTGTGCCAGAGGACGCACAGAGATTTAGAATGGGTCACTACCCGAGAACGATCTGAAACTGATTCCCGCAAGGCTTGATGAAGACGAATAGCCAAGTGTCATCGTCTGATGCAAATCCGAGCACATCTTCTTTTTTCGCTGGAGGCATGCTGATCGTTCTGGGAATCGCCTTCGCGAAACTCGTTCTGCATTGTGTCTTCAACAACCGCTACGGCTACTTCCGCGACGAGTTTGACTACCTGGCTTGCGGTGATCACCTGGCTTGGGGTTACGTAGACCAACCTCCGCTACTGCCCTTCCTGGTTCGAATCAGTCGCGCTGTGATCGGAGACTCGCTCCGCAGCATACGGTTTCTGCCCGCCGTTGCAACTTCTGCTGCGGTCGTTCTGACAGCGCTGATCGCGCGTGAGTTTGGTGGTCGACGGTCTGCACTGGTGCTGAGCGCTGTCGCAGTGCTCATCGCTCCGGTGTACCTCTCTGGCGGAAGTCTTTTGACGACGAACTGCCTCGAGCCAGTGCTCTGGATGGGTTGCGTGTATTTTGCGATCCTGGCCATCAAGCGCGACCCCCGCTATTGGGTTTGTTTCGGCGTGGTGGCTGGACTCGGGCTGCAGGAAAAGTATTCGATAGCAATCTTTGGCTTCGGGATGGTTGCCGGTCTGTTCTTAACCAAACAACGCAGCGCGTTCTTGAGTAAATGGTTTTGGATCGGCGGGCTGGCGGTGTTTGTAATCTTTCTGCCGAACCTGATTTGGAACGTGCAGCATCACTGGCCTTTTCTGGAGTTGATGCACAACATCAAAACTACTGGAAAAGATGTTCAGCTTTCACCAGTTGAATATTTTGCGCAACAGATTCTCCTGCTCCATCCGCTCACAGCCCCAATCTGGATTACCGGACTGATTACCTTGCTGCTGTCTCCGCGGCTAAAGAATTACCGCTTCCTCGGGTGGTGTTACTTAGTTTCATTCACGGCGTTTGTCGTGCTCAAGGGAAAGAATTACTATCTCGCGCCCATCTATCCGATGCTGTTTGCTGCCGGGGCGATCACTCTGGAAAACGGAATTGAGCGAGTTCGGCAGGGCTGGTTGAAACCGGCGATACTAGTATTGCTGCTCGCCGGAGGAGCCTGGTTTGCGCCCCTCGTGGTTCCTATACTCTCGATCGATCGATTTATTGCTTACATGGACACGTTGCCATTCAAGGTGCCGCGCACCGAGCATAGTCACATGAGCGCAGCCCTGCCACAGCACTACGCCGATCAGTTTGGCTGGGAAGAGATGACGGCAATGACGGCAGAGGCCTGGTCGCGGCTCAGGCCTGAAGAGCGACACGACTGCGGCATATTCGCTCAGGACTATGGGCAAGCCGGCGCGATTGATTTCTTCGGTAAGCGCTACGGATTGCCGCCGGCGCTCAGCGGCCATCAGACCTATTTTCTGTGGGGGCCGCAAGGCTATTCGGGAAACTGTCTAATCGTCATTGATGATCGGAGAGAGGTTCTGGAGCAGAAGTTCGAGCAGGTTGAGTATGTCGGCTCGTCCGATAATCCCTATGCGCTGGAGCGGAATATTCCAGTCTTCATTTGCCGGGGGGCGAAGTTTGGATCACTTACGCAAGTTTGGCCGCAACTAAAGAAGTGGCGCTAGCGGTTGGCCGCGGGTTCTCGCGGATGAACGCGGATAAGATCAAAACACGGATAAGGAACAAAGGGCGTGAGAGCTAGAACTTTTCGGTATTAATCCATAAAGTCTTTTCAGATCTGCGTTCATTCGCGCAAATCCGCGGCTAATTTATTCCCGCCGAGCAAATTCTGGAGTCCAAGTTGAGCCGAATCGAAGCCGCATTCAGCAAGCTAAAAAGGGAAGGGAAGCCTGGCTTCATCCCATTCATCACAGCCGGCGATCCTGATCTCGACACAACCGCCGCGCTGCTGGTGGAATTGGCAAACTCGGGCGCGACTGTCATTGAACTCGGCGTGCCGTTCAGCGATCCAATGGCGGATGGTCCGGTGATTCAACGTGCTTCTGAGCGTGCGCTCAAACACGGTTTCGGGCTGGAAGAGATTTTCGCGACCATTGCTAAGGTCCGCCCTAAGATCGAGACTCCGCTCGTCCTTTTCAGTTACTTTAATCCACTCTTGCAGTACGGCATCGGCAAACTTGCGCGTGCTGCGCGAGATGCCGGTATCGATGGGATCCTGGTAACGGACCTAACGCCTGAGGAGTCGCAAGAATTTGCAGCGACACTGAAGTCTAACGATCTCGACATGATCCTTTTGGTGGCGCCGACATCAACCGACGAGCGTTTGCGCATGATAACTGCACATGCAAGTGGCTTTGTATACGCCGTATCACGGGCTGGTGTCACCGGGGCTCGCGAGAATCTGAGCCGTGAGGCAGAATTACTCGTTGCGCGGGTGCGCAAGTTTTCCAGTTTGCCTGTAGCTGTGGGTTTTGGTATCTCGAGCGCCGAGCAGGTGGCGCAAACTTGCGCGTTCGCAGATGCGGCAGTGGTTGGTTCTGCCATTGTCGCCCAGATTGAAACGCTCTCGGGCTCGACCAGGGTGGTTGAGGAGATCGGCCGGTTTGTGCGGAGTTTGATTCCTGCAGGAGCGAAGACTGCATGAAGGAAACTCTCGATTCAGGGCCGGGAATTGGGCGAGGCGCCGCAGTCGTGATTGTGCTTCACACGCCGCGCGAAAAATGTTGGGGCGTGCTCGACGAGCTGAATTCGGCTGGAGTATTCTTGCGCGGCCTCGACCTGAATGCATTCGATGATTGGGTGAGCGCGCTCGTGCACAACGAACCGTTTATCGGCTTCGGCGACCTGTTTTTTCCCATGTGGCGCGTTGAGCGCATTTCCAGGGATGAGACCGCGGGCGGAGTGCCATCGCTTTGCGAGCAGGTTGAGAAACGAACGGGCCTTACTATTCAGGAACTTTTGCAGACCGACGACAGCCGAGCAGAATAAACTCCTGGGAGTGCGGTGACATGTCACCGCTTTGGCCCAGGGCGGCTTGACGCCCTATTCGTGCAATTGTTTCAAGCTAACCGTGGCCGCGACAGGTCGCGACGGACCAAAGCGGCGACAGGTCGCCGCACTCCAAAAAGTCGCCCTGAGTCTCATGCCTGGTCGTGTGATCGAGACAAGTTTTGATTGTTAGGGCAGAGAGGGCTGCCCATAGCGTCCGAAGGGCTAACCCTCCTGAAAATAATCGTGTTGCAAGCATGAAACACTGTTCCATTCTCGCGTTTTATGTGCTATGCTCCGCGCACACAGGCGGTAGGGAGAAACCCTTTGGCCGCGGACTCGTGAGAAAAGGAGTGGAAGAAAGCGATGTATGTTATGGCAACTGATGACCGAATAAGCGTAGACCGTGGCAAGGCAATCGAAGCGGCTCTAGCAGGAATTGAAAAAAGATTTGGCAAGGGTTCAATCATGCGCATGGGCGAGCGTGAGGTTTCAGACATACCGGCCATCTCTACCACGTCGATAAGTTTGGACGCAGCGGTTGGAATCGGCGGTGTGCCGCGCGGCCGGATCATCGAGATTTATGGCCCTGAGAGTTCTGGCAAAACGACGCTGGCTCTGCACATCGTGGCGGAGGCCCAAAAAGCAGGTGGCGTTGCTGCTTACATCGATGCCGAACACGCAATGGATTCCGATTACGCACGTAAGCTCGGCGTAGACATCGATCAGATGCTGATCTCTCAGCCTGATTCCGGAGAGCAGGCCCTGGAAATTGCAGAAGCTCTCGTGCGCTCAAACGGAATTGACGTGATCGTGGTCGATTCTGTCGCCGCCCTTGTTCCCCGGGCCGAGCTTGACGGCGAAATGGGCGACTCGTTGCCCGGTTTGCAAGCGCGTTTGATGTCGCAGGCACTGCGTAAACTCACGGCTATAGTTTCGCAGTCAAATACCTGTTTCATCTTCATCAATCAGATTCGCGAAAAAATCGGAGTGATGTTTGGCAGTCCCGAAACTACATCGGGTGGTCGCGCGCTTAAGTTTTATTCTTCAATGCGGCTCGACATCAGACGCATTGGGGCCATCAAGGATGGAGACCGGGTGGTGGGCAACCGCACCAAAGTCAAGGTCGCGAAGAATAAAGTGGCGCCACCTTTCCGCGAGTGCGAGTTTGACATCATGTATGGCGAAGGCATTTCGCGTGAAGGCGATGTTCTGGATTTGGCAGTTGCGCAAAACGTCGTCGACAAGAGCGGCGCGTGGTTTTCCTACAAAGGCGATCGCCTGGGACAGGGGCGTGAGAATTCCAAGGCGACGCTGAAAGAGAAGCCGGAAATTCTCAGGCGCATCGAAAGGGAAGTTAAGGTCAAACTCGGAATGGCTGTGCGTGAAGAAAAAGTTGAAGCTGCTGCTCCGAGCGCAAAGGCCGATGCTCCAAGCGCGAAAGCTGCCACGGCTGACAAGAAGTAATACCAGCTGGAACATAATAAGCGTTCGACCGCGTGGTTGCCTCGCGGTTGAGCGCTTATTTTATTGCTTTACAGGCCGCCAGTCTAAACCGATAATCCGCCGCGGTAGGACGGACATTCCTGTCTGTCCCTGAGCGGAGCGAGACTTCGGGAGAAATGGAAAGTCTCTGATTTATCTCGATCGCTACTAAAACATTAGTGGCTGCGGGAGACAGGCAGGAATGCCTGTCCTACTATGAAGTCAATTCTAATTAAAGCCGGGACACTCCTGACGATGGATGAAAAGGACTCCATCGTGGCTGGAGATCTACTAATTCGTGACGGGCGCATAGCGAGCATCGGTGAATCCGGCCAAACAGCGGACACAGTTATTGACGCCGCCGGTTGCGCCGTTCTTCCCGGCTTTGTCCAGACCCACATTCACCTTTGCCAAACCATTTTCCGCGGCGCCGCCGACGACTTGCCGTTGCTCGACTGGCTCAAGAAACGCGTCTGGCCAATGGAGGCCGCTCATGACGCGGCTTCGATCAAGGCTTCCGCCAGACTCGGTGTTGCTGAGTTAATCAAAGGCGGAACAACATGCGCTTTGACGATGGAAACTGTGAACCACACTGAAGAAGTTTTCAGGGTGGTGGAAGAGACTGGCTTTCGGGCGACGGTAGGCAAATGCATGATGGACAAGGGCGACGACGTTCCCGCGGCGCTGCATGAAAAAACTGACGCTTCTATAGCGGAGTCGTTGACGTTACTCGATACCTGGCACGGAAAAGCAGATGGACGAATACGCTATTGCTTTGCACCGCGCTTCGCCTTGAGCTGCACCGGCGAGCTGCTTTCGCGTACCGGCAAACTCGCAAAAGAACGCGATGTCATTGTGCATACTCATGCTTCGGAAAACAGGAACGAGTGTGCCCTGGTTGAAGGTGAAACCGGACTGCGCAATGTGGCCTACCTTGATTCACTCGGCTTGAGCGGTCGACACGTCGTATTAGCTC
>JBOGOP010000003.1:0-72198 GCA_050747225.1 Pyrinomonadaceae bacterium
CCGATGGGCCATACACCGAGACCAAGGAGCATATGGGCGGTTTCTGGATACTGGAAGCTGCCGATATGGACGAGGCGCTCCGGTGGGCGCGCAAGGGTGCCATCACATGCGATGCGGCGGGCGAGGTGCGCGAGCTTCTTTTCTACCCCGACCCGAAGGGAGCAACGGAATAGTCTCACCCGCCGCGACTTCGGAATATGCACCGTAGTGACTATGGGATGAACGAGCTGCAACAGAACATTGTTGGTCTTCGCCCCGTTAGGGGCGAGATGTTTATAGAAAGCGAGACCTCTAAAAGATTTTTCCTCGCTCCAGCGGAGCGAAACATCGTTTGGTCACCATATACCAATGACGGAAACATTGCGCTCCGCTGGAGCGCGAGTTATCGAGTTAGAAGCACTATCTATGAACATCTCGCTCCGCTGGAGCGAAAACTAATTCCGTTGTTGCACTTGAAAGTTGAATTCACCTTAAACAAAATCAGATAGAACTCGAAGGAACTCAATTATGAGAAAAATTATTGTGCTTGAACATATCTCCCTTGATGGTGTCATACAAGCCCCGGGCGGGCCGGACGAAGATACGAGCGGCGGCTTCGCGTACGGCGGATGGTCGGCGCCGCATGACGACCCCGAAGGCGGAAAAGCCCTCGTCGCAGCTCACGGCGAGGCTTTCGATCTGCTGCTGGGCCGCCGAACTTACGATATCTGGAGCGGCTTTTGGCCGAAAGCCCCGAAGAGTCCGATGGCGGACAGTATCAACGCGGCGACGAAATACGTCGCGACCCACAGGCCGAAGAGTCTGGCATGGGGGCCGGCCGAGGACTTTGGACCGGACATCGTCGAGGGCGTTCGCCGGGTCAAGGCGAAGAGCGGGCCGCACCTGATCGTGTGGGGCAGCTCGACGCTCACACCGGTGCTGCTCGAACACGGGCTTGCGGATGAGGTCTTGCTGCTCGTCTTTCCGGTTCTGTTAGGCACAGGTAAGCGAATCTTTTCGGATGGAACCCCGCCACGCGAACTGGCGCTCATCAGCACGAAGGCTGTGTCCTCGGGTGTCATCATCAGCACCTACAGGCCCAACGGCCCTTTACGGACCGGCACCTTTGACGATGCGGCGGAGTAAGAGGCTGGAATTGAAACAAAAATGTTCGCCCTGGCGTCGATTTTCTCAGTGCCCGAACGACTAAAGGATGAACGGTTGAGAGGCTGAACGATCGAGCGCGTAAGGACTCAGACTCTCATAAGAGCCGGTGCATAAGAGGGGGGCAGGACAATCTAGTGAGAAAGCTAATATTCGCAATCAACATTACCCTGGATGGCTGCGTCGACCACACCAAGCAAGTTGCTGATGACGAGACACACGAATATTTTACGCACCTCATGCGAGAGGTCGACCTGCTCGTCTTTGGGCGTAAAACCTATCAATTGATGGTTCCTTTTTGGCCTGACGTCGCAAAAAGCCAGTCGATGACAAAAGCATCGAACGAATTTGCCCGAACATTTGACTCGATCGACAGAATCGTTTTTTCACGATCATTAGACAGCGCGGAAGATAAGAATACGAGAATTGTTCGTACGAACCTTCGCGACGAAATCCTTAGATTGAAACAAGCACAGGGCAAAAATATTTTAGTGGGTGGCGTAAGTGTTCCTTCACAACTCATTGAACTTGGTCTGGTTGATGAATATCGTTTTGTCGTTGGGCCAATCGTTGTGGGGGAAGGGAGACGGTTGCTGGAAGGCGTTAGCCTGCCGGAGAGACTACAAGTAAAACTTGTTGACACAAAGATTTTTGAATCAGGGTGTGTTGCGCTTCGTTACTTGAAACAGTGACAGAGAAATCTGCGACAGCTGTGCGTGCTGGCCCCCACCAACGAACAAGAACGAGGACAAGAACAATGAAATACATCTGCTTGGGATATATCGAGCCAGGAAAATTCGAAGGGATGACCGAGGACGAGCGACACGCAACCTTCGACGAATGCTCTAATCATGAATTAAGGCAGCAAGCAGTTGACTGACGGGGACAGCGATATATACCCACATTGCACACCTGACGGCCAGTGGACCGTCTATCAGCACTGGGAGCTGGAGCAGAGACTGTGGAAAGTGCCGAGCGATGGCGGAGCAGCCGTGCAGTTGACGGAGACGCGGGCCCGCCGTCCCTCGGTCTCGCCTGACGGCACACCGACCGCCTAACCACTATCTCGATCCTGGCACGGACAAGTTGCGATGAAGAATCGGTGTCGTTTCATCCGCGGGGGGCCAGCGCATGAAACAGTTTGACTTCCCGCCGACGCTGACGTGGAGGTTCGTGCGCTGGGCGCCGGATGGTCAATCAATTGCCTATGCGAACAGACCCGGCGGTGTCGCCGACATCTGGCTTCAACCGCTCGATGGGAGTCAGCCAAAACGTCTAACCGAGTTTAATGCCGAGTAAATCCTCTCCTTCGACTGGTCGCGCGACGGGCGTTCGTTCGCCGTGGTCCGTAACGTCGAGACAAGCGATGTGGTTCTGATCGGCAAGACCGCTTACTGAAACCCATTCATCTGCGACCAGACTTATGAAGTCCTCAGGTACATAGTGTGAATCCGCTGAAGACGTCGAAACCTGTACCTGCGAGCGTAGAGTTTAGCAATCTCAACTACGCCGGTGTATAATCTTAACCCCCTTATAACCCCCTCTTTTAAGTAGTCTGCGGAACTCACGGATTTCTATGTCTACGGGTCAACCGAGATCTGAATCAGGGAACAAAAATGCACCGAAAACGGGTGGTGCCAGCTTACAAAGTCCAGAGTGGGCTGCGATTTGGCTGGCTTCCCTGATCGAATCGGCCGACGATGCAATCATATCCAAAACGCTCGATGGGATTATTACTAGCTGGAACCACGGAGCCGAACGAATTTTCGGCTATACCGCTGAGGAGGCAATCGGAAAGCCCGTAGCGATTCTCATCCCTCCGGATCATACAAACGAAGAGCCCGCGATCCTGGCTCGACTAAGAGCGGGAGAGCGCGTCGAACACTACGAGACTGTGAGAGTCCGCAAGGACGGAACTCTCGTCGACATTTCGCTCACCGTGTCCCCAATCCGCGGACCCGACGGTCAGATTTTCGGGGCATCCAAAGTGGCTCGCGATATCAGCGAACGGAAACGAAATGAAGAGGCATTGCGCGAGCAGGCAGACATCATTGAGATAGTAAATCGACTAGGGCAAACACTCGCCGGCGAACTCGACCTGGATAAGCTGGTGCAGGCTGTGACCGATGGGGCTACCGAGGTAAGTGGCGCTCGTTTTGGAGCGTTCTTCTACAATGCTCTCAACAAGCGCGATGATTCGTACAAGCTGTACGCCCTTTCGGGGGTGCCACCAGAAGCCTTCGAAGATTTTCCGTTGTCGCGGAATACCGAGATCTTTGGGCCCACGTTTAAGGGCGAAGGCACGGTTCTTATCGACAACGTGAAGGAAGATCCGCGCTATGGGAAAAACTCGCCTTATTACGGATTGCCGGAAGGGTACCTGCCGGTAACGAGCTACCTTGCCGTCCCGATCGTCTCCCGTTCGGGCGAAATCTATGGCGGACTCTTTTTTGGACATGAGGATGAAGGGGTCTTCTCGGAACGCGAGGCCCGAATCGTCGAAGGATTGGCCGCCCAGGCTTCAATCGCTATCGACAATGCGCGACTCTATGAAGCCGCCCAAGTGGCTCGCGCGGATGCAGAGGAAGCTGCCGGTCGTGCGGAGGAGTCAAGCCGACTCAAAGAGGATTTTCTCGCTACGATCTCACACGAGTTGCGAACACCACTAAATGCGATTCTCGGTTACGCTCGCATCTTACGTACCGGGAAGCTGCAGGGCGAGGACGCAAGAAAGGCGGTCGACACGATTGAACGAAACGCTTGGGCGCAGGCGCAATTGATCGAGGATTTGCTCGACGTGTCGCGAATCATTACTGGCAAGCTGCGAATGGAAGTACGGCCAACAGATCCAACTGCATTCACAGAGGCCGCAATTGAAGCGGTGCAGCCGGCAGCGGAAGCCAAGGGTGTGCAAATCCTGAAAATCCTGGACACTACAGCCGTTTCTGTCCCCGGCGATCCCGCCCGCCTGCAACAGGTCGTTTGGAATCTGCTCTCAAACGCTGTGAAGTTTACGCCTCGAGGGGGCAAGGTTCAGGTTCGCGTCGAACGGGTAAACTCTCACATTGAGATCGTTGTCAGCGATACGGGCCAGGGAATTTCCGCCGACTTCCTGCCACACGTCTTCGACCGCTTCCGACAAGCGGAACAGAGTACATCACGTCAACATGGTGGGATGGGGTTGGGTCTGGCTATTGTGCGCCATCTGGTGGAGCTGCATGGGGGCACGGTGGAAGCGAGCAGTTCCGGGCTGGGTCAGGGAGCGATGTTCAGCGTTCGTTTGCCAATATCCGCGGCTTATCACGTTGATCCGGATGCAGGCAGGATTCATCCCACAGCGCAGGACCTCTTATTGTTGCCCGAATCCGCCGATCGGCTGGATGGAATAAAGATCGTCATAGTCGACGACGAACCAGACACGCGAGAGTTGTTAAGGACGGGGTTGAGCCAGTGCGGTGCGGAAGTAACGGTTGTCTCCTCTGCTGCAGAGGCTTTTGAGGCAGTGGCTGCAGACCCGCCCGCAGTCATTATTAGTGATATCGGGATGCCTGCGGAAGACGGTTATGATCTGATCCGCCGCTTGCGCGCGCTTCCTGCTGAACGCGGCGGCAAAGTGCCGGCCGTAGCTCTCACGGCTTACGCTCGAGTTGAAGACCGATTAAAGGCACTTCGGGCCGGCTATCAAATGCACGTGCCAAAACCGGTTGAGTTAACAGAACTGATAGCCGTGGTCGGGAGTTTGGTAGAACGGGGCAGATAGTGGCCCGGCGCTTTCAGTGATGGACCAAACTGCCGCGTGGTTTTGACCAAGGCATCGGCAACTGAGTCTGCAATGAACCTGAACTCGGCACGATCGGCGTAAACTGTGCATTGCTTCGGGAATATTGCAGCAACGATTCAATTCAAAAGGGGAAGGTGTGATGAAATTTCTACTAACTCTCGTGATCGCAGTTTCCTGCGTCACTTTGTTTCAACAAAACACAATCGTGCAAGCGCAGAGTCAGCACGTAACTGGTACCGCCGTCGGCATCGGTGGTCAGCTTGGAGGACGCTCACGTTCGTTTAGACTAATCGTTAACCATTACACGGCGCCGAACCAGGTGCGGCAACTGCACGAGGCTCTTAGCCGTGGGGGTCAGGATGAACTGCTGCGCACACTCTCAAGCATGGAGTCGGGACGCATACAAATCGGCTCAGGAGTCGGAGTGAATGCCAACGCTGTTATCGCCGATCCGTGGGGTGATGGCGGTCAAAAGTTGACTGTGTTCTATGAGCGCAGTATCAACTTTTATGAACTCCGCTCTGGCGCCAGATCGCAGGACTACTCAATCGGCTATGCAGAAATTTTCCTTGATCGTAACGGCAAGGGCCAGGGAACTTTGATTGCCGCTGCCAGAGTCAGGCTGCGAGACGGGAATACCTGGGAGGTCGAAGACTTCGGGGTTTATCCGGCGCGGCTAATGGGCTTGCGATCGAGCGGGAAGGTTCTTCCGCAGTAAATTGCGCCAAATGGTGAATCGCTGGATTAGTAAATCGTGAATAGTAAATCGTAAATAGATCCGAGATCGCTCTGCTGTCTCAGTTCTTACTGTTCACGGTTTACTTTTTTTGGCGACAAGGTCGGCGAGAGAACCCGCTGACGTGACGCAGCGGGCCGGGAGTCGAACCCTGCGGCTAGCGCCTTACCATGTACTCTCTACCAGCATTCGCCAGATAGTTTCGAGTTCAGAGTTTCGAGTTTCGAGTTCGCGCTCCATTCTTAACTTGAAACTCGGAACCCGAAACTCGAAACTTCTTTTAGATCGCCACCTCCTCGATCACGCCAATCCAGTGGTTAGCGTTCAGTTCACCGCGCGCGAATTCCGCAATCACGTCCCAGACCTGATCTGAGAATCCGCCAACGTTAAGGATGTCGTCGCGTTCCTTTGCCTGCACCGTGCCGTAAGGCTGAATGTCGATACAAACCATTCGTGCCTGAGGGTTGCGCAGACGAAAGTTCGCCCACTCCTTCGTTGTCTGCGTCGCACTGCCGCCGAAGCGACCGTAATGCGGCGCGTCGATCCACGACTCGTTATCCGAAACGTAGATCACCAGTTCGCCCTGCGCGCGGAGCCGGTTTAGAAACTGCAGCGGCGCACTGCAGTTGGTTCCACCCGCAGGCAGCTTTGCCAGCTTTTCGGCGTTAGTCACCACGCTGTCGCGCGGGTTGAGGCGAACCCCAACTACCTTCGACTCAAACGGAATGACTTCGGCGCGAGTGTTCTTACGCAGCACCGTTGCCGCGATCAGTGCTGCCACATCGATGCAGCGCACGGCTGTAGTTGAACCCTGACGGTGACCTGTGACAGCCGACTGCATCGAACCCGAAACGTCCGGAAAGACGTAGACCTTGCCCGGAAATTCAGGAACATTCGCTGTTGCGATCTCCATCGCGTCCTGCAGTGCGTTGCAAACGACCTGCGGGATGTCAGCATTGGCCACGGCCATTGTGTAAGCGACCCTCAGCTGGTACGGGAACACACGAGCCTTCCGGATTGCCTTCGCATCACGCAGGCGATCCGCGATCAGATCGGGCAGACCCGGCTGACCAAACACGCCATGACGTGCAAACGTGTTCAGGTTCATACGCGTCATCTGCCATGGCGCCCGTCGCGCGATCGCAGTCCATTCCGCAGTGCCCAGCTCAAGTGCAGTCAGCATTTGAAACGGAACATCAGGAACATCACCACGATTGCCAACTGCGCCCTGCTTAAACGCTTCGAACTCGCGAACGGCTTCCGGCAGAGCCTCAGCCGCATACTCGCGACCGATGAAATAACCGAACAGCGAATCACGCTCAGCGTTTTTTGGCTTAGGGTGCACCATCTTCACAATGTCGGTCAGCGAAGGGTCCTGGCCTACGTTCGCCTTGAATAGCGTTGCCGGATCGCGAGCGTCAAGCCACTCACGCACCAGTCGCTTCGGCGCTGTGCCCAGCGACTTACGGCCAACCACACCCGAGCGCATGATTTGCACGAAGTTGCGCAGCATCTTCGCGTTGTCGATCACGCGCGGGAAAACCGCGTTTAGCAGTTCACGATCCTTGACCGAAAGCACGGCGCAAAGCAGCGCCGGCATGTCCTTCATGTAACCGCGTTCGCGGCAAAACACTGCCGTCTTCGCGATGAATTCAGCATCGACTTCCGCGCACAGTTCGAGAACCCTGGCCAGTTGCTTGTCCGCGCTTGCGTAAAAGGTAGTGTTCAGACAACCGGTGGCGGCGTACTGCGCCAGCTGATGCTTCAACGCCCGTGCGTAAGCCGGTGCACGCTCTTCGTTGAGCGCGTCGGTTGCGGGCATCAGCTTGCCGATTAGCGACTTGAATAGAGTCTTGTTTGCCATCGTTCGTTTACCTCCTCAATACCTGGATCTCGTTCTAGTGAACGAACAATCGAAGTACCTATTTGTGAAATCTTCGCTGAAAACCGAAGCCGCTAAAAACAAGACGTTAGCTCCGGAGGAGCCGGATGTTTATAGAACGGAGCAGACGAGTTGACTGTCTTAGCTCCAGCGGAGCGAAATGTTGCGGTGGAGTCGTAGGTGCCGCCCAAAGCCACCCTTACAGGGCTCTGTTGTTGGTGGAAGCAGGAATTCTATAAACGTTTCGTCCCTAACGGGACTGACTGAGCGGCCGCGTGGTGTCGCAGTCGCAACGGCGTCACTGTAAAGATTTGGCTGCGGGAGAAGGAGTCGAACCTTGATCTTCGGAGTCAAAGTCCGACGTGCTGCCAGTTGCACTATCCCGCAAAAGCAAGGATGAAGGCGGAAGGATGAAGGATGAATAGACGGTGGGGAAATTCACGGAGCTTCAGCCCTCATCCTTCAGCCCTCATCCTTTGATTTGGTCGGGGCACTGGGACTCGAACCCAGAACCTTGCGCTTATCTGGCGCTAACACCGCTTATAAGGCGGCTGCTCTGCCGATTGAGCTATGCCCCTCGATTCCAAGTCCAAAGTCACTGGTCCAAAGTCCAAAGTCGATTTTGACCCTGACGTTAGACTTTGGACGTTGGACTTTGGACTGGTTTGTTGGTCGCGGCGGAAGGAATCGAACCTACGTCGCTCGATTATCGATCGAGGGCTCTGCCATTGAGCTACACCGCGAAGAACAGTTTCGAAACTTTTTGATTTGGTTGACCCGACGGGACTTGAACCCGCACATCACGGCTTAAAAGGCCGCTTCTCTGCCACTCGAGTTCCGGGCCAACAATAAGTTTCAAGTTCCAAGTTTCAAGTTTCAAGTTTCGCGGTCTCGCTAGAACAACTTGAAAGTTGAAACTTGGAACTTGAAACTATTTATTTGGCTGTGGCGGAAGGATTCGAACCTTCGCATGGTCGGATTAACAATCCGATGCCTTACCAACTTGGCTACGCCACAATAAATTTGGACTTAGGGCTTGGGTCTTTGGCCTTTGAGTTTGCCAGCTACGCCGCGCCCTTGCATGTGAAGCACTTCAAAGACCCAAGACCAAAGGCCAAAGACCTTCTCTTAGTTGGAGGCGATGAAGGGAGTTGAACCCTTATCGTTCGGTTTACAAGACCGACGCTCTGATTATCCAATTGAGCTACATCGCCGGAATCAGTAGGCAGTAGGCAGTGGGCAGTGGGCAGTAGGCAGCGGTTGGAAGTCGAGTGACTCTATCACTGCCTTCTGCCTTCTGCTTCCTGCTTACTGGTCTGGTGGAGCTAAGAGGAGTCGAACCTCTACGTCCTGCTTGCAAAGCAGGCATCATGCCGTTAGATCATAGCCCCTTAAAAGAAGTTTCGAGTTCCGAGTTTCGGGTTTCGAGTTCATGAAGGATACTTGTAACAGACGAAACTCAACCGTCTTGTTCCGGACTCGAAACTCGAAACTTCTTAAAGTTTGGTCGCGGAGGCGGGATTCGAACCCGCACCCTTTCGTTTATGAGACGAACGCTCTTTCCAGTTTGAGCTACTCCGCATCTGATTTCTCGTTTTTGGTTTACTGGAAGCCCGCGGAGGAGTTGAACCTCATGCCTTCCGCCCAGCTCTAAGGTTCGGTTTAGAAGACCGGTGCCGGGAACGCGGGCCGAAGGGCGAAGGAATCAGGAGGCAGGAGCAGGAGGCAGGAGGCAGGCGGCAGGTAACCCCGGGATTCCTGCCTCCTGCACCTGCCTACTGCCTCCTGTTTTCTTTTGGTGCCCAAGGAAGGACTCGAACCTTCAACCTCTGGTTTGTAGGACCAGCGCTCAGCCAGTTGAGCTACTCGGGCGAATCGAAGGATGAGGGCTGAAGGATGAAGGATGAAAAAAGCAGCCGGGCTTCTCGAGTTAATTTCATCCTTCATCCTTCAACCTTCATCCTTTGCTTATGGTGGTCGGAGTTGGAATTGAACCAACCTCTCGGGTTTTTCAAACCCACGCTAATCCATCTCAGCTATCCGACCGGATTTGGTCTTTGGCCTTCGGTCTTTGGGCTTTGGGTTGGTTACGTCAATTGAAGAGTCCTGCCGAAACCACCTCCAAAGACCCAAGACCAAAGACTTAAGATCTTTTCGTCAGAAACCTAAGACCTTCTTTCTTTGTGCACCTTCTCCATAACGTCACGATCGTCGTGCACGTCCATGAAGAGGTACTTGCGCCATTCAGCGCGTGCCTCAGCGTAGTGACAAAGCACGACGCGTTCGAGTTTCACGCGCAGCGCTGACTGCGAAGTCAGGAGCGGCATGCGCGCTTCACCCGGAGTGCGGTTCGCCTTGCGGTTATTACAAGGAACGCAAGCTGTCACTATGTTCACTGGCGAGTTATCACCACCACGCGAACGCGGCATAATGTGATCGAGTGTCAGCTCAGCCACACCTTTCTTTTCCGCGCAATACTGGCAGCGAAACTTGTCGCGCATGTAAATCCGCAGACGCTTCATGCCCGACTGCTCGCGGCGACGGCGAACGTTGATGTAAGTGCGTCGGCGAATCACCGACGGCACCGGAAATTCATCATGCGCCGAACGCAGCACGCGATCGCCGTCCCATTCCTCAACGAAGACGCTGTTTTTGAAAGTCATGATGACCGCGCGTGCAACACCGACAGTGCCGAGCGGTTCGTAAGTTTGATTGAGTAGTAGAACTCTGCCATTGAGTGCCATCACCCGGCACCTCCTTTCGTTTGTTTTTTGCCGCGGATTAACGCGGACGAACACAGATAAGAAACTTCGAAGCAGGAAGTCGAGGCCGGCCTGGTCATTTCTGATCCGCGTTTTTCTGCGTTCGTCCGCGGCTGATTTGGATTTGGACTGCAGCTTAAGACTCCGGAATTGGAGTCAAGAGCGGTGGTGAGGAATGACTCGCTAGGTGCGAGTCCCGCTCTTGAGACTTGAGTAACGCAAACGGTTAGTTTGCGATTGCAAGTTGAGTTAGCTGCAACGATCGCAAACTAACAGTTTGCGTTAGATAAAAATTGGAGCGCGCGGTGAGACTCGAACTCACGAGTAACGGATTTGCAATCCGCCGCCTTAGCCGCTTGGCGACGCGCGCACTGGAAGGATGAAGGATGAAGGCGGAAGGATGAACAAGGCTTTTGCACCAACGAACTTTCATCCTTCATCCTTCATCCTTTCAACTGGAGCGGAAGGAGAGATTCGAACTCTCGATTCGAGTTTGGAAGACTCGCGGGTTTCCAGCTACCGACACTTCCGCAGGGAATTTCGGATTGCGAATTTCGGATTTCGGATTTGAAGATTGCGTGGCAGGAATCCGGCCACCACTGAAATCACTTGGCATCGAAGCAAAGCTGAATTCGAAATTCGCAATCCGAAATCCGAAATTTGTTTTTGGGGCTCCTGGCAGGATTCGAACCCGCAACCTCGACGTTCGAAGCGTCGCGCTCTTCCAGTTGCGCTACAGGAGCAAAGGGGAATTTCGGATTGCGGATTTCGGATTTCGGATTTGAAAACGCGCGCGAAGAAGACGGGTGCGGTCGAAATCAGCTTGCGACTTGCCAAAGCCAAATCCGCAATTCGAAGTCCGAATTCCGAAATTTTTTGACTTTAGACCTTGGACTTTCGACTTTGGACTAACGGCTGGTCGGGGAGGACAGAATTGAACTGTCGCCACGAGTTCCCAGGACTCGGATGCTCGCGTTACACCACACCCCGGAAGAATTTCGGATTGCGGATTGCGGATTTCGGATTTGTTGTGAGGCGAATTAGACTTTTACTGGGTTCACGTCGGTTTTTCAATTTCGAAATCCGAATTCCGCAATCCGAAATTTTCAACCTTTGACGCAGACCACCTGCTTGATCTCGGCAACGATCTTCACCAGATCGCTCTGGTTACGCATCACCGCCTTGATGTCTTTGTAAGCGCCGGGAATTTCATCCAGCACGCCTACGTCCTTACGACACTCAACGCCGTGTGTTTGTCGCGCCAAATCGTCTTTCGTAAAAGCCCGCTTGGCAGCGCCACGCGACATCTTGCGTCCCGCTCCGTGCGAACAGGAGTTGAAACTCTCCGCCCGGCCTCGCCCCTGCACGATGAACGATTTCGCGCCCATCGAACCGGGGATGATGCCGTACACATCCTTGTCCGCGTTAATCGCGCCCTTGCGTGTGACGAAAACTTTTTCGCCGTAGTGATCTTCGAGCGCAACGTAGTTGTGATGGCAGTTAACTGCAATCTCAGGCTTGAAAGGCTGACGATGATTAAACATCTTGTTGAAGACCTTCAACAGACGCGTCATCATGATCTCGCGGTTCTTCATCGCGTAAGCTTGCGCCCACTTCAGGTCTTTCCAGTACGCCGCGAATTCCGGCGTGCCTTGAATGAAGTAAGCAAGATCCGGCGCAGGAAGTTCCGACAATGCCCACAAACCCTTGGCGGTCGAGATATGACGTTCGGCCAATTCCTTACCGATATTGCGCGAGCCTGAGTGCAGCATCAACCAGACGAAGTTTTCCGTGTCCAGACAAACTTCGATGAAGTGGTTGCCGCCACCGAGTGTGCCCAGTTGCGTCATCGCTTTCTTCCTGCGATCGCGTACGCCCTGGTGCAGTTCGCCGAAGTCTTTCCAGCCGTCCCAATCCGAGGCTTCATCTAGGGATTCTTTGTAGGCATTGAAACCGACCGGGATTTCTTCTTCGATCTTCAGACGCAGATCCTTCAACTTGCCGTCAAGGATGCCGCTTCTGAATGGTGTCTTCACAGCCATCATGCCGCATCCGATGTCGACGCCGACTGTGGCGGGGATCACCGCTTCTTTCGTGGCCACGACCGAGCCGACCATGCTGCCTTTGCCCAAATGCGCGTCAGGCATCAGCGCAACGTGCTTGAACAAACATGGCAGACGCGAAACGTTTCGCAGCATCGCTTGCTCTTCAAAGCTGAACTCGTGACCGGCCCACGACAAGACCTCGGCGTGAGCTCCGCCAATTGGTAGTTTTTCGTAGGGCATGTTGATTCTCCTTTCTTTAGAATAGTTAAGAACGTGAATTTGTAAATGACAGTTGCTGCCTACTGCCTACTGCCCACTGCTTCCTCCTACTGCCCACTGCCTCCTGCCTCCTGCCTACTGATTCTTGGTGCGCCAGGTGAGACTCGAACTCACAATCCCCTGCTTAAGAGGCAGGTGCCTTAATCCGATTTAGCTACTGACGCAAGGTAGGACAGACATTTCTGTCTGTCCCTGTTAGTTGGGCAAACATGTCTGTCTGTCGCTGTTGTTCGAAAATGGTGGACAGGCAGTGAATGCCTGTCCTACTTGGCGGAACTGAACGGACTCGAACCGTCATCGGCCTGGCTGACAACCAGGTGCCTCACCCCTCGGCCACAGTTCCAGACGATTGCGGATTGCGGATTTCTGAATGCGGATTGGCATTAGCTCGATGCTTGAAGCGCCTGGTCTTCGCAAATCTCGTGAGACGGGGTCTAAATTCTCCATCGAGTTACCATGCTAATCCGCATTCGGCAATCCGAAATCTGCAATCGTTTGGGTGGGTCGAAGGGAGTTGAACCCTCACCTTACGCGGTCACAACGCGGCGCTCTGCCGTTAAGCTACGACCCACACAATGGGCGACAAGGAATCGAGCGCGACAATCACATTTCAAAGATGTAGTCACGTTCAGCATTCGCCCCGCAATCTTTCTCTGGTGCGCGTGGAGAGATTCGAACTCATCATGTCGCTGATCTTAAGTCAGCCGCCTCTGCCAGTTGGGCTACACGCGCAATCAATTCTCAACTGGTACTCGCGGAGGGATTCGAACCCACACTGTACAGTTCTTGAAACTGTCGTCTCCTGCCGATTGGACTACGCGAGCAATAGCATGGTGTAGAGTGACGACTCTGATAAACGGGCGACAAGGAATCGAGCGCGACTTTGGACAATGTAGTCACATTCAGCATTCGCCCGGGATTGGCAGGGATGACGGGACTCGAACCCGCAAATCAGCTGATTGAAGGTCAGCTTGCTTTCCATTTCGCATTCATCCCCTGAAAAATTCGGATTTCGGAATGCGGATTTCGGATTTGTTTCGGCGGAGGCATTCCCTTAACCCGGGGATTTGCAAATCCGCAATCCGAAATCCGCATTCCGAAATTTGACTGGTACCGGCGGAGGGATTCGAACCCACACTGTCTAGTTTCTAAAACTAGCGCCTCCTGCCCGTTGGGCTACGCCGGCAAATCTAAGGATGAAGGCGGAAGGATTAAGGATGAAACGTTGTAAGATCCATGTCTTCATCCCTCATCCTTCATCCTCCGTTTTGGTGGACCTGGCACGACTTGAACGTGCGGCCTCGACCGTCGCAGGGTCGCGCTCTAATTCCACTGAGCTACAGGTCCGACGAAGAATTTCGGATTTCGGAATGCGGATTTCGGATTGGCCGCTACACAATCTTGACGGATTCATTGACCAATCTGCATTCCGCAATCAGCAATCAGCAATCAATTGGCGGAGGGTGCGAGACTCGAACTCGCAAGGGACTTGCGCCCGTCGGTTTTCGGGACCGGTGCCATGCCAATTTGACGAACCCTCCAGATATTCTTTGATCTTATTCCGGTGCTCTTTCATCCTTCCGCCTTCAACCTTCATCCTTTCTTGAACTTGGCAGGGACGCTCGGATTTGAACCGAGAATCTCGATTTTGGAGACCGATGGTTTTGCCAGTTAGCCTACATCCCTAAGAAAATCTGGTGCACGCGGTAGGACTCGCACCTACGAAGTTCACGAGGAACGCCTGATTTACAGTCAGGTGCCTTTGCTGCTCAGCCACGCGTGCGGAAAAAATTTCGAATTTCGAATTGCGGATTTCGAAACTTGAAGGTACGAAGAATTCTTTCTGACGACATGGGACTTGCCTCCGAACTTTGTCTTGGTAAATTTCGAAATCCGCAATTCGCATTTCGAAATCTTCCTGTTATGCTAAAAACAGATGAAGGCAGAGAGAAACGTACCGCGAACATAATTCGAGGCACACTTCTCCTGAGGATGGCGACGCCCGACACTCTCGCAAAGCAACGGCGTCGTCATCCGGAAGGCTCCCTGCCTTCATCCAAAGACTCCATGCGAGTTTCGCCTGGAGTTTTTTCACAAATAGGTACTTCGATTGTCAAAAAACAAAAAGAGCGGGCTTTAAGCCTCCCAGGGAAGCTGCCCGCTCCTAACAATTCTCGCGATTTTTCTTTGAGATTTGGGAGCGGGAGTCCGCTCCCGCGAATTAATGCCTGATGTAACGGCTATCTATGGATGCTTGTCCGAGTCTGCCGTTAAATAAATTGACGGCTGACCCTGGATTGGCATTCAGACACACGCCACGCATGGCCGCCGTGGGCTGCCGTTTGGTGGTGTGTTCTTTATTTGTCCAGCTCGTCAACATTGGAATGGTTTCCTTCTCTCTGCGCGATTCACATGATCGCGCGGCCATCTTGTATAAAGTAGGAATAACGATCCTGTCAAGGACTTTCTGAAAAAATAACTTTCGCATAGCCCTCTTTTGCTTCGATAACTATAGCGACGACTTGAGTTGCCTTGAGCTTAAGTAAATTAGATCAAGCCGTCAGTTAGGAAGGCCTGGTCGGAAGGTACGTTCAGCTCTGCGAAGGGGCAAAAGCGAAAAGGCGCAACAGTTTTTGGACTGTCGCGCCTAATCTAATGTGGTCACTGTCCTCACCCCAGCAACCACGTGGATGGAAGGATTCACCAACCATCTAGTTGGACTCACTATAACTCTCAAACCGCCTGATGGCAACTCTCAAAAGCGAGTGGCGGTTGCTCTGCCCTACACCGCGCTGAATCCAGCTATTTCAAGAACTCGCAAGCGCCAGAAGTTCCAATGCGTGGCCGTCGGGATCGTCAAAGTAGACTGAGACTGATTTCATCCACTGGTGATAGACAGGTTCAGAAACTGAAACACCCTTCTCCTTCAACATCTGAGCCGCCCGCTCGATATCGGGCTCACTAACACTAAAAGCGAAGTGCTGCTTGGGCCATTCGCCCTTATCTTCCTGGAGCACAACCATTCCCGCGTCACCACCCGCATAAAGGAAGAGCCAGTGTCTACGGTCGTCGCGTAGCCCCTCCTTCAGCCCCAAAACGTCTTTGTAAAAAGCTTCAGCGCGCGCCAGGTCCTTCACTCGTATGGCTATCTCATAGAGGCCTTTGATCGGTAACATGCCGGATTGCTCCCAGCCGGTCTGAATACTTTTAACTCCCGAGTTTACTAGCCTCACCCCGAGTAAACAAGACTTTCACCGCAACCTTTAGCTCTGCCAGAGCATCCGAGAACTGCCGCTTGCCTCTCCCGCTTGCAAAAGCAATCGACTCTTGTAAACTCACTATTGAAAGTTGGTTTGGAGTTACACCTATGAGAACTAGTCTACGCATCTCTGGCTTGTTTGCCATTGTTCTTGCCCTATTTGTTTCAGCCTTCGCCGACACTATTCGCTTGAAAGACGGTAACGTGATTAGAGGTCAGGTGATTGGCTTTAGGGATCAGCAGTTCACGGTCTTGGTAGGTTCCGGAGCCCAGGGCCGCCGCAGTCGAACCTTGGTTTACGTTGAAGACGTGGAGTCAATCGAATTTGATTCGGCAACCACAGCCGCCGCGGCTGGTCTGGCAAATGATGACCCGCAAACATCGAATAACTCCGGACCGACTAATCAGCCGCCGCGCCCCATTCAAGCGCCTGTCGATACCAGCAGAGTTCCGCCGCGCCAAACCCCGCAATCTGCGCCCAGTACTTCGCCAACGTTCTTTACTATCAAGGTTGGTGTTAACGCAAGACAGTGCTCGGCACCAGCTGTGCGCGGGGAACTGTGCGCGCCGAATGGCTGGACCAACACTGGGCTCGTTGTACGTCAGGGACAACGTCTCAGAATTAGCAGCACCGGCCGAGTCTCTCTCGGCGGCGGTCGTTTCTCAACTCCGGCGGGCATGGGCGGCTCCCCGGACAACGAGAAGCTAATGCGCACCGAAGCGACCGGCGCTCTTATTGCCGTCATTGGTGACGATAATGACGACTTTCTCCTGATCGGAACGAGGCGAGATTTTGTATCCCAGCGAGATGGAGTGTTATTCCTGGGACTGAACGAGGGAAATCTGGCTGACAATACGGGAACGTATGATGTAGTCATAGAGGCTGAGGCTGGCGGCAGTGGGCCCCGCTAGCCTGGAATCCAGCAAACTTCGCTTTGTTTTTCGGCATCACACCGAAGCAGCCAAACATTGTTAACGCGGTTTGGAAGTCGACTCTCCACCGTTTTTTGCGTCTTCTAGCAGCAGGTGACTTAACATGAAATCCTTAAAGCTGGCGCGTGCGTTCTTTGCTTCTATCGTTGTCTTGTCTTTACTCGCCAGCCTGGGCTTGAGTACCACGCCAGGACAGTCGCGACGCCAACCGCCCACGTCCTCTGAGAAAAAGAACAAACGTCCGACCGGAACTGGGGAACCAAGCGAGAAGCCCGAGGAGCCGCTGCCCCCGGATTTGACCGGCAAACCTCAAGAGGCTGAGAAGGTTACGGTTACCACTCAAATCGTTAATGTCGACACAGTGGTTTATCACAAGAAGAGTGGACAAATCGTAACCGGGTTGAAGAAAGAGAACTTCTCGATCCAGGTGGATGGCGGGCCGCAAACCATCACCAACTTCTCAACGCCGGAGGCGCCGATCACGGTTGCCATGGTCGTTGAGTACAGCAAGTGGTCGGAGGCATTTGGCAACGCCTCAGGTGGAGGTTGGGAGCCGGGCACATACGAAGTGATTCGACCCGTCGCGATGTTCTTGCAGCAGTTCGTCAAACCACCTGATGACTATGTTTCGGTGGTTGCGTTCGACATTCGTCCTACCCCATTGACAGACTTTACGAACGACCCTGGCCGTATTAGCCAGGTGATTAACCTGCTGTTGCGGAACTACCCTGCCTTTCGTGAAACGAACCTTTTCGATGCGCTCAAATTCACCCTAATCGGCGGACGCGGCGACTCCGTTGTGCTTGAGGATTCGAAAAGCGAGAAATCTGATTACTCCGGGCTGGTGAGTGTGCAGGGTCGCCGCCGGGCGATAATACTCGTAGCTTCAGGCATCGATACATTCAGCAAAATCAACTACGGAGACGCCCGCAAGATAACGCAGAATGCCGGTATTCCGATCTACATCATCGGGACCGGCGAACTTTTTTATAAGAAGTATGACGCCTATATTCCGGCGACCGATACCCTATCTGGACTGCCCGGACGAATGACTTTTCTCCAGGCCAAGAACGCGTTGGGAACATTTGCCAAAGAAACCGGCGGCGCTTATTACCCGGTTACATTCCCTGGCGAACTGCCTTCTGTGTTGGGCTCTATCAATGCACTCTTGCGCAGCCAGTACAGTCTGGCTTTTAATCCCGGCGACGTACACGACGGCAAGCAACACAAAATAAAAGTCAGCGTTGATGTAAATGGCGACGGCGTTATCGATGACAAAGAATACGTCATCCAGGCGCGGCAGTTTTACAACGCGCCGAAGCCGGATGGCGCGCCGGGCAAGCAGTAGGCAGTAGGCAGTAGGCAGTAGGCAGTAGGCAGTAGGCAGAGAACGAAACCATAGTATTCGTTTTCTGCCTACTGCTTTCTGCCTACTGCCTTCTGCTTAGCGCTTACTGCCAACGGTGATACGCTCTGCGCGTGACTGAGAAAGATGTCGTAGTAATCGGCGGAGGAGCGGCGGGTCTCTTCTGCGCTATTGAAGCAGGCAAACGGGGACGCAGTATCGTCGTGCTCGAGCATGCGGGCCGCATCGGCAAGAAGATTGCCATCTCGGGCGGCGGCCGCTGCAATTTCACCAACCTTTTCACCAGCACCGACAACTTCATTTCCAGTAATCCACACTTCTGCAAGTCCGCCCTGGCGCGATACACGCCGGCGGATTTCGTTTCACTGGTCGAAAAACACGGCATCGCGTATCACGAGAAAAAGCTCGGACAACTCTTCTGCGACGGTAGTTCGGCTCAGATAATTGAAATGTTGTTAACTGAAGCGCGCGAGGCGGGTGTGGAGATCCGTTGTGGCTCGCTGGTACAAGAGGTTAGCCGAACAGGAACGGCTGCTCTAGCGGGCGACTCGTCGCTGAGTGAGCCGCTCTTCAAAACTGAAACCGACAAGGACACCTTCGTTTCAGAATCGCTGGTTGTAGCAACTGGTGGATTATCGATCGCGCCCCTGGGGGCGACCGACTTCGGCTATCGTCTGGCTCGTCAGTTTGGCCTGACAATTGTCGAGCCCTGGCCCGCGCTCGTCCCCTTCACACTGTCGCGCGAAACGTTGCGGGAACTAGGACCGTTGAGTGGAATTTCGCTTGATGCCTCGGTCAGTTGTGATGGCCGGCAGTTTCGCGAAAACATTCTGATTACCCATCGAGGCCTGAGCGGTCCGGCTATTTTGCAGGTCTCTTCTTATTGGCGTACGGGACAAAGCATCAACATCAATCTGTTGCCAGACCACGATGCCCTGGAAGTTTTACGCGAACAGGAAAATAAGGAGATCACGCTGGCAAACTTCCTGAGTCAGTTTCTGCCGCGACGCTTTGCTGCCGCCTGGTGCGCGCTAAACTTTCCTTCACAACCGCTCAAACGTTACAACTCACGCGAGCTTGCTGACATCGCGCTAAAACTAAATCATTGGGAGATTACGCCAGTGGGAACGGAAGGCTACCGGAAGGCGGAAGTGACGGCGGGGGGAGTTTCAACAGCGGAACTCTCTTCGCAAACGATGGCGGTCAAGAGCGTTGCTGGCTTGTATTTTATCGGTGAGGTTGTCGACGTCACCGGTCACCTGGGCGGGTTCAATTTCCAGTGGGCCTGGGCATCTGGTTACGCGGCCGGGCAGGCGGTATAGGCAAGGAGCAGGAGGCAGGAGCAGGAGGCAGGAAAACGGCCATCGTTTCGTATTCGGGTCCTGCCTCCTGCTCCTGCCGTCTGCCTCCTAAGTTCCGTGCAGTCTGAGCCGAAACTCATCATTAATCGCGTTCAGCTCCGTCCGTCTATTTGAAAACAGACGGCTCGCGCGCAACAACATTGGCAGCCCGCCTTGCGGCAGTTTCAGTCCATACGCGGGGCTCCGAAATATCGCCGCCAACTGCGGATTCAAACGCTGCGGCACTCCATAGCGAATTGCCTTTTGTGCCACTGGCGAAAAGCCTGCGGTACGTCGAGGGTTTATGAGTTCAATCGAGTGGTCAAAAATATTGAGACGCGTTGATAGATCTCGCAACGCAAGATCGCGATGGATAAGAAGATTACAAATGCTTTCGCTAACCGAAGCACGCTGGTAGTTTCCTCGCGCCGCCACGGGGCTATCGTCAACCTCACCGGCGGGAAAACTCCTGGGACGCACATCCCACAGGTCGCAGTAGCGGTCGACAAAACGCAACGACGCTTCATAGATCGTAAGCAGATTGCCTGTGATACTTACGCGCTCAATCACCGGCGACTGTAACGAGTCACCTGCAAATCTTGTCGCCGTGATGGCGGAGCGGGGCAGAAGCTCCTCAACGCGTTCATCACGCCCAAAGAGAAGCAGCCCGGCAACCGTTGGAACAATTTCGCCGTCATACTCGGTTGCCAGCAGCAGATCTCTTTCAAGTACCTCGCCCGTCGGATAGCCGCTCGCGACTACATTATCAAAAGCGTCGCCTTCAAATTCCCGCAGGAAACTCCACAAGTGCGCCTCGTCTATGTCGGCAGTTACGGCGCCAATAACAGGCATGTTTTCAAAACCCAGTGGTCTGGCCTCGTCCAGGAGCGCTGACAATTCCTCGCGGGTAGCCTCTCTTTTGTCCGATCCAATCCGCAGGTAGAACCGCCCGTCCTTAGTGCGATAGGGTCTCCGCTTCCCTTCTACATCAAGCGCCACTACGCGGCGGCCGTTGTCAAAAGCTATGCGGTCGATGAACGGCACCAGAGCAGGTTCTATATCTTCTCGACAGATTCGCACTAGTTCTTCCTGGACGCTTTCAGGATCGTCGACACCTTCGATGCGCAATTGATCGTTGACTCCGAAAACAATGACGCCGCCGCCCGTGTTGGCAAGTGCAACAATCTCCTGCGCAATTTTTTCGGAGTTAGAGAGCTTGACCTTCAGCTCAAGAAAAGTGTCTTCGCCGCCACGAATCAACCGCAGCAGTTCGGTTCGCGAGGTTTGCGGCGCGGGCGTTGAGAGGTAGTACTCCTGGAAGGAACGCTCGGTGGAGGGTTCGTGTCGCTGGTTACTGCGAAATCTTCTGCGAGCCATTTGTGTATTGACGGGGCCGCTTGCTTTCTGAGATTCAAATTTCAAGTCTCAAATATCTCCTCTTTGAGATCTGAAATTCTGAAAGTCGCCCGCCCGGATGCCTAATCCTCAAAGGCATCGCTGGAATATGTTTTACAACCGATAATTCCGAGTTCAAGCCTTTAGCTTGTCGCTTCCAAAACAGCAATCTGAAGGTTGAACTCTAAACTTCTTGAGCCAATCCAACAAATCATTCGTTCCCCGGGTCATTGACCGCTTCGAGTATTTCCAGTTCTCGCCGCTGCAGCGAGTGACCCTGAGAACTAATCAGCAGCATATAAAACCCAAGCGAAAACACAGCCAGAACGGTGAGTGTAACATACTCAACCAGCAAACTCTGCGCGATATAGCCGGCCGCCGTCGCTGCTAGCGGCGGTAGAGTCAGCACGAAGATCATCGGTATCATCAGCAGCCCGGCGACGCCGGAAGCGTTAAGCCGCTTGCCAAATCTCATACGCCTCGGAAAGCGAATCGAAAGAGAGTTGCCCACTACTGAAATGAGCAGCGCAAAGATAGAAAAGCTGAGGACGGTGAAAAGAAAGGCGTTAATGGTCAGGTCGCGAAACACCAGCTCATTTACGAATAGCAAGCCGGCAGAAAAGACGAGCGCCAGAGTTGACATAGCGATGTTCTTTCCCAGCAGAACAATTTTGCGATCAACTGGTGAAAGGACCAGCGTGCGCATTCCGGCGTGTTCAAGAGCGAACTGATTACAGTATAGGCCGGAGAGGATTAGGAACACATAAAGAACGCCAACGGTCGCCATCAGCCCTTCACCATATTTGAAGAATTCGGTCCCGAAAGCGCTGCTTCCCGATTGACCAAAGCGTCGCCTGTTCATAAACCTCACCACCAGCAGGATCAGTGGCGCGAGGATCAACGTTCGCACCTGCGCATTGCGGATCAGATAGCGCAACTCTTTCTCAACGACGGCCGAGAGAGCCGGCGGCATTAGTGGGATTTCCCAACCCGTGTAATCTACGGCAACGGGTTTTTCCAACTTCGGCGGCGTGCGTCGGCGTTTGCCGCCACCAAGGATGGCGCGGCGAGACAACCAATAAGCAATCGCGATCAGGACTACTGTGTAGGCAATGATTGCCAACAACGCAACCGCATAACCAACGGTGTTGCCGGCCCGCAATCCGTGAGTTAGCGCGTAAGCTATCGCGCCCGGTGGCGTCCAGCGCAGAAAGGAAATCGATTCCGCATGACGGAAAAGTACCGGAGCGATTTGGCCAAACAGAGCGCCACCCAGACCCGCTATCACGCCAATTAAAGCGAGTAGAGTCTCGCCACGGGTGCGCTTCTTGCGAATTAATGAGCCAACCGAGATCGAGATCCATTTGGACAGTGCGACTCCGAACACGGCCGCAAGCAGCGCGACCAGAACCCCGCCGAAGAGGTTTCCCTGGGCCAGCCCAGCGCCAATTCCAAGCGCCAGAATCGCCGGTATGGCAAATACGGATTGGAGGCTGGCGACCTCGCTGATGAAGTCTAAGGCGAAGAGCTTACCCAAACTGACTGGGTAAAGAAGAAGATTTCCGGGATCAAATTGACGGCTGCTGCCAATGCTGAGTGGCAGCGTCGACCACAGCAGGTAACAGAGCGCCAGGATCGAAAAGAAGATAAACTCCGCCGGCGGAAGTGTCGGAGCGCCACCTCGCTGCGTCTGAATTCCAGCTATGCCCATGTCAGGTGAAGTCAGTACATAAGCAGCAACGCCGAGACCGAGGGCAACCAACAGCGCGAGCGCCAGCGCAGCAAGCATCCCCAGCACATTCGCGATGCGGTTAACGACAGCTTTGGACGAGCGGAACGAATTGCGGAACAGCAACCACTTCAGCCAGATTAGGGTCAGGAGTTGGGACATGTTGGAGTAGTAGTCAGTAGTCAGTAGTCAGTAGTCAGTAGTCAGTAGTCAGTAGTCAGTTAATACGCGGTGTCTCTACGATCTGTTCTAGATTCGTTCTGCGCACTCTATTCATTCTATACTCAACTGGCGCTGGCCGATGACTACTGTCTACTGACTCCTGTCTACTGTCTACTGTCTTTGCACCTATGCCTACGCACAGCCCAATTACCGCGTACGTCAGCCTCGGCTCCAACCTCGGCGACCGCGCGGGAAACCTGCTGCTGGGAATTCGTGGAATGCTCGACGCGGGACTCGAGGTGACCCGACTTTCGCAAATCTATGAAACCGAGCCGGTGGAAACTTTCGCGCAACCACTCTTTCTAAACATGGTCGCGGAGTTCAGCGTAGACGCACCTCTAGACCCTGAGGAGGTAATGGCTCGACTAATGCGAGTGGAACAATCGTTAGGGCGCACGCGCGACTTAGTGAAGGGCCCACGCGTTATAGATCTCGACCTTCTGCTCTATGGCAATCAGGTCAGGGAAAGCCAGGTTCTCACGCTGCCCCATCCGCGACTTCATAACCGGCGCTTTGTACTGGTGCCATTGGCCGAGCTTTCCCCTTACCTTGAGCATCCGACACTCCACCGAACCATAACCGAGTTGCTCCAGGAAACGACGGATCGATCCGAGGTGAAGCACTGGATACCGTGAGTGTCTGGCAGTTTAGCTGGTTGCTACACTGGACGCACAGCCCTATAATGAGCCCCTTGCAAACACCCTTGGACATCAGAAAACTTCCCTGAGCAAAACCGTTCAATCCGGCCCATAAACGGCCGTGTAAGAGGGCTAAGCTATGCCTTATCTCAAACCTGAACGTCCTGAAAAAGTTAATGCGCCATCGCTAAAAGCCAGCAAACAGCGCGGTGAGCGATTGGTTTGCCTGACCGCATACGACTTCCCCACAGCCCGAATTGTTGACGAGGCGGGCATCGACATCATCCTCGTGGGCGACAGCCTCGGCAATGTGGTGTTGGGCTACGGCAATACGGTGCCGGTGACGCTCGATGAGATTCTGATTCACTTGAAGGCCGTGCGCCGGGCAGTGCAGCGCGCCTTGCTGGTCGCCGATATGCCTTATGGTTCGTTTCATACTGGCGCGGACGACGCGGTGAGGAATGCGCTGCGGCTGGTAAAAGAGGGCGGCGCCGAAGCCATCAAACTCGAAGGCGGACATAAACGCGTGCAACTGGTAAAGCGTCTTGTGGACGAGGAAATCGCGGTGATGGGCCACATTGGTTTGACGCCGCAGTCAATCAACAAACTCGGTGCGTACCGCGTTCAGGGCAAGACAGCGGTTACTGCGCGCCAGCTACTTGACGACGCGCGCGCCCTGGAAGACGCCGGCGCGTTCGCCATCGTTCTTGAAGTTGTGCCCCGCGAAATCGCCAGCTTAATTACCGAGAGCATCAGCATACCGACTATTGGAATTGGCGCGGGTGCCGGCTGCGACATTCAGGTGCTGGTGCTTCACGACATGCTGGGTTTGGCGTTTGGGAAATTGGCGCGTTTCGTGCGGCCCTACGCAAACCTCAATGAAGTAATCACCGAAGCGGTCACGCGCTATGCCGACGATGTGCGCAACGGAACATATCCTTCGAACGATGAATCCTACGCTCTGCCGGCGGAGGCGGCGGAAGAGCTCAAACTGAAAAAGTAAATAGTGGATCGTAAATCGTAAATAGAAAGCACCGAAAAGCGAAGAGCGCAGGCACCTTCTATTTACGATTTACTACCCCGTTTATTATGCGCTTCGCTTTTTCTATTCACGATTTACTATTCACTATTCACTGATCTTATGGAAATCATTAACCGCCGTCAGCGCATGAGTTCAGTCGCGCGCAAAATCCGCCGCGTGCAGGATAGAACGATCGGGCTGGTGCCAACGATGGGCGCGCTGCACGAAGGCCATCTTAGTCTGGTGCGCGAAGCGCGCCGAATGTGTGACATCGTGGTGGTCTCGGTTTTTGTAAACCCGACGCAGTTTGGGCCAAGCGAAGATTACGAAGACTACCCACGAGATCTAACCAAAGACACGGCGCTGCTGACTGACTACAACGTTGACTATATTTTTGCGCCAGCCGCGGAAGAAATTTATCCGAAGGATTTTTCCACCTATGTAAATGTCGGCGGACTTTCAAAATTGCTGGAAGGTGAAAGCCGGCCGGGGCATTTTCGTGGCGTCGCTACCGTAGTCGCAGTTCTTCTCAACACCGTTCGCCCCGACTTCACCTTTTTTGGTCAGAAGGATGCGCAACAGGCCGTCATTATCAAGCGGATGGTTCGCGACCTGGCCTTCGACACCGAGATTGTTGTCTCACCAACCGTACGCGAGGATTCCGGGCTCGCGATTTCGTCGCGCAATCTTTACCTCGACGCAGAGGAGCAACAATCTGCGGCCGTCATACATCGGGCGTTGAAGCAGGCAAAAGAGACTTACAGGAAGGGTGAACGGCACGCAGCCAAATTAGCGGAGATCGTGCGTACGACAATTGAAACTGAGCCTCGCGTACGCGTCGATTACGTGAGTGTGATCGATGCAGAAACGCTTGAGAAGCTCGACAAACTCGATGAGCGGCCGATACTGATTGCAGTCGCCGCTTACGTGGGCAAGACGCGCCTGATCGATAACACGATACTCAATAGAACGAAGAAGGATGCGGCTACAACAATGGGCTAGCGTTCGCACACCTGCGGTTTCCTCCCTGCTTTTGCTAAACTCCTTCCGTTAAAGTTATGTCGGATCCAAACAAGCAGAAGAGTCACATTCAGTTTACGCTGAATGGCGAAGCGGCGGAGGTGGCGTTCGCGCCGCACAAGACGCTGCTCGAAGTTCTGCGCGAAGATCTGGGTCTGATGGGAACCAAGCACGGTTGTGAGCTGGGAGAGTGTGGCACCTGCGCAGTACTGGTGAACGGACGCTCGATCCTTTCGTGTTTGATGTTGGGTCTGGATGCTGAAGGGCAGCAAGTAAAAACGATCGAAGGAATGGCTGAGGGCACGGAGCTTCATCCATTGCAGACAACGTTTGCAGATCTTGGCGCGGCGCAATGCGGTTATTGTTCGCCCGGCTTCTTGCTGGTCGCCGAAGAATTGCTGAAAAAGAATCCGAATCCCTCGCGCGAAGCAATCAAAGAAGCGTTGTCAGGCAATCTCTGCCGTTGCACTGGCTACATAAAAATCTACGAAGCCGTGGAGTTGGCCGCAGCGCGTATGCGTGGTGAAGAGATGGAGCTGCCGCGCGAATCTGTTTACGGTTTGTGAAGCTGGTAGTTTTAGGAAATCTCTCAAGGTCGAGAAGCTCTGGGTCGGGAAGGTGGGCTTGCCCCCGCGCTTGATTCTGATTGCCAAAGGCAAGCGGGGGTAAACCACCCTGCCCAACCTGAGAGACAAGCAACTTGAGAGACTGACCGAAAGTTGAATGGCTAATAACGGCTCAAAAAATGGGAAGCCGCTGAGCGTAGTCGGCAAGCCTTTTCGCAAGGTCGACGCACGCGCGAAGTGCACCGGCCAGACGAAGTTTGCCGACGACATCGTGCTGCCACGGATGTTGTTCTGTAAAATTCTCCGCACACATCTCCCGCATGCGCTGATCAAGAATATCGACACCTCGAAAGCCGCTGCCTTGCCCGGAGTTTTTGCAATTATCACCGGTACAGACCTGCCGATTTCTTACGGCATTCTTCCTGTCAGCCAGGATGAGCATGCGCTATGCATCGATAAGGTGCGCTTCATCGGCGATCCGGTTGCGGCCGTCGCTGCGGTTGACGAAGATGTCGCCTTCGATGCAATGAACCTCATCGAAGTGGAATATGAACCACTGAACACCATCTCCTCGATTGAAGAAGCAATTTTGATCGACGAACCGCGGATTCATGAGTATGGCGACGAAGGGAACATTCACAAGAAAGTGTCACTGGAGTTCGGCAACGTCGAGGATGGCTTCGCCGAAGCGGATCTAATTCGCGAGGACACTTTCTTCTACGAAGGCAACACCCACCTGCCGCTGGAACAACACGCCGCTGTCGGCAATTTCGATCCTGACAACAAGCTGACGCTCTGGAGTTCGACCCAAACGCCCCACTACGTTCATCGCGCGCTGGCAAAGGTTCTGGAGTTACCTGCCAGCCATATTCGCGTTATCGCCACGCCAAACGGCGGCGGCTTTGGCGGCAAGAGCGACCCTTTCAATCACGAAGTTGTCGTCTGCAAACTATCGATGATGACGGGACGGCCAGTGAAGGTAACGCTCACGCGCGAAGAAGTTTTTTATTGTCATCGCGGCCGGCATCCGGTGTTAATGCACATCAAGACCGGCGTGAAAAAAGATGGCGCCATTACCGGAATGCATTTCCAGTCGTTCCTCGACGGCGGCGCGTATGGCAGCTATGGCGTGGCCAGCACGTTCTACACGGGCGCTTTGCAAACGGTGACCTACGACGTGCCGCGCTACAAGTTTCAGGGACTGCGCGCGTTTACAAACAAACCTCCCTGCGGGCCCAAGCGCGGGCATGGAACGCCGCAGCCGCGTTTTGGTTTGGAAGTTCAACTCGACAAGATCGCCGAGCAACTGAAACTGGATCCGGCCGCGATGCGTCGAAAGAATTTAGTCGAACCCGGTACCGTCACTGCAAACTACCTGCGCATCGGCAGTATGGGGCTCGGTCAATGCATCGATAAGATTGTTGACGGCTCTGACTGGAAAAATAAATTCTCTGGTTGGAACCAGAACAATCGCAAGCTGCCATACGGCAAAGGCATCGGTATCGCGTGTAGCTCGTACATCTGCGGTGCGGGTTTGCCGATCTACTGGAACAACATGCCACAGTCAGGTGTGCAGCTTCGATTGGATCGACAGGGCGGCGTCTGCGTGATGTGCGGCTCGACAGATATCGGCCAGGGCTCCGATTCGATTCTCGCTTACATCGTCGCCGAAGTGCTCGGCATCGATCCTTTCGACATTCGCGTGATCACAGCCGACACGGATCTTACGCCGGTGGATCTAGGTAGTTACTCGAGTCGCGTCACCTTGATGACCGGCAACGCGGCAATTCAGGCCGCCGAACGCGCGCGGGAGTTGTTAGTGATGGCTGTTGCGGAAAAGCTGGGCGTGCCGATTGAGAATCTTTCGTTAGCTGAACGTCGCGTCTTCGATGTCGAGAACCCGGAAGTTGCTGTCTCATTCGCCGAAGCCGTCGTGCTGGCAGAATCAAAGTTTGGAACCATCGGCACGGTCGGCTCTTATTCGCCTCCACGTTCGCCCGGCAAATATAAAGGCGCCGGCGTTGGCCCTTCGCCTGCCTACAGCTATTCCGCCGCGATTGCTGAAGTTGACGTAGATCCCTCGACGGGTATTGTGATTGTCGAGCGCGTTTGGATTGCGCACGACATTGGTAAATCAATCAATCCGATGCTGGTGATGGGACAGGTTGAAGGCAGCGTCTACATGGGGCTTGGTGAAGCGCTGATGGAAGAGATGACTTACCGCGCCAACCGGAATGTCGTGCACAAGTTTCCTTCGCTGCTGGAATACAAGAGCCCGACGACGATGGAGATGTGCGACGTTAAGACTTACCTGATCGAGGATCCGGACCCGAATGGACCCTACGGCGCGAAGGAAGTTGGCCAGGGACCGCTGTTGCCAGTGCCGCCTGCCGTCGCGAACGCAGTCTACGATGCGGTAGGCGTGCGCATTGATGAAGTGCCGATTACGCCGGAGAAAGTTTTGAAAGCGCTGCGCGATAAAGCCAAGGGCGGCGCTGGGCGATTTGGTCCGGGCGCGGTTCCTTCTGTGGAATGGCCCGAACCGCTACGCGTGTTGACGCCGGCCGAAGGCGGCGACGGCCGGGAGATGCCGCGTGTGGCCGTGCATTCGTAAGTTTGAAAGAAGGCTTGTATGGAAAAGAGAACGCGATCGGAAGCCTCGACATTGCGCTCTGCGGGCCATGTCCGCACAATTCGGACTATTAGAGAAATTGTGAAGCATGCTAGCGAGGTGGCTGCTCTCATGGGTGAAGTCAGAGTACAAGTGAGGCTAGCCAACGGCGTTGACGAAGCATTGGTTCGGCGAGGACTGCTTGCGTCGGATCAGGTTCGTTATTACGAGACAACCGCGCTAGTTGATACGGGGGCGATTCGCTCCGTGCTGCCGGTTCAGGTGCTTCAGCATTTAGGATTGGGAGTTGTGAGAACGGCACGTGCCGTTTACGCGAATGACTCGCGCGAAGAAGTTGACGTTTCGGAAATGGTCGGTATAGACATTATGGGACGTCGTACCACGGAAGAGATGCTGGTGCTCGGCTCGGAAGTTTTGATCGGGCAAACGGTGCTTGAGACGCTCGATCTGCTGGTCGACTGCACCAATCTTCGCCTGGTACCAAACCCGGATCATCCCGATCAGCCACTGATAAAAGTTAAGCTGTTCCCCAGGCCCAAAGTGGCGACGACCGCGAGTTGAGGTGCGCTCATGAGGCGAGCCGATGGGTAAAGATGAGAAACTGCTGTCGGATCTTTTGCGCGGTAGATCGGATGCAAATATCGAGTTTGAAGACTTGTGCCAACTGCTCCGCAGTCTTGGCTTCGATGAGCGGATAAGCGGAAGCCATCACATCTTTCGCAGAACAGGGATTGAAGCAAGGATTAACCTGCAGCGAGACAAAAGGAAGGCCAAGGTCTACCAGGTTCGGCAAGTGCGAGCCGTCATTGTTAAGCACGGACTAGCAGGAGAGAGTGACGATGCATAAGTACGAAGTGATCATTTACTGGAGTAATGAAGATCAGGTTTTCGTCGCGGAAGTTCCCGAGCTCCCAGGTTGCATGGCGCACGGCGATACCAAGGCCGAAGCGCTGGCAAACGCCGATGAGGCGATTCAACTGTGGATCGACACCGCTCAAGAATTCGGCGATCCGATTCCTGAGCCAAAGGGTCAGCGACTGATGTTGGCCTAGCAGTCAATGAGCGAGGGTCGTGGCGGGAAAGTAGCTGTGCATTCGTTATGAGCGTCTGGTATGCCTTCAAGTCTGGTGAATCGATTGGGCAGACAGGCTCCGAGAAGGGAAAGATTTTGCGTGACGACGAGCACAGGGACGGCGCTCGCGTTACCTTAGAGCGCGTCAGACACAATCGCTTCACGATCACATGCGGGATTTATGGCTGGATGGTTCATACTCGATTCTTCAATTCTGAAGCCGCTGCGCAAATTGGATTCGATGAGACGAAAGATGAATTAAGCAAGATTCTCGGCTTGATACCGCTTGAAAGCGAAGCCGATGATGACAGACTAGAAGTTGCCAAGGTTGCGATCTCTGATTTCGTTGAACGAGGTGAATAGTTTGTGTCTTTGGATAAGATGAAGAGTAGGAAAGTGAAAACTGAGGCTGACGACGATCTTCAATGGCTACGAGATGCCGCGCGTGGCCGTGCATTCGTGATAAGGACTCAGCGTACGCATGCAATTTGAATGGGATCCGAAAAAAGCAAAGAGCAATCTTCGCAAGCACCGTGTTTCATTCAGCGAGGCCATTATGGTTTTCAGTGATGTTTTCTCATTCACTTACGATGATGCGGCAAACTCGCATGGCGAGCAAAGATACGTTACGCTTGGGATGTCCGCTCAAAGCCGCCGGGGTGTACTCGTAGTAGCGCATACCATGCAAGGCGAAAAAGTCAGGCTAATAAGCGCGCGAAAGGCTACACCGCGCGAAAGAAGAGCATATGAAGAAGAAAACAAATAGAGCCGAAGGCGAAGAGGACATGTTGCCAGAGTATGACTTCAGCAAGATGAAGCTCGTCGGGCGTGGAATCTATGCCAAACGGTTTCGTGCGGGCACGAACATTGTATTGTTGGATCGTGACGTCCGAAAAGCTTTCCCTGATGACGAATCGGTGAATGAAGCGCTGCGTGTAATCGCCAAGCTGGCAAAACAGCAGGCCTCGCGCGCCCGAAAGCCTCAGCGGCGGAGCGCGAAACAGGCACCGAAGTCGCGACGGGCAGCATAAGCCCGATGAGCAAACAAGAACCCTCGACCTATAGACCTTTTGTCTTCACTGTAATTGAAGACGATGGGGTGAACGTCGAAATAGAAGGCTACTCCCGGACACCGACGATCCCATCTTGAAAGCGAAAACCATCAATGTTGGAGCGTTCCTAGACGAGGGCCTTAGGCTTTTCAGAGAGCGGGGCATGGTTAGTTGCTGGCAGATGAACGCCTGTGAATCGGCGGGGATGTGGACTCAGTACGGAAAGAACACCGACGCAATATGCATTCAAAGTACATACTCAACGTTTAGAGCGTGTCTTGATGGGGCGATCCACGACGCGTTAGCAAAGTGCGGTGAGACCACGATTCATACGGGATTGGTGGATTATGGCTATGACCCCCCAAGCGATCATTGGAAAGCTGCTATGTACAAACGTAAAGAGTATGCACAAGAGCAAGAGATGCGCGCGCTTGTCTGTAATTATAACGAAGTACCCGAAGTCGGCATGTACATCAAAGTTGATCTTGACCTACTAGTGGACGTCATTTATGTAGCTCCGAATTCAAACCCTTGGTTCATATTTCTGGTAAAGCAGGTCATCAACAGGTACGGCTTGCCTAACAAGCCGGTTGAACGCTCAGCATTGGAAGAAAAGCCCTATTTCTGATTTCGTGACAAGCTTATGATGCGACTGCCCAAATTTGACTACCGCGTCCCGCGAGAGATCGCGGAGGCGGTGAAGATCATCGCCGGCGCAGGACCGGAAGGGCAGTTCGTTGCCGGCGGCACCGATCTCTATCCAAACATGAAGCGCCGTCAACAGACGCCGCGCACTGTCATTTCCGTGATGCGCCTGCCGGAATTGAATCAGATAACAGGCGACGGCAAGTCAGGCATTCGCATCGGCGCGTCCGTTACCCTCACTGACATCGTCGAGCATCCACTAATCAACCGCGACTATCCGGTCATCGCTCACGCAGCGCGCTCAATCTCCACGCCCATCCTGCGCAACATGGGCACCATCGGCGGAAATCTTTTATTGGATACGCGCTGCAACTACTACGATCAGAACTACGAATGGCGCAAAGGCATAAATTTCTGTTTGAAAAAAGACGGCGACGTTTGTTGGGTTGCACCCGGGAGCTCGAAGTGTTGGGCGGTGCAGTCATCGGATCTGGTACCGGTAATGGTGGCGATCGGCGCCAGGTTTCGTTTGGCGTCAACGCTGGGCGAGCGAATGATCGACGCCGCGGGGTTCTACAACGACGACGGCATTGACTATCTGAAGAAGCGGCCGGACGAGTTGCTGGTCGACATTCATTTGCCGCCGCTCAATGGCTGGCGTGCGTCTTATCAAAAACTTCGCCGCCGTGGCGCGTTTGACTTTCCCGTTCTTGGGGTTGCTGCCTGGGTGCAAGTTGACCATGCGGGTTCGGTCAAGGATGCGAGACTGATCCTTGGAGGTATCGCGCCATCGCCCGTCGAAGTGAAGGAAGCCGGCGAAGCTTTGCTGGGCGAACCACTCGACGACGATCATATACAGGCCGCCGCTGAAGCCGCTTACATCAAGGCACGCCCGCTCGACAACACCGACTTCGTCATGAACTGGCGCAAACAGATGACGCGGCAATACACGCTTCGCGCTCTTCAGGAACTGGTTGCTTCGGAGTAGGTCCTGGGTTGGTCTTTGGACTTAGGTCTTGGGCCTTTGGTCTTTGTGCCGAACCCGACCATGCCAACCTCATGACAAAAACCGAAATCCAAAATCCAAAGTCCAAAGTCCAAAGACCAAAGACCGATTCGGTTTCCGCGATAATTCTCGCTGCCGGGCGCTCGCAGCGCATGGGCGCGTTCAAGCCTCTTCTCCCCTTTGGACCGAGGACCGTAATCGAAACCTGCATTGAGAATATGCGCAGCGGCGGTGTTGAGACTGTTGTGATCGTCATTGGCCAGGGCCCGCGAGCTGAAAAACTCAAAGCTCATCTGGAGAATTCCAACGTTAACTTTGCCATCAACCCCGATCCGCAGAGCGAGATGAGCGACTCAATCGCCTTTGGCATTCGCGCGCTGCCCGAGGGCGTTCACGCTGTCATCATCAATCCCGTGGACCATGCGGCGGTGCCGGGCGAAGTAGTTGCAACGCTGATTAGCGAATGGAAGCAAGGCGCGCGGCTGGTTAAGCCGATCTGGAAAGAGCGTGGCGGACATCCGGTGTTGATAGACCTGGAATTTCGCGACAAGTTATTGAGTCTCGACCCAAACGGTGGTCTGAAAACCTTCTTTAGCAATCACCAGGCGCAGGTCAAACGCGTGGCAGTAAATTCGAATTATGTTGCGCGCGACATGGACACGTGGGATGATTACGCCGCTTTGCACCAGGAGGTTTTTGGCGATGCAGCGCCGGATTTGCCTCGCGAGGGGGAACGAATGTCCGACGCCAACTAACAGTTTGCGTTGCATTTAGAGCACCGTTACGTGTGACCAACTAAAACGCTGCCCCACTCATCTAATGCACTGCCCCATCCTTTAGGTAGGGGCAAAGGAGAGTAAATGCATCTGACAAATCGAAGACCTCTATTGGCTCTGTTTTTTTTCGTCATTCTGGGTTCTTCGTTGGCGTTTGCCCAAAACGGGCCAACCGTCAACTTTTCGCTCCGCACCATTGACGGCCAGACAATCACTTCCGACAGTTTGCGCGGTGAGGTTGTCGTGCTGGCGTTTGGCGCGTCCTGGCTGCCGCTGTCAAAGGCGCAGTTGCAGGGCATCAGGAAACTTGCAGACGAATACAGCGACCGCGGGCTGGTAGTCTACTGGGTAAGCACTGAGTCGGAAGATCCGAAGTCGAAGAATTTTGCCAGCGATGACCAACTGCGAGCGTTTGCGCAGAAGTACGGTCTTAAAGTTACCGTCCTGCGAGACCCGGATGCCGCAACTTCAAGAAAGTTTGGCGTCGATCAGCTACCATCTTTCGTAATCATTGATAAGAACGGCGCCGCCAGCGAACCGATTGGCGGACTCGATCCAAACGGCAACCTGGCGAACCAGCTTGCAGAGCGTCTCGACAAGGTGCTCAATTAAGCTCTTGCCGGATAACAACTACGAAGGCCGCCAGCTGCCTGGCGGCCTTTTTCGTTTTTTGCGCTTGCCCCATGCGGTGTAATCTAATAACTTGCTATCGTTGTTCATCTAAACATTCCCATGACTTTCAAGTTGATTAATCCTGAGTCGCTGGGCGCACCGCGGGGCTATTCCAACGGCGTTTTGGCCGATGCTGGCGGCAGAATGCTTTTCGTCGCTGGTCAGATTGGTTGGGACGAGAAGCAAACTATTGTCAGCGACGACTTCGTCACGCAATTCGATCGCGCACTTGCGAATGTTGTCACCGTCGTCACTGAAGCGGGTGGCATTGCGCAGCAGATCGCTCGACTCGTCATCTACGTGACCAACAAAAAGGAATACGTCGATCGACGCGCCGAAGTCGGCCAGTGCTATCGTGCACATCTCGGCAAACATTTTCCCGCGATGGTGCTTGTCGAGGTGAAGAGCTTGCTGGACGACAAAGCGAAGGTAGAAATTGAAGCAGTCGCTGTTTTAAATTCATAGCGCTCGGGTTTCTTCACTGATGTTCACTCCGAATAGTTTCCGATTCGAAACCAGCGCGTCCGGTGTGGCGACGATCACGCTGAACCGGCCCGAACGCCTCAATGCGTTAACTTTCGAAGTCTATCGCGAACTGACTGATACCTTCGCAGCACTAAGAAATGAACCTGATGTACGCACGGTAGTGATCACAGGCGCAGGCCGAGCGTTCTGCTCCGGCGGCGATGTGCACGACATCATTGGCGAGCTCTTCAAACGCGATATGGAAGGCTTGCTCGAGTTTACCCGGATGACCTGTGAACTCGTCACTAACATCAGGGCGCTGCGCAAACCGGTTATCGCGAGTCTTAACGGAACAACCGCCGGCGCGGGAGCCTGCATCGCGCTGGCTTCGGACATTCGCATTGCAGCCGAGGAAGCGAAGATTGCCTTTCTGTTTGTGAAGGTGGGGCTCTCAGGCGCCGACATGGGCGCGGCGTATTTGCTGCCGCGTGTGGTTGGCCTCGCTAAAGCGACGGAACTGCTCTACACCGGCGACTTCATTTCTGCGCAAGAGGCCGAACGCATAGGCTTGTACAATCGCGTAGTCCCTAACGATCGACTGGCAGCGACGACGCAGGAACTTGCGGAACGACTGGCGCATGGTCCGGCGTTCGCGCTTGCCAAAACCAAAGAGATGCTCGATCGCGAAGCGCACATGAATTTCGAAACGGCGTTGGAATGCGAGGCGCAGGCCCAGGCTATCTGCATGCAACATCCCGATTATCGCGAAGCGTATGAAGCGTTTGTTAATAAACGAGAAGCTAATTTCAAGTGATTGCTTATTGAACTTTGTACTTTGTTCTTTGTGCTTTGAACTTTGCGTCTGCTCGCGGTGGCAATTAAGAAATCGAAGCACAAAAACAAAGTACAAAGAACAAAGTACAAAGGTCGTTCTTAAGATAAATGAACAAATTCATAGACCAACTTCCCTTCTTCACGCCTGAGCATCGCACGCTGGCTGCGGACATGGAGTCGTTTGTACAGCTGGAGATTGAGCCGCGAGCAATTGAAGAGCGCGATCTGGATGCTCAACTGCGCGAATTCGTCGGCGTGCTCGCGAAGGCAGGCGCGTTGCAATACTCTGTTGCCTTGCCTGACACCAAACTAGACGTCCGCGCTCTGTGTCTAGTTCGCGAAGCGCTATCGTACTCCTCCGCGCTGGCTGACCTCGCTTTCGTCATGCAGGGGTTGGGCACCTTTGCTATCAGCCAGGCCGCACCGGAACACCTGCGCGATTTCTGGGTTACCCGCGCGGTCGAGGGAAAAGCGGTTGCCGCGTTTGCCTTGACCGAACCCGAAGCCGGCTCCGACGTGGCTGCAATCAAGACTACCGCCACGCGCGATGGCGATGCTTACGTGATCAATGGCCGGAAGCGTTTTATCTCCAACGCCGGTGTCGCCGATTTCTACACAGTGTTTGCGCGAACCGGAACCGACGCGAACGGACGGGCTTCTTTATCCGCGTTTGTGGTCGGCGCAAAGATGCCCGGTTTCAGTGTAATTGAGCGAACCGCGATGATCTCTGCGCACCCGATTGGTGAAATTGAATTCAACGGTTGCCGCGTGCCGGCGGAAGATATGGTTGGGGGTGAAGGCGATGGCTTCGTCCTGGCCATGCGCACTATGGACACTTTTCGCGCCAGCGTTGGCGCCGCCGCCTGTGGCATGGCGCGGCGGGCACTCGATGAAGCGCTGCGTTATGCGGTTACCCGCAGACAATTCGGCCGTCTACTAGCTGAGCATCAACTGATCCAGGAGAAGTTGGCAGACATGGTCACCGAACTCGAGGCCGCCAGACTTCTCGTTTATCGCGCCGCGCATTTGAAAGATACGGGGACTGGCCGCGTTACTCGCGAGGCGAGCGAGGCAAAACTTTACGCCACCGAGGCGGCCTGCCGCATTATTGATCAGGCGGTGCAGATTCATGGTGGCTCGGGCCTCGTGCGTGGCAGTGTCGTTGAGAGACTCTATCGAGACGTTCGCGCGCTGCGTATTTACGAAGGAACATCTGAGATACAGAAGCTAATCATCGCGAGCCAGCTATTGAAGGAATAGGTAGGACAGACATTCCTGTCTGTCCTCTTTCGATTTCTAGCTTTTTTACGTTGCCATCGAATCTTCAACTCCTAACCGGCGACAGGCAGGAATGCCTGTCCTACTTAAATGAAAATCAACATCATCGGCGGCGGGCCGGCAGGAATGTACTTCGCCATCCTGATGAAGAAGGCGGACCCCGCGCATGAGATCACGGTTTACGAACGCAATGGGCCGGACGATACGTTTGGCTGGGGCGTGGTCTTTTCCGGAAAAACATTAGCAAACCTCCGCGCCGCAGATGAAGAGTCACATGCCGAGATAACGCGGGCGTTTGCCGCCTGGGACAATGTTGATGTCGTTCATGGACAGGAAAAGATTTCGATCCACGGCAATAGCTTTTCCGGCATCGCTCGTCTCCAGCTTCTCAAAATCCTGCAACGACGCTGCGAACAACTCGGCGTTCAGCTGCTTTTCCGGACTGAAGTCCCTGATCTTGATTCACTGCGGCCAAACAGCGACTTGCTCGTAGCCGCAGACGGAGTCAACAGCACCGCGCGAAAACAATACTCAAAACATTTCCTTCCCACATTGGATGTTCGTCCGAATCGTTACATCTGGTATGGCACCAATCGGTTGTTTCATGGCCTGACGTTGACCTTTCGCGAAAACGAGGCCGGGGTATTTGCCGCCCACTCGTACAAATTCAACCAGACCACCAGCACGTTCATCGTCGAATGCGATCAAGAAGCCTGGCAGACAGCGGATTTTTCCTCGATGCCCGATGACGAGACGCAAGCGTACCTGGAAGGAGTGTTCGCACCGGATCTGGACGGCCAACCGTTGCTGTCAAACAATTCCAAGTGGATTAACTTTCTCCTGGTGAAAAACGACAAATGGTTTTTTGAGAATGTGGTAATGATTGGCGACGCGCTCCACACGGCGCACTTCTCCATTGGGTCAGGCACCAAGTTGGCATTGGAAGATGCCATCGCGCTCTTTGATTGTTTTCAAAAGAACGGAACGGTCTTCGACGCGCTGAGGGAATTCGAGTCAACGCGCAAACCGGTAATCGAGGAGTATCAAGCGGCGGCATTTGAAAGCATGTGCTGGTTTGAGAATGCGCGAGAATATATGCATCTGAGCCCAATCGAACTTGCTTACACGCTAATGACGAGAAGTGGGCGAGTTGATAAAAGCGCGCTCCGACATCGGGATCCGGAGTTTGTTGCCGTATACGACGCTGCGAAAAGATCCTAGCCCTTCCATTCAGGCGCGAGTAATCGTCGTCGCCCTTCATCAACGGTCGCAATTCTCGGCTCGTCCAGCTCAAAACGATCCCAAAGCTTGCAGGTGACCGGACGATGCGCCTGATCAAGCGCTTCACAATAGTTGGTGTAGGTGCAGCGCCGTACCTCATCACCGCGTCCGAGTTTCACCTTAATAAACCAGTCCGGATCGGCAAGCGCCTGGCGAGCGAAGCCGGCGATGTCGGCCTGTCCCTGCGCCAGAATCGTTTCGGCTTGTGCGAAAGTAGTAATACCTCCGGCACCGACGATCGGTGTATCGAGCCGCGCTTCGTTCACTGCTCGTTTGATTGCGGCAACCAACGGAACGTTGCGACCAAATGGCCCGGCAGCATCAGAAAGAACTGTCGGCATACATTCGTAACCGCTCTGACCAGTGTAGGGATAGACTGCCTGACCAACTTTCGGCTGCTGCGCGTCTTCAAATTTTCCACCCTTTGAAAGCGAGAGAAAATCAAAACCTGCACGAGCAAACTCAACGCCGAAATAGATCGCATCTTCAACTCGGTTGCCGCCCGCGATTACTTCATCCGCTAAAAACCGCGTGCCGACAACATAATCTTTACCCACCGTTCTTCTCACAGCCTGAAAAACTTCCAGAGGCAGCCGCAGGCGATTCTCGCGCGAGCCTCCATAACCGTCATCGCGATCATTAACGGCACTGAGAAAGCCGGCCATCGTGTAGGCGTGAGCGTAATGCAGCTCGACGCCGTCAAATCCCGCCTCGCGCGCGCGACCAGCCGCCGCTGCAAAAATGTTCGGCAATACCTGCGGCAATTCGCAGACATGTGGCAGATGCATATCGGTCACGTGCTCGCGATAACCAAAACGAAGCGATTCCAACTCACGCTCGTCGAGTATGTTATCGACAACTTCATCCGGCGCATTGTTAAGAAACGCGCGCACCTTTGCTTCGTCTGCATCCAGCCACGCTGCTTCTTCAGTAATCTCCGCGAGTGCCTTTCGATGACGATCTTTGACTTGCAGGAAGCGGGCGAAGTACTTCTCTTTTTCGGGACGGCGCTTTACAGACAGGAAGTCGATGATCTGGATGAACAGTTTGGTCTCGCCGCCGCTCGCCTCCTTCACGGTTTCCACCAGCTGCTTAAGCCCGGGGATGAACCGATCATGGCCAATGCGCAGCAAAGGTCCGCTGGGAATGTCACGCACTCCGGTCGCCTCAACAACCAAAACCCCAGGTCGCCCCTGAGCGAAACGTCGATACCAATCAAGGTTCTCAGGCGTGACGAAACCGTCTTCCGTGGCGCGCCAGGGAACCATCGCCGGCACCCAGGTGCGGCTGGTGGCTTGTAACGATCCAATGTTGATCGGTTGGTAAAGAAGAGACTGTGCTGCTTCCCTGGCTGTGGGCCAGCGCGTTGCGGGAATTGAGTGGCGGATTGGATTGGCAAACTTCCACATATGTTCGCGTTCACTTTATCACGGAGCCTGCGGTTGCTGGGCGAATGCGACGACAGCGATAGTGACGTGATTTGAGCTTGACACGCCGGGGCAGTAGCCCGACTGTTAAGGAGGGTTCTAACGTTTTCAATTCAAGGCCCTCCTTAACAGTCGGGCTACTGCCCCGACGATGCAAGCTTATAGGTCGCAGCAAGCCTCGGGATCAAACGCCCTGGAAGCAAACGAGAAAGATCGTCGAGTGTTATGGTAAATTAAACCTACCTCAAGAAATTTCCGGGGAGAGCCGCTTTGACTGATGAGCTTCTGAAATGGCGCAGTGAGTTTCCTATTCTGGACAAGACTGTTTACCTGATTTCCCACAGTCTTGGTGCGATGCCCAGGGAGACTTACGCGCGTTTAAACGATTACGCCGAAACCTGGGCAACGCGTGGGGTGCGCGCCTGGGCCGAAGGCTGGTGGGACATGCCGGTCACGGTCGGCAATGAAGTGGCCGGCATTATTGGCGCTGAGCCCGGCAACATCGTGATGCATCAGAACGTTTCGATCTGCCAGTCGCTGATTCTTTCCTGTTTCGAGCCCAATCCGAAAAGAAACAAGATAGTCTATTCAGAACTGAATTTCCCTTCGGTCATGTACGTCTATGAGGCGAATGCGCGCGAAGGCAAACTGAGAATTGAAACGGTCCCGTCTGACGACGGCATCACAATTCCACTCGAACGTTTTCTCGCCGCAATTGACGAGGAGACGTTACTGGTGCCTTTCTCTCACGTGCTATTCAAGAGTGGTTTCCTGCAAAACGCCAAAGCGATTACCGAGCGCGCGCACGAAGTAGGGGCGCTGGTTGTGCTCGACACTTATCAGTCTGCCGGCACGGTTCCCTTCAGCGTGAAGGAACTCGATGTTGATTTCGCCACTGGCGGCTCGGTGAAATGGCTCTGTGGTGGACCGGGAGCGGGATATCTCTACGTGCGTCCCGATCTGCAGGCGCAACTCCAACCAAAGACGACCGGCTGGATGGCGCATGAGTCGCCTTTTGCTTTCGACACCGAGCTGCGTTACGCAGCGGGCATCGGGCGGTTTCTCCACGGCTCGCCTGCTATTCCGGCGCTCTATGCCGCGCAGTCGGGTTATCGAATAATTAATGAAATTGGCGTAGACAACATTCGCGCCAAGAGCACGCGCCAAACGGAGCGCTTGATTGAGCTGGCCGAAGAAGCAGGATTTAGAGTGACGAGTCCAAAGGATGCCGCGCAACGAGGCGGGACGATTACCGTCGGCCATGAGGATGCGGCGGCGATCACCAGCGAACTGATTCGGCGTGAGTTTATCGTCGATTATCGCCCCGGCGCCGGCGTGCGCATCTCACCCCATTTTTATACGAGTGATGAAGAAATCGAACTCGTAGTTCGCGAAATGAAAGAAATTAGAGACACCCGCGCGTATGCTGTTCACGAAACCGCGGGGGCAGCATTCTGAAAAGAATGGGTTTTGTACTTTGTTCTTAGAACTTTGGTTCTCCTGGTCTTTGGACTTTGGTCTTAGTGCTTGACCATAGCTATGAAATTGATGCTAAAGTCCGAAGATCAAAGACCTAAGTCCAAAGACCTAAGACCAGCCAAGCTCAAAGCGCCAAGTACCAAGATCAATGACTAAAAACTACGGCAGCAACGCTCCGCTTTCCTACAATAAATACCTGCGTGTGCCCGACTTGATTGGCCTGCAGGACTGCCTGTCTGATCCGCAACATCACGACGAGTTGCTATTCATAACCATCCATCAGGCGTATGAACTTTGGTTCAAACAGATTCTCCATGAAATCGATGCGGCCATCGAATTGATGAATGAAGACCGGCTGGCGGCCGCCGCGCGCACATTTCGACGCGTAGTTGAAATAGAGAAACTGCTGGTAAACCAGATTCACCTTCTGGAAACCATGACGCCTATCAACTTTCTCGGGTTTAGAGATCAACTCAATCCGGCCAGCGGCTTTCAGTCAATGCAGTTTCGTGAGATCGAGTTTGTCTCCGGACAAAAACACCAGAGCTTGTTGAACGAATTTAGCGAGGATGAATTCGCGCGGTCGCGCATGCAAAAGCGTTTTGAGGCGCCGACGCTGGGAGACGCATTTTATGCCGCATTGCGTAAGCGTGGCCTGGATGCGCCGGCTAGTGACGATTCCAGCGGCGATCAAGAGCGCCGGAAGCGTTACGGACAACGGACCCAGGCTGTGCTTGAAATTCTCACGCACTTTGAGGAGCGCTTCGAAGAGTTTCAACTGGCAGAAGCTTTATTGGAACACGATGAGTATTTCGCTCTATGGCGTTCGCATCACATCAAGATGGTTGAGCGCATGGTCGGCACGAAGCGCGGTACCGGCGGCTCGGAAGGTGTCGGGTACTTGCAGACCACTCTCGACAAAAAGTTTTTCCCTGAACTCTGGGAAGCGCGCACGCATCTGGACACAAAACACGGCGAGGCTGGTTGTCCGTTTGCCGGCGAGGGTGTCCGACGCGAGGAGGCTGCACCTGCCGAGCCCGAAAAAATCAAAAAGGCGCCGCCTAAGCCGGTCATCAAAAGCAAACGAATAGCTACAAACGAACGCAGGCGGGAGCCTCGCGCGAAAGTGAATCTTCGCGCACGTTGGGAAGGCGACCTGGGTATGCATGAGGCAGAAGTAACCAGCCTAAGCAAGAGCGGTTGCTTTGTGCTCAGTGGCGGCAAGGTCAAGGCAAAGGAACTGATACGTCTGGAACTCATGCTTCCCAATGACGAGTCGATCCATCTTTGGGCTGAGGTAGTTGAGGAGGCAGATGAGATCGGGTTTGCCCTGCAATTCACTTCTTCGGAGGAAGCGTACCAGGCGCGCCTCGAGCAGTTCCTCCAAAAATGTCTAATCTAGTCGTTCGGAGTCTTCGATGAACTTTGAGTATGCCAGGCATGACCTCGTTCACTAACCGGAGTGCCCAGGGAACAAGAGGCCCGGTATGGAATCTAAAGCGATAGGTTCACAGGAGGAATTGTCATGCAAAAGCGAATTCTGGGCGCGTCAATTGTGGTTGTTCTGCTGGCCCTGGCGGTTGCTGGACAAAAACTTGAGCCTCCTAAGCTCGAGCCCAAACCCTCCACTGCCAGCCAGAAGCAGATGATCGATGAGGGCGTTGCCCTCCACGACCGTGGTGATTACGACGCCGCCATCCGTCTTTATGAACAAGTCTTGCGTGAGAATCCCGCCAACGTGGAGGCTCTCTATGAGATGGCCTTCACTTACTACCTGAAGCAGGACTGTGTGAAAAGCCTGGAGATGGCCTATAAGGCTGCGCAGTACAAATCCAATCTCCTCGGCGAAGTCTATGGACAAATTGGCAACTGCCAGGACGATTTGGGCAACCCGAAGGCGGCGGTAGAGACCTACAAAGCGGGCATCAAGCTAATGCCTGCGAGTTTTCTCTTGCACTACAACCTTGGCCTCACCTATGCGCGGTTAAGCCAGATCGAGGACGCGCGAATCGAAGTCAAGAAATCGGCTTCGCTAAATCCCAATCACGCCAGTAGCCACAATCTGATGAGCATAGCTTTCGATAGAGGCGGTTACAAAACACCCGCATTGTTGGCAGCTTGCCGTTTTCTGATTCTTGAACCAAAGTCGAACCGATCTGAGACGGCGCTAACCCTGGTGCAAAAGATAATGCAGGCAGGCGCTTCTCAAAAGGACGCCAATACGATCACTGTGCTCATGGATCCGTCCCCGAAAAAAGATGAGGGCGATTTCGGTTCCATCGAACTGGTCCTGGGCCTACTCAGAGCAGGAAACCTCACCGAGAACAAGAAGGACAAGAGCGAAATGGAGTTGCTGGTTGATAATTTCGGAACGTTGTTCAGCATCCTTTCTGAGCAGTCAGGGAAATCAGATCGCGCGAAGTTTACCTGGACGTATTACGTGCCTTACTTTGCAGAGTTGAAGAAACAGGGCCACACCGAGGCTTTTGCTTACTACATCAATCAACGAAGCTCGATCAGCGGGGTCGACAAGTGGCTGGAACAGCATCAAAGCAAAGTCGCCGACTTTCTCAACTGGTCGAAAGGTTATCAGTGGCCCGGGATCTGATTCTGCCAACCAGCTCGCTGTCGTGAACATCACCTTCCCAGATCGCTTCAACATGGCCGACTACTTCCTCTACCACAACCTGGAGGAAGGGCGCGAAAACAAAGTTTGCCTGTACTTCCAGGATCAAACGTTCACCTATGGCGAGACCGCGGGAATGTCGAATCGCGTTGGCAACGCGCTGCGCGAATTGGGAGTCGAGATCGAAGACCGCGTACTCATCGTCCTGCCGGACTGTCCTGAGTTTGTCTGGACCTGGTTTGGTGCTGCTCGGATTGGCGCCGTCATTACGATGGTGAATCCGCTCCTGCCCGCTGAAGATTACAAATACTATCTGGACTACACCCGCGCGCGCGTCGCCATCGTTCATGAGTCCCTTCTGAGTACTTTCAATGCGGCGGCGGCAAACGCGCATTATCTAAGAGCGGTGCTGGTAGTTGGAGATCACGAACACGTTGACGCCGTTGACTTCACCAAAGATTCTTTGGTTTGGAGTTCTTTCGGCGGCGCAGTTCTGACTGCCAGCGACGAGTGTAGCCGCGCCGACACGCGTCGGGACGACATCGCCATTTGGTTGTTCACTTCGGGTTCGACAGGACATCCGAAGGGCGCCGTGCATCTGCAACACGATTTGCCATTCAACACCGAAGTCTTTGCAAAACAGACAATGGGTGTGAATGAAAACGATTTGACTGTTTCGGTGCCCAAGCTCTTTTTTGGTTATGCGACGGGAACGAATCTGTTGTTCCCTTTCGCCGTCGGCGGCGCTACGGCGCTTTTTTCAGAACGCTCAACGCCTGAAAAACTGTTCGACGTGATCGAGCGGTATCGTCCCACCATTCTTACTACCGTGCCGACGATGATCAACTCGATGCTGAATGCGCCCGACGCCGGCAATCGCAATTTATCGAGCCTGCGCTTCTGCTATTCGGCGGGCGAGGCCTTGCCGCCGGAGCTTTACGAGCGATGGAAGAAGAGTTTGAGTGTGGAGATTTGCGACGGCATCGGATCGGCAGAGATGTTTCATATTTACATTACAAACCGGCCAGGCGATGTGAAGCCCGGGAGCCTGGGGAAGATCGTTCCGGGTTATGAAGCGAAGATTGTGGACGCTGCCGGTAATGAAGTTGCGCCGAATGAAATGGGCACATTGAGAATCAAAGGCGACTCGGCCGCGCTTTGCTATTGGAACGCTCATGAGAAATCAAAGGAGACTTTTGCCGCCGACTGGTGCACCACCGGAGATCAATTTCACGTTGACGATGAAGGCTATTATTGGTATCACGGCCGCACGGACGACATGTTGAAGGTGTCAGGCATCTTCGTGGCGCCCGCAGAAATTGAGAACTGCCTGCTGCAACATGAGGCGGTACTGGAGTGCGCGGTAATCGGGAACGATGCGGGTGACGGTCTCGTCAAACCTAAGGCCTACGTGGTGTTGCGCGAGGAACACAAAGGCAGAGCCCTGAGCGATTCAGATCTGAATTCTCAAGCGAGCCTGATTGCAGAATTGCAGGGATTCGTTAAGTCTCAACTCGCTCCCTACAAGTATCCTCGGTGGATCGAATTCGTACCTTCGCTTCCCAAGAACGATCGCGGCAAGATCGATCGCAAACTGCTGAAACGAAGCTAGCAATTTTAGCAGTGCGGCGACCTGTCGCCGCTTTGGTAGTGGCGGTTTGACGCCACGCCTCTCGATGAAGCGAATTGCCAGTAACCATGGTCGCGACAAGTTGGGGCCGACCAAAGCGCTGACAGGTCAGCGCACTCCAAAGTAGAACCATTCCACCGTTTGCCGCGTATACTCTCTCCACGTCCAACTGATTCAGATTAGGAGCCACACTTAATGCATCCATTTTCTCGTAACGATTTCCGACGCAGCCGATTCTTGCACGCCGTCCTCTCTCTCTTCCTGGCAATAACGCTGCTTTCATCATCGGCCTTCGCATGGCAACAAGTCGCAGGGTCCGCCGCGGTCGCCACGAAGTCGGTAACGACTTTAACCACCACCGAGAAGAAAGCGGCCGCCCGCGTCAAACTGGAAACCATTCGTGAGGTCACAACCACACTGAGTTCGCCTGCTTTTGAAGGCCGTGGAACAGGCCAGCCGGGTGCCGACCGCGCCGCTCAGTATTTGGCTGACCGGTTCGCCAAACTTGGACTCAAACCAGCCGGTGAGAACGGCACATATCTGCAAGCGATCAAATTTAAGTCCGCCCGGGTGTTGGCCGAATCCTCCGTCACGATTGGCGATGCGGCTCTCAAGCATGGCGAAGACTACGTCATCCTGCCGCCGATGACTTTCGATCAAGCGAATGTTACTGGCGGGCTTGTGTTCGTGGGGTTCGGCGTTGTTTCACCTGAGTTGAAGCGAGACGATCTTGCGGGCCTTGACCTAAAAGACAAAATCGTAATCCTTCTCGGGGGCCAACCCGATGGAGTTGACGAAGCCGCGTGGAAGCGCGCCACCAATCCTCAGGCAAGAGCGATGAACGTTTTCGGACGCGGCGCGGTGGCCATGATCGTCGGTAACGCGGGCACGGCTGATCGACCTTATTCCCTGATTGCGAGTTATCTTTCGCGCCGGCGCGTCAGTTTGGCATCTCAGGCCGCGCTGCCTTTTAAGATTCCGCCAATCTTGCTCGCGAGCGATGCAGCAATAGAGAAAGCCTTCGCTGGTTCTGATACGACTTATGCGCAAACTCTGGTTAAGGCTAAGACGGGTGAAGCGGTCTCCCGCGAACTCGGGAAGACGGCGACCCTGGCGTTACGCATCAAGCGCGACGAGACCACCAGCAGCAACGTGGTCGGCGTGTTGGAAGGCTCTGACGCGAAACTGAAAGAAGAGGCTGTAGTTTTCTCGGCCCACTACGACGCGTATGGAATCGAGAGTGACGGTCGCATCTTTCCCGGCGCCGCTGACAACGCCCTTGGCGTGGGAACAATCACCTCTGTTGCTGAAGCCCTCGTCAAAGCGTTTCCAAAACCAGCAGCGCGGCCCCGTCGCTCAATGATCTTTCTCGCGGTGACGGGCGAAGAGTATGGACTATTCGGCTCGGAACATTGGGTGGCACATCCGACATGGCCGCTCGAAAAAGTGGCCGCCGATATCAATTTTGACGGCATCGGTACAGAGATTTATGGTCCCGTGAAACGCGTCGTCGGTTTCGGCGCCGAGCATTCGGACCTGGGCGCAATCTTCGAGGAGGTTGCCGCCGCTACTGGGAACATCGTGACACCCGACCCTTTGCCGGAAGAGAACGCTTTTGTTCGTTCCGACCATTATGCGTTTGTGAAGAAAGGCGTACCGGCGTTGATGCTGCTTGGCGGTCCGGCTGGAGACGTCGCTACCTGGATCCCACGCGCAAAGCAATGGATGGAGGTTGATTACCACTCACCCAGCGATACAGTGAAACCTGACTGGGACTGGACTGGTCCGCAAACGCTGGCACAGTTGGGAATGATCATAGGTCTGCGCGTTGCGAATGCCGACGCGATGCCCGCCTGGCGAGCAACGTCACCTTTCAACAAACCGCGGAGTCCACTCAAAGCTGTGCCGGCGAATTAGTCAGAGGAGCGAACGTGTGAGATTCGTGCCGCACTTTCTACTTTTTTCATGGCGAACCTGATCTAAACGTCGGTCAGCCGTTGCGGCGTTCGAGGTTGTAGTCGCGGAGGCGGCGATAGAGTGTCGAGGGAGAGATGCCGAGTATCTCGGCGGTCTTGCCGCGGTGCCAGCCGGTTTGTTCGAGCGCGGAGAGAATTTGCTGACGCTCTACGTCACGAAGTGAAGTGGGCGAAGACACCGGGCCGGGAGCGAACGAACTGGAGCCGGCGTTGAAGTCGAGAGCGGTACCGGGCTGTGAAGGGGAGCTGATAAATGCTGCAGGAACTGCGGGTCGCACGACCTCAGGCGGCAATTCGGCGACAGTAATGCGACCGTTGTTGGAGAGTATCACCGCGCGCTCGATGCAGTTTTTTAACTGGCGCACATTCCCCGGCCAACTATAGGCACGCAACGCTTCGAGCGCCGCCGGGTCAAGCTCCGGTGAAGGCGTCCCACCCACATCCGCTAGCAGATGTCGAGCCAGTGGTTCGATGTCTTCCGGTCTATCACGCAAGGGCGCGAGATCAATCTGAAAACCATTGATACGATATAAAAGATCGGAACGAAACGATTCGTTAGCCACAACTGAATCCAAATTACGATTCGTTGCGGCAACGATGCGCACGTTGACTTCCACTTTGCGTACCCCACCGACGCGGAAGAACGTTCTGGTCTCAATCGCCCGCAGGAGTTTTGCCTGCAACTGGGCCGGCAATTCCGTAACTTCGTCGAGAAACAACGTGCCGCCGTCGGCGAGTTCTATCAGTCCGAGTTTGCGTCCTTTTGCGCCTGAAAACGCGCCCGCCTCGTAACCAAATAATTCCGACTCAAGCAGCGATTCCTGAAACGCTGCGCAATTGATGTCAATAAAAGAGCCATCGGCGCGAGGCGACAGGCGATGAATCGCATGGGCGACCAGTTCCTTGCCGGTACCTGACTCGCCGGTTATCAAAACCGAAGCTTCAGAAGGAGCAACGCGCTCCACCAGCCGGATAGCTTCCGTCATCGCGGCTGATACGGAAACGATCTCAGGCAAACCAGACTGCCGCGCCAGTTGTTCGCGCAGGCGCAGATTGTCTACGCGCAGTCGCCGCTTCTCAGCGGCCTGTTTCACGCGCACGTCCAGTTCGGTGATGCTGTAGGGCTTGGTGAGATAATCGTAGGCGCCAAGCTTCATGGCTTCGACCGCAGTCTCGACCGTTGCCTGTCCAGTCAACATAATCACTTCCGGCGGGTTTGGGCGCTGATGAACGCGCCGCAGGACTTCCATTCCGTCGATGCGCGGCATGTTGATATCGCAGAGCAAGACATCAACATTACTCTCTTCGAGCTTGCGCAGCGCGGCTTCTCCATCAGGCGCGGCCTGCACCCGATAGCCCAACCGCTCCAATTCCTTCTGCAACACCAGGCGCAGGTTGGCTTCGTCTTCGGCGATCAGAATTCGTGCTGTTTTTTGTTCGCTCAAGCCTGCGGTTCTCCGTCGCTGCTTATTGCCGGAAGCGAAATCGTAAAAGTAGTTCCGACGCCTGGCGTGGATTGCACGTCGAGACTGCCTTCGTGCTCGGTTAAGATACCATAACAAACCGCTAGGCCAAGACCTGTGCCCTTGCCAATTTCCTTCGTAGTGAAGAACGGCTCAAAAATTTTGGTGATGTTCTGCTGCGGAATACCGACGCCAGTGTCGCTAACTTCTATCAACACACTGTTGCCATTTCTTCGGCTGCCAATTTTCAGTACGCCCCCATCCGGCATAGCGTCAATGGCATTGGTCGCTAGCGCAATGACTGCCTGTTGCAACTGGCCCGCGTCGCCGGCAATGAGCGGCAAGTCATTCGGGGTTTCGATCTGAAATTCTACTTGTTCGCCACGCTGCTGGTGCGACAGCAGGCGAGTAGCTGAAGCAATCACGTCAGCGATATTCACCAGAATGTGTTCGCTGGAGCGCGTGTGACTGAAATCCAGTAGACCATTGGTAATCGTTTTGCAGCGAAAAGCCTCGCTACGAATCAAACCCAGGTATTCACGCAGGTCGTCAAGAGCCTCTGATTCTTTAAACTCGCCACCGCTAACCCGCGACTCAAGAGCTTCCGCGCATGCGGAGATAGTGGCGAGCGGATTATTTATTTCATGCACAACTCCGGCGGCCAGGCGTCCAATCGCCGCGAGCTTCTCAGCGCGCGCGACCGCGCGATTCGCCTCTACGCGGGCGGTAATGTCCTCCCCGATCGCAATCACATGGGAAACTTCGCCGCTGCGATCAATCCACATCGGAATCTTGCTGATCAACCAGTGCTTCAGCTCGCCGTTTGTGAGTGCGGTTGTGTTTTCAACACGCTGGATTTCTCCACTCGCAAACACGCGAGCAAATTCGCTTTCCAGTAGTTCGCGCTTCTGCCGCGTCAAGACGCCGAAAATACTCTTGCCCAGGACGGAGCCGCGCGGAATTCCCAACTCACCAAGCTCTCGGTTACGATTCCAGGCAACAATCTCGAAGTTGCGATCCACAGCGTAAAGCGAGAGCGGCAGGCTATCAATAATTGCCTCGATGAAGCGGCGTTGCGCCTGAACCTCAGCGGTGCGCCGCTCGACTTCTATTGTTAGATTAGCCGACGCTTCGCGCGCCGCCTGGTATAGACTGGAAATGTGCGCCGCCAATGCAGCCTGCTGTGCCGCCGCATCAACCAACCGGCAAACGGTGTCGTCGCAGTCTTCACGTTTGTCAAAAGCAACAATTAGAGCGCCCTTGGGACGACCGCCAAACCTGAGCGGCGCCGCATATTCCACGGCATGCGCTTCGTCGCGCAATAGAAATTTGTTCTGCTCACTGATGAGTAACGGCGCGACACTTGCCGATGTGGAGGCGGTCAACCAGTTCTTTAATCGATCTACTTCCAGCAGCGCTGAACCTTCCGCACTTCCTTCGCGGTCAAAAACACACGCTGCCTCGCTTTCATCACCAAGACTTATGAAGGCTGCGCACATGGCAGCGCTCGTGCCTTCGTAGGTCGCACCAGCGACGCGGTTTACCAGCTGATCGAGCTCAAGCGTCCGCAAGAGTCCGCGGCCCAGATCGGCGAGGAACCTCAGTTCACGATTGCTGTCAATGAGTTCCCATTCTCTCTGTGCTGCTCGTAGGTGGGCCGCCGATCGGGAAACAATTTCGGCCACAGAAGATTTGGCAAGACACTCGTCGGCTCCGGCTGCGAAGGCCTCCTGTTTTTGGCTTTCTGACTCGTGATCCGATAGCCCGATTATGGGCAGTTTACTTGTGGCGGGTTGCGCGCGAAGCAGTCTACAAAGCGCCAGTCCATCGACCTCGGATAGCGCCAGATCAACCACCACCAGATCGCAGGGCTCTGCCTGCAGTAAGCGCAGCGCCGATGTTGTCTGGGCAGCGGTCAGCGCGCGGTAACCGGCCTTCTCGAACATACTGCGAAGCCGTTCGCCCGCGCTGACGTCGTCGTCAACAATAAGAACGGTGGGGTCTTGTTGGGGGTTAGTTGCAGAAGGCATGCTTCAATCCTGAAACGCATGGCTGGTCTGGGGGACCTTAAGCCCTGAGACTGCGTACATCGCTTCGGTTACCCGAAAACGGAACACATCTCAAACAGCGATTGAAAGCGATGCGAATAGGAATGTCAAGACTGTTAGATTAAAGCAACCGTATCGATCGCGGGAAAATCAGCTGCAGGCGGGGTTCAAGGTAGAGCATGAGAATCAATTAGTTGACGCAAGTCAGGGCTTCGTCGTGCCCGGCTGGCATCGGCTTGTCGCTCTTGAAGCTGTTAGCACTGCCTGTCTGTCCCAGCTTTGATATTCTGTCGAGTTTGTGACCCGACTTGGCGCGGTACATAGCCTGGTCAGCGGCTACGAGCAGCTGATCCAGCGTTTCGCCATCAGCACCATAAGTCGAGGTGCCGACGCTGATTCCCACCCGTGCCTTGGCCCCACCGCGAACATGAAGCGAGAACTCTGAAACAGCGGTTTCGATGCGTTGCTTTAGGTCTTCAACCTGGTTCTCGCCCAATTCCTGCACAATGGCAACAAACTCATCGCCGGCGTAACGGGCAAGAAAATCGTACTCGCGAAGTTGCGCCTGAATGATTCGCGCCATTTCGCGCAGCATCTTATCGCCAACTTTATGTCCAAATGAATCGTTCACGATTTTGAAGTCGTCCAGGTCAAGCATAACAACCTGAAAAGGCCGCGCGTTGCGTCTCGCCCGCGCAGCTTCTTCATCAAAGCGCAAAGCCATATAGCGCGCGTTCGGCAGTCCGGTGAGTTGATCGGTAAGTGCATTCGACTCAGCTTCGGCGTGCTGCATAGAATTAGACAAGGCGTCGGAAGCCAACCTGGTAACCGTCTCCAACAAACGCATGTGGTCTTCAGTGTAGTGCTGCAGCTCCGTCGAATAGACGGAAATTGCGCCCAGGATCATGTCGTCCTTAAACAAGGGCAGCGATGCCATCGAGCGGTATTCGTGTTCGATTTCAAGGCCAGCCAAGTCGAGACTGGGATGGAGTTGATTGATGGGACTGCGGTTCGCGAGAGCGAATCCAGTTACGCCTTCGCCCAGTGCAACACACTTGGTGGCCATGACCTGAGCGTTCTGTCCGGCAACGTGAGCGGGTGTGGCAAAGCCTTTCACCTCATCGTAAAGATAAACCACGCATGTTTGAAACGGGACCACGTGTCCTACTTTGTCAACCAGAACTTCCACCGTGTTGCGCACGCTCAGCGAGGAACCGAACGTACGTGCTATTTCATATAGCGCATAAACCTCCTGATGAGCGCTCTTGATCTGGTCGTAAGCCAGATAAGCACCGCGCTCACGACTCTGGGTCATGTCGACGTCAGGCAACACCAACGGTTCCGAGCCGTCGCTCGGCGGCAGTTGCTGCGGGAGACCAGCAGCTGCAATTTCCGACTCGAAGCGCGAAAGATTTTTGATAAACGAGTCCACTACGGCTGGATCGAATTGACTTGCTGACCCGCGCAAAAGAAACGCTACCGCCTCATCACGCGTCATGCCCCGACGGAAAGGACGATCCTCCCTAACTGAGTCAAAACAATCTACCACCGACATGATGCGGGCTGTGAGGGGAATCTGTTCCGCCTTCAGACCATCCGGATAGCCAAGTCCATTCCAGTGCTCATGATGGTGACGCACGATTGGTAGTACCGGATAAGGAAACTCAACGCGCCTGAGAATTTCTGCGCCGACGGTCGTATGGATTTTCATTTTTTCAAACTCGGCCGGCGTTAGGCGGCCAGGTTTGTTAACGATGTGCGCAGGCACGGCAAGCTTTCCAATGTCGTGAAGTAACGCCCCGGCCTTTAGCGCCGCAATTTCAGCTTCTGAAAGCCCCAGCACTTGGCCCAACCCGGCGGCGTAGATTTGCACGCGCCGCACGTGGCAATGCGTAGTCTGATCGTTAGCGTCGATGGCCGTCGCCAAAGCCTCGGCAGTCGCGAAATGTAAGCGACTTAGCTCTTCGCTCTCGCAAATCTTGGCAGTAAGACGTGACCTGATAATATGAATCACGTGCGCGACGGCAACTGTCGCAATGCTCAGGACCGCCAGGGAGTAAGCTTGATTTGTGCTCCAGGCAACAATGAAAGCCACACCGGCAAAAAGAAATAGCCGGTAGTGGCTAAATGAAATAATTCGGCCCCTGATGTAATCCGCCGCGTTGAGCAGGCTCATCCACGCTCCTCAAAATTACCCCTGGTTCCATAAAAACGAAATAGACCCTCATTCCCCGTTCTCCGCGCGGCCGACAGCTTGATCGTCGGTCAGTTTTTTGGCCGGAAGCAGAACTGGGGCAATCAGCTTTGCTTCCGGCCACGAGCGGGGCAAGCGAGCAAGCTCTCGGGCTTGCCTTGCTGGGTGAGAGTCTTGTCAAAATTGAGTGGCAGGCACTGCACCATTCAATTTTAGAAATTGTGGCGGCTCGGACTCCGTGCGGAGAGTCCGTGAAGCTCTGCGCTTCATCAGCCGCGCATTTCTCTTTCTCAATTGTCGTGCCGCACACAAACAATGTGACCGAGCAATTAGATCGGTCGCGTTGTTGACAGTTTTGCAATGCCATACCTTTGGTCATTCCGCAGTTAACGCACGCAAAATCATAATGACAGGTCAGATTGGAAAGTCCTGTCAAACTGGTCAATCCCTCGTTGACAAACGTTCAAGTAAGCGGGCAACCTTCGTCTTTACGCTAAGACGCGGAGCATTTTGTGAAGGTCAGTTTGTTGTAAACGCGTGCGTCTTCGTCACTGATCACTCACTGGTCATTAGTGTTCAAGTTGAGCAAAGTGGCAGATTCAATCAGTAACCCGTTAGACATGAGCCGGCCAGCAGGTTACGTCGAACTGCTGCGCGGGAATCGCAGCTTTCGCCAGGTATGGCTCGGTCAGGTTGTCAGTCAGATGGGCGACTGGTTTGACACCATCGCTCTCTACACAATCATCCTTAGACTGACCGGGTCGGGCCGCGCCGTGGGACTCTTGTTAGTGGCTCGCTTTGTACCGAGCTTTCTCCTCGGCTCACTTTCCGGAGTCGTTGCCGACCGATTTAGTCGCCGTTCGATCATGATCATTTCTGATCTGTTGCGTGCGGTGGTCGTTCTGGGCTTTCTATTTGTTCGGCGCGCCGATCAGTTATGGATTATTTACTTTCTAACCGTACTGCAGCTGGCGCTTTCCACTTTTTTCGAGCCTGCCAAGACCGCGATCATTCCCTCGATCGTTTCTGACCGCGAACTAGTCGCCGCCAACGCAATCACTTCCGTCACCTGGTCTGCGATGCTTACCATAGGTGCAGCTATTGGCGGGGTGGTAACCGGATTGTTTGGAACCGACGTCGCCTTCATTCTTGATGCGATGACGTACTTGCTTTCGGCAGCGCTGATAGCAAGCGTACGCATCTCGAAGCGCCCACCGCGCCAGAAGGCCAAGCTTACCGTCGGCCGGGCCCTGGGCATCACGCAAACGATCGAGGGAGCGCGCTACGTAAAGCGCCGTCCGGAGGTGCTTGCTCTGTTGTTGGTGAAACCAGCCTGGGGCCTGGGCGGCGGGATCCTGACATTACTGGCGGTCTTTGGCGAAAAGATTTTTCCAGTGGGAAAGAGCGCGGCCACCGGCATCGGCGTGCTGTTCGCAGCGCGCGGCATCGGCACCGCTGTGGGGCCGATTGTCGCCCGTCGCATTTCTGGTGAAGGCAAGAAACGTATGCAAGTTTCGATCGGCATAGCATTTCTTATCGGCGGTGCGTTCTACATGGCGTTTGGCTGGGCTACAAGTTTTGTGGTGGCGCTCATTGTGCTGGGAATGGCTCATACAGGCGGCAGTATTCTCTGGGTCTTCTCAACCGTGCTCCTGCAACGCGGAGTCGAAGACAACTTTCGCGGCCGCGTCTTTGCGGCGGAGTTAGCATTGCTTACACTGACGATGGCAATCTCAAACTATGCGACCGGCGAACTGCTCGATCGGTTCAAGCTCTCACCTCGAGCGGTCGCCATTGGAATCGGGGCGCTTTTCGTGGTTCCGGGTGTTGCCTGGTTTTTTACCCAGAGATGGTGGGACAAGGACGAAGGTGGCGAGGCGCGGAGCGCGCGAGCAAATACGATCGAGGCTGACGATGTTAATCAGGAGCTAAAACATGGAACCCCCAATTAAAGTCACTCCGAATCTCGTACGGCCCAAAGCGGTCACCAGAGCAATCCGGGTGATTTCAGCCTCCTTCGTCATTGGCGGCATCCGATCCGTTTTTGACCTCAAACAGAAACTGTCCGGCGGTTCGTTTCTGGCGGCAATATTGTTGCTGATCGTCTTTCTTGGTATTTGCTTCTTCTTCGTGAGCAAGATAGCGGCTGGCCGGAACTGGGCACGGTTCACGTTGTTAGTCCTCTTACTTATTCAACTTCCCTTCGCAGTCTTAGGTAGCATAGCGGAACTGAAAATGAATCTGCTCCATGGTTCTCTCAGCGTCATCATCGCGCTCTTACAGTTGATTGGAACTTACCTTCTCTTTACAAAGAACGCTAATCCCTGGTTTAGAAGTCGCAAATGAGTATCACTGTTGGAGTGATGGGATCAGCTGGCGATGCGCCGGGCGTGAGTAATAAAGAAGCACTCGCAGAAAAAGCGAACGCTCTGGCGTTGGCGCTGGCAGAACGCAAAGTCCTGCTCCTGACTGGCGCCACGACCGGAATTGTCTATGTGGTTGGCAAGGCTGCTCGCGAGGCTGGAATTTTTCACGTCGGTGTTTCACCGGCCAACAATAGCGACGACCATGTTGATACGTACCAATTGCCGCTCGATGCTTGCAACTTGATCGTCTACACGGGCTTTGGTTTGAAAGGACGCAACGTTGTTCTGGTACGCTCCTGCAATATCGTTCTGTTCATCGCGGGAGCGATGGGCTCGCTCAATGAATTCACAATTGCGCACGATGAAGGGAAAGTAATCGGCTGTTTGACGGGCACCGGCGGCGTAGCAGACGAGGTCGATTACCTGCTTAAGAGATTTGCAAAAAATACCGGAACGCGCGTTTTCCAGGACGAGGATGCAGGACGACTGCTCAACGCTTGTATCAATGAACTACGAAAGCGACAGCAATAGTAAAGGGTGATGTCGGACAGTGCGGAGTCTTTTCTGATGACGAGGGAGCCATCAATCGGAGCCCTATACTCTGAGCTCGGCGTGACTGCGAATGCGCTCGATCATCCCGAATGGACGCGGGCTCACCCGATCCAGATTACTCGTAAGTGGTCAGGAGCAGACGCACCTGCCTCGCGCCACGCAGAAGCACGAATCATCTGGACAGATGAATCCCTGATCGTACGTTTCGTTTGCCGGCAAGAAGAGCCGTTGATAGTCAATCCCAATCCGCAATTCAGCAAAAAGACAATCAAGTTGTGGGACCGGGATGTGTGTGAGATTTTTATCGCGCCTGATGCGCAAGCTCCGGAACGTTATTTCGAGTTTGAAGTTTCGCCACTGGGCGAGTGGGTTGACCTCGCTATTTCCTTCAAACCAGCTGGCCGAGAGACCGATTTCGAATTTCACTCAGGCATGACTACGGCAGCGACCATGGACGGAAGTCAGATGACTGTCGCGATGGAAATTCCCTGGAGCAGCTCTCTTCCGAAACCGCAAAAGGGCGACGTGTGGCGAGTTAACTTATTTCGTTGTGTGGGATTTGGAGATGATCGTTATTTGGCGTGGCAACCTACGTATGCCCCAGAACCAAATTTTCATGTGCCGGAAGTTTTTGGTTGGCTTGCTTTTCTTTAGCTCAGTTTGGACTTATTTCTTTGCTTTCGCGTAAGTTTGAAACGTAAGCCAAAAACCTCGCGCGATCTTCTTCAGGCATCCGTACGATCTTTAGCGCAATCACGTAGCCCGTTTCGCCCCGGTCTTCTTCAAGCCGTTCATAACGAACCGGCGTTGCCTGCATTTCAACCAGCCCACCTGGTAACTGGATTTTCACGTTTAGACCGCGATTCTCACCTACCAGGTGATGTTCTCCCAGTGTGATTCTAGGGACGACAATCGCGAGTCCGTTTGAACTCAGATCCATCGTGTGACCATCCATCCAGTTGATGCGTCGCGTTCCATTCAAGCCCTTGGTGGCGGAGATTAGTGAAAGACTCAGGCTCAAGCGAACGCGCTGCCGCTTTGAATGGCGGCGATCGCCGACGTACTGCCGCAGGCGTGACACTATTGTTCTGGTAAATTCTGCCATGGTTCGCTTTTGACACTTCGGCTTAACCAGAGTGTCTCTTGTCTAAATGGGAGGGGGGCAGAACCAGCGAAGCCGGTCGGGATGTCGCACTTCCATTCTAGTTAGCCCGACGCCCCGGCGCAACAAAAGATTGAGGCTGGCCGCTGGGAGTGTCCGGCGTCATCTCCGGCAAATCAAGAGACCAGCCGCTGGCGTTCAGTTCTTGATTTCAGGAGTAAGGGGTTTTCCGCCAATATCGCCGTTCCTGACGCCGGCGGCGTCCAGGTAAAACGAGAGCTTACCGCTGCGACCGTATTGAGCAGGTTCGGCTGCGGCGTTCCAGGTCTTGCCGCCGTTTGGGGCGTTAACGTGAAAGCGGTAACCAGTCGACTCCGTACCCTCGAGATCCTTCGGCAGCAGGCCCAACGAAATCAACGTAGCCAAATCCGCAAACCGGCCCTCGTGTTGTTGACTGTAGAGCAATTCGGCCAGTGAGATGCGCGTAAGCATGTCTTGAACATCGCCATGATGAGCGTCTATGCGGGTGTCGAAAAAGTAACGCTTGCCAGCCTTCTTCACGACCTGTTGGCTCTCACGATCACCGACAATCCACACACCATTGACCAACAATAACGGCGCCGGCTGAGTGGTTGGTTTGCCCTCACTATCAAGAATGTTCACAAACACAGTGGCATCACTGCCGCTGATTTGTTCTCCAGCTATGTCCACTTTAGCGGGTATTTTCTCGCTGATAGCTAACGCCACCTTCTCAAAGTCTGGCCGAAGATCCTCAAACTCCTCGGGCTTCAACCCGTCCACCGCGGGTTTGAAAATGGACATGTCGAAGGCCTCGCGATATTTCTTCTCACGCAGCAGGCGGTAAAACTCGCGTATTGTGTCTGACGGCGAGCGTCCTGCCGGCGACTGCGCAGGCTTTGTTTGTGGCTGCTCGGTTTGCGACATTGCCGGCGAGGCACACAACGCCACACTCAGGAGCACGGCGATGACAACAAAAGTATGGAGGAATCGCGATCGTGAAATTGAAGCTCGCATCAACTTTTATCCTCTGTAATCATAAAGATGAGGCGCGCTCCGGTCTTAGCAGCGCGCCTCGGCTGTCCTGAATGATTTGTCAGGTAACCATATCGACGTCGATGATAATCTCAGGCAGTCCGTCAGCGTCGGTTCACCGCGTTGGGTTTATTGGTAAGCAAAACCTCGCGCCCGACCAAGTATAGCAAGAGCATAAGGATCAGGAATGGGATCATCGAAAGCATGTCGGCATTGCCGCCATGGAACAGCGGATTGTTTGCGGTAGCCCAATCCTCAACGCTCTTGTTGAAGGCTGCCAGGGCCGGACGGGGCACGCCTTGGAGAATGGCGATCACGATGGCGGCGAGCGCGCCCCCGGCAATATATCCGGAAGCCATCAGTACCCCGGGACTCTTATCAGTCTCGGCCACCAGTTCGTCTTCACTAAGTTTCTTGTCCTTCAACTTCTTGCGCAGGTAACGATCAACGCCCAAACGAATCATACCGCCGATGAAGATTGGGCTCGATGACGAAAGCGGCAGGTAAACGCCGACCGCGAATGCGAGCGAAGGAATTCCGGCCATCTCAAGCACGATGGCGATCATCACGCCCAACAGCACCAGTCCCCACGGCAGTTGCCGGTTGAGAATTCCTTTGATGATGTAAGACATCAGGGTGGCCTTGGGCGCGTCATATTTAGTGACCGCCGAACCATCGGGTCTCGTCTTGTGGATGCCGTTGATGCCCGGGTCGGACAGGTAAACCGCAGCGCCCTGATCGTTAACCAGGTAGCGGCCAGCCGGACCACCCTCGGTGTCTGTCTTGTGCCAGGGCTTGTAGCTACCCGTATCTTTGTTGGCCTGCGGTCCCTTCAATTTCTCCGGAGCACCGGCTTGTGAAGGATCAACCCTGAGCGTTGCCGGAAAATTCTCTTCCATTTTGTAAGCAACTTTGCCGGAGGCATCTATCAAATACTCGCCGGGATCGAGACCGGCAACTGCGCCGGCGCCGGCCTCATTCTTCAACACGCGATAGTCGCCCGCTGCCACCGGTTTGATCGAATCAGTGTAGGCCGGCAATGAAGCGGCCTTCGTCGAATCCAGCATCACGCTCTGCGTTGCAGGTTCAAAACTCACGCGCGGCACGTAAACCGTAGCCGAGTCGTTAAGCACGAGAAGAATCGGTCCAAGTATGAGTGCTGATGCAAACGCGCCTATCAGGATGGCAATCTGCTGATACTTCGGAGTCGATCCGACGAGGAACCCTGTCTTCAAATCCTGCGACGTGGTGCCACCGTTCGAAGAAGCGATACAAACGATGCCGCCAATCGAGAGCGCTGTGATGTAGTAACTCGGGCCAGTCCACTTCAACAGTAAGAAGATCAAACAGGTGAGCAGCAGCGTTGCTACTGTCATGCCGGAAATAGGATTCGAGGATGAACCGATCTCGCCGGTCAGGCGCGATGAAACTGTGACAAACAGGAAACCAAAAGCGATGATTAGAATTGCCCCCATGAACGCGACAAAAATATTTTGCTGTAATCCCAGTTGGGGAAACGCCATGATCATGCAAATCAGAGCAAGGATGCCACCGATCACGAACTTCATCGAGAGATCCTGATCGGTTCGGGGCGCGTTAGCGGTTGCCGCTGGGCCACCTCGAAGATCAGCCAGTCCACCTTTTAAGCCGCTCCAAATTGTCGGCAGCGAGCGAAAGAGACTGATGATGCCGCCTGCAGCAACGGCGCCGGCACCGATATAAAGGATGTAAGCGCCGCGTATCTGCGACGGCCCCATCTCGCTGATAGGAACAGCACCGGGAGGCAGGATGGTTGTAGAACCTTCGCCGAAAAATTTGATCGCCGGGATCAATACCAGGTAAGCCAACACACCGCCGGCACACATGATCGATGCGATGCGCGGGCCGATGATGTATCCCACCCCCAACAACGCCGGCGAGATTTCTGCCGAGATCGAACCCGCCTTAAAGGGAGCGCCAAAAACCTTCTCCGGCGTATCTTTCCAACCCTTCAGTCCTGTCATCAGCACTTGATAAAGAAAGCCAATACCCAGTCCGCCAAATATTGTTTTCGCTCCGGTTTGCGCGCCCTCGTCTGCAGCGCTCGCGTGTTGAGCTGAGCCCGCAGCGGCAGCCTTGCGCGATTCTTCGGAAGCTCCAGCCTTCAAGACTTCGGCGCAGGCTGTGCCTTCCGGATACTTCAAGTAGCCATGCTGCGCAACTATCAAAGCTCGCCGCAGGGGAATCATCATCAAAATGCCGAGCAGTCCCCCGAGCATTGCGACCAGCATCACTCGAGTAAACTCCAGGTCCATCCCCAGGATCATGATCGCCGGCATAGTTACACCGACGCCGAAAGCGATCGATTCACCAGCAGAACCTGCCGTCTGCACAATGTTGTTTTCGAGGATGTTCGCATCGCGCAAACCAAACTTAGAAAACAACCGGAAAACTGTGATTGAAATAACCGCGACCGGAATGGACGCACTGACAGTCAAACCAACTTTGAGAACGAGATAAAGCGACGATGCGCCAAAAACCATTCCGAGCAACGTGCCGATGATCAGTGGCAGTACGGTAAGTTCCGGCAGTCGCACCCCGGCAGGAATGTAAGGCTTGAACGTTGCCAGGTAAGGGTTGTCCGGTACAAAGCCGATTCTGTCCGGATACTCGTTCGCAGGAATGCTTTCAGAAGACATTCAGGTTTTCCTCCAACTAAGATGCTAATACGGGGAGTGCGCAGGGGTTAGTTCGCCGTTACTTTACACGGGTGGCCCGCGCTTGGGCAAGCTGATTGCCGAACAAGGCCGGTCTCGTACACTTTGACCCACAACGAACAGCGCGAGTTGCCTAAGCTTGTCGCAACGGCCCGGTTTAGCTTCAACCAACCATGGTCTTTCGATTACACTCTTCGCGCTCAGAAAACCGTCGGCCAAAAGAACTATGCACACACGTATACTTATCGGCTTCATTATTGTCGCGCTCACCCTGCCGCTGCTCTCCAGTTCGACGAACGCCCGCCTCAATGACATAACAAAAACGCTGGTATCGGTGCCAGCGCACATTCCGGCACCAGAAGATATTCTCGGCTTTGTTCCCGGCGACGATCGCAAACTCGCTAGTTGGGCGCAGGTACTCCACTATTTTGAGGAACTGGATAAGGCGAGTGACCGGGTGAAGTTTGAGACGCTGGGCAGCTCGACGATGGGTAAGCCTTTTGTGATGGCCACGATTAGCGCGCCGGAAAACCTCGCGCGGCTGGATGAATACCAGAAGATTCAAGGGCTATTGGCCGATCCTCGCAAGCTCGGTGCTCAAGGCGTTCGTAACCGCAAGGCGGCGGAACTAGTCAAACGCGGAAAGACGATTGTCCTAATCACGTGTGGAATACACTCGACCGAAGTGGGCTCGTATCTCTCGAGCATTCTGATCGCCCATCGCCTGGCTTCTTCAGATGCGCCGGAGATTCAGAACATCCTGCGCAACACGATTATCCTGTTAGTGCCCTCGCTGAATCCCGATGGCGTCGACATCGTCAAAACCTGGTACGACAAAACGCTCGGCACACCTTACGAAGGAACTGATCCGCCCGAGCTCTATCACAAGTACACAGGCCACGATAACAATCGCGACTGGTATGCGTTCACCCAGGTCGAGACGCAAATCACCGTAGATAAGATTCACAACGTGTGGCATCCGCAGATTGTCCATGACATTCACCAGCAAGGTGAATTCGGTTCAAGGCTTTTCCTGCCGCCCTACATGCAGCCTGTCGAACCCAATGTGCCCAAGCAGATCGTTGCCGGCTACACCGAACTCGGAACCTACATGGCGCGCGAGATGCGCGCCGCTGGTTTCACCGGCATCACAACGAATTCAACGTACGACGCCTGGTCACCCGCGCGCGCTTATTCGCACTATCACGGTGGCGTGCGAATTCTCTCCGAGACGGCCTCATGCAAGATCGCGACTCCGATCACTGTTAAGTTTGGTGAGTTGAAGAAGGACGAAGGCTACGATCCGAAAAAGGAATCCGCGACCTTCGGACCGCTTTGGCGTGGCGGCGAATGGCATCTGCGCGATATTACAAACTACATGACGACTGCGGCCTTTCTCTTGTTGCGCCACGCTTCCGAGAATCGCAGTGAATGGTTGAGCAGGTTTTACGAAATCGGGAAAGAAGCCGTGCGACCGCGTAAGCCAGGTGAACTTAATGCCTTCGTTATCCCACCCGAGGGAAATCAGTGGACGATCCTAAACATATTGCACCAGGCAAGGGTTGAGACTGAAGAGGTCGCGCCATTTAGGCTTGATGGCGTCAACTACACCAACCGAACACAAGTTATTCGCATGACGCAACCATATGGTAGTTTCGCCAAGGCTCTCCTCGAGTCGCAACGATATCCGGATCTTCGGGACGCAGCTGGACACCCTGTCGAACCCTACGACGTCACCGCTCACACATTACCGTTGCTCATGAACGCGCAAGCAGTTCCAACATTCAAGCCGTTAAAATATTCAAAAGCAAAGCCTGAACGAGACGATGGTGGGGGCTGTGCGGTTGCCTCACCACGACGAGTCGCGGCATACAAGTCTTATGTGCCATCGACCGACGAAGGTTGGACAAGATGGGTTTTTGAACACCAGGGTGTCTTTGGAATCAATGGTCAGGTATGCTCGCCCCATTTAGCGTCGTTAGAAAACAAGTTTCTGCAGGATAACTTAGTTAGCGCTCTCGATGTCATCATCCTTCCGGATCAGTCTTCGGAAACAATTCTGAACGGCCACAAAGCCGGCACGATGCCGCCGGAATATACGGGCGGCCTGGGACAGGACGGCGTGAAGGCGTTGCGTGAATTTGTCGAGGGGGGTGGCACGCTGGTTTGTTTAAATCGCGCATCCAGCTTTGCGATCGAGCAATTCAAACTTCCGGTGCGCGATGTCGTTGGCGGTTTATCGGAAAAAGAATTCTTTGTGCCCGGATCGATTCTGCGCATCGAGCTGGATACCAGTAATCCGATTGCTCGAGGAATGCCGAAGGAATCGATTGCCTGGGTTGAGGCCTCGCCTGTGTTTGAACTTGTCAGAACCGGGAGTAGTAGCGAGGGAGTGGATCCGCCAAATGTACGCGTCATTGCGCGCTACCCGGCCGACAAGAATCCGCTGTTGTCCGGCTGGCTGCTGGGCGAAAATCGAATTAGAGGCAAGGCCGCGCTGGTTGAAGTCACGATGGGCAAGGGCCGCATTATCCTTTTCGGCTTTCGGCCGCAATACCGTGGCCAGTCGCTGGCGACTTATCCGCTGTTTTTCAATGCGATCTTGAGCGGCCGCCCTAAGGACCGGTGACTAAGAAGTATTCAACCAGCCTGCGATAGCGGGCGGCAGCTGAAGCGCAGCGGAACCCTGGGTAATGGACGCCATAAGATCGCAGCCCTGAAGCGGGCGACAGAGTGTCGTGCACCACTTTCTGCCGCCCGCTCCGCAGGCTGCTTGAATGGTTTTGGCGCAAAAGCCTGTGTTGAACGTAAAATCTAATGTCACCACGGCGCATTCGGATTCTTGAACCTTCCTCGTCTCCTTAGCGTATAATGCATTACACGGCGCACGGAGAAGATTTGGCAGTAACCGCCGCCGAGGCCTGAATGGTCGCACTTCTTTTCACCGCAATATTCATCATCGGACTCCTTGCTATTCCCCTTTTGTTTTGGGCAGTGCGCTCGAAAGGCTCGGGGGAGGCTTTTTTGCCTCCGCCGGAAAGGCCACGTGGCCTCTTTACCGAAAAGGAAGGTTTCGAGTCTGCGGTGTTGCCGCCGGCCGACCCCGACAAGCTTGAGAATGATCTCAAGTTGTTGAGCGAACGGGCCAGAGCGGGCGACAAGAGTGCGCTGGCTGAAGCCCAGGCGCTTGGCGATCGAAAGTTCTACGACGAAGTGTTGGACCAACTGACAGCCAACGCTGATGGCGGTCCGACCCTTCTGGCGCTGGCGTCTTATGTCACGCGAAACGAATTGCCTGTCAACCGCACGCTTGCGGAGGCGCTTATCAGTTCCTGGAAGGGCTCGCCCGACCGCAGTTCTACTGCAACTACGCTGCACCTGACTGCCCTGGCGGACGATGCCGATTTATACCAACGTACAGTTGAGACTGCGTTAGAGCTCTGGCGCCAGGGGTTGATCGCGAATGTTTCAGCGGCGGAGCTGAGAGCTCTATTTGACGGGGAGTTCTGGGTGCTGTCTGCACGCACCAGAGGCTCCGGTGCCGGCTTCATTTTGAAACGCAAACTTGCAAGCGCTCGTCGCGAATTGGAAACCGCGATGCGCGTCAACTGAAACTCAGTTTCCGCACGTTCGGAAAGGTAGATCGACAAAACATGGAAAACTTAGACATCGTTTCCCTCCTGCCAGTCTTACTGATCGGCTTTGTAATCTTGATTGTGTTGCTCATCATCGTAAGGCGCATTTTCGTCAACGTTGGCGCCCGTGAAATCGCGATCAAAGAGAGGCGTTACTTCGGCGCAAAAATGCCGCCGGGAAGAGTAGTCGCGACTGAAGGCGAGGTTGGCATCCAGGCAGACGTGCTTAAGCCCGGCTTGCACTTAATTAAGTGGCCCTTTGAGAAAGTCGTGCACAAGGTGCCATTAATTGAAATTGCCGCCGACGAACTGGGCGTGGTCGAAGCGATCGACGGCGAGCCTATGCCGCCGGGAAGAATCTTTGCCCTCGACCGTGCTCAGAATGCTCACAATAACTTTCAGGATCCGATTGCCTTCATCAAACAAGGCGGCGTGAAGGGCATTCAATTACGGACCTTACCGCCCGGCCTGTGGCCGATTCACCCTTACCTGTTTCGCATGTCGGTTGCTAAGACGACCGTAATCCCACAGGGCAAGGTTGGCGTGATCGTTGCGGCCGACGGCGCTGCGCTTGATCCGGGTCGATTGTTGGCGCGGGCCGTTGAGGGGCACATCAGTTTTCAAAACGCCGAGCTGTTTGTTTCAACAGGAGGGCAGCGAGGTCCGCAGGTGGACATTCTTACGCCCGGCACCTATCGCATCCTGACGCAGTCTGGCCCACTCGAAGGCGGCGGCGAAGCCAAGCCAGGCCTGTTCTCGATTAGGGTGTTTGACGCCACCGTGATCAATGAAAACCAGATTGGTTTAGTGGAGGCCCTGGATGGCGCGGCGCTGAGCCCTGGTGACTACGTCGCCGAGTCGGTTGCCGGTCACGATAATTTCCAGGACGGACACGAGTTCATCGACGGTAAAGGACAGCGCGGTCCGCAGAAGGACATCCTGTTGCCCGGTACTTACTACATCAACCCGCTGCTTTTCAAAGTAATTCCGGAATCCGCTAAGGAGATCAAGCCGGGTGAGGTGGCAGTCATCGTTTCCAACACCGGCAAAGACCCTTCAGACGATATTCGCCGCCAAATGGCTGCGAAAGTGCGCGAGCGAATGGAGCGAGAGGAGAAAGAGCAAGCTGAACAATCAGCGGCGATACTCGACAAGATTGACGACGGTCGTACAGCTGCAGAGATCAAAGTGGAATTGATGACCGGCGATCCGGCTGACCGCCGATTGGATGAAGGCGCACACGAAGCTTACGTTGTGCCCGAAGGCTATCGCGGTATTCAGGAAAGTGTGGTCGGCCCAGGCCGCTACTACGTCAACACCCTGGCCATCACTCCAATCATAATTCCAACGACCAACCAAACTGTGGAATGGACTGCCGGCGAAGTCGTCAACACCTTCAACCCATTTGAAGTGATTTCGAAAGACGGCTTCACGATGCAGTTGGAAGTGCGCGTTGTTTTCCGCGTCAAACCGGAAGATGCACCTTTCATGGTCGCGAAGATTGGCGGCATCGAACGTTTGATCCAAAACGTGATGCACCCGCTGATCGACTCGATCTTTCGTAACCAGGCTTCCGAATCTTCGGCGATGGCCTACTTGCAGAACCGCCACGAAGAACAGGAACGCGCCGAAGCTCGTGTACGCGCGCATTTGCTGAAGTATCACGTGGATGTAGTCAACGTGCTCATTTGCCACATTCATCTGCCAGAAGACCTGATGATTACGCAGACCGAAAAAATTCTCGCCGAGCAGCGCCAGAACATGTACAACGCGCAGCGCGAGGCCGAGGAGAAACGTATTCAACTGGAGCGGACCAAGTCGCAGGCCGATAACCAGAAGGACTTGATGGGCGCCACCGTGGGCGTTGAGATTGCCGGCAAACGCGCCGAGCAACGCAAGGCCGAAGGTGAAGGCGAAGCCCACTACATTCAGCAAACCGGCCGCGCCGAGGCTGAGAAGGTTCGTTTGATGGGTGAAGCCCAGGGCGTTGCCTATCGTGAACAAGTCAACGCGCTCGGGGCTCAGGGAGTCGCGTTGGTGGAAGTGCTGAAAGTGATTGGCGAGAAAGGCGTACGCATCACACCGGACATCATGGCGTCGGGCGGTGGCGCAGCCGGCGGCGACGGCGGCGGCGGCATCGGTACGCTACTCCTGCTAAATCTCTTCCGCAACCAGATGAACCTGCCGGCTGCGAATGGCGAGAAGGCACCCGGGAAGTAGTCAAGCGAACTGCTGGGAGCGCGGGCGTCTCGCCCGCAACGAGCGCGAAGCGCGATGAAGGCGCTTGAAAACCACTCAGCACTTAATACAAACGGCTGTTGCTCCGAAAGCAACAGCCGTTTTCCTGTGAATCTCTGAAGAGCAAAGATCTTCTTCGCGCTCCGCGCTCATTTGCAGGCGAGACGCCTGCGCTCCCAGCAGTTCGCTTGAACTGAAGTCAAGAGGATTGTTCTACTGAAGATACATCTGCGCGGCCATCTTTGTCAGTTTCCAGACGCGCGACCATTCAATACCGCGGCCGCCATTTTCACGTCCACTCAGCTTGTCGAGGATGAGCTTGCCAAACTTTCGTCCCTCGCGTCGCAGCATGAACTCTTTCGCGTAAGGCTTAGCAGTTTCGAAGAAGCTGAATTCCGGATCGGTGACGATGCCGATGCCTTCGAGCGTCATCAGCGCCCGCATAATGTAGGTGAAGTTTGCCGGCAGCCGGAACGGGTATTCATAGATCACTTCCGCAAGATCGTAAGTCAACTCTTTAAACTTGACCTCACCGAGTTTGAGGTTCAAATAGACTTCGAATAGTTTTTCGACGACGGGCCGGACAGTCTCGGGATCGACGCCGGGCTTCAGGAAGTTGAGATTGATAATGTCCTGTCCCAGGCCATGCACGTCGCGGCCGACTACGTGAAAGAAGGCGTCAATCATTTGCGCCTGCAGTTTGGGAGTGATGCGACCGACCATCCCAAAGTCGAAGAACGCAAGATGTCCGGAGTCCAGCACCAGCAAGTTTCCCGGATGCGGATCGGCATGGAAGAACCCATCCTCCAATAACTGCTTGAGATAACTGCGAACCAGCAAACGGTTCACTTTAACAGCAGAAATGCGACGCGCCCGCAGCTGCTCAACGTCGGTCACCTTCGTGCCGCGAATGAACTCAAGCGTCAAAACGCGCCGGCTCGTGTGTGACCAGTAAATTTTGGGAACGAGGATTACCTGCCAGGTGCGGAAGTTGTAACGGAACCGATCCGCATTTCGCCCTTCCTTCACGTAATCCATCTCTTCAAAAATCGTAGAGTGGAATTCGCGGAGCATGCCTTCCCAATCCGCATTCTCGTTAGCGCGCGGAAAGAAGCGGTTGGTGAGTTTTACAATCTTGTAAAGAATTGCCACGTCGAAAGAAATGATTCGCTCAAGATCCGGGCGCTGAACCTTAACCGCCACTTCTTGTCCGGTCGAGAGACGTGCCCGGTACACCTGACCCAGTGATGCCGAGGCAACCGGCTCGCTATCAATCTCCGCATAGCACTCCTGCAGACTGCGTCCCAATTCCAGTTCGATGCGTGCGAAAGCTTCTGCGGTTGAGAACGCGGGCACCTGATCCTGCAGGGTCGCCAACTCTTTCACATACGCCAGCGGCAGGAGATCCGCCCTCGTCCCGAGCGCTTGCCCGATCTTGATGAAGGTCGGTCCCAGGTTAATTAGACTTTGACTTAACCACACTGCCTGCTTTTCGAGACGGGCCTCCTTGTTGTCTGAACCATCATGACCGCGAAAGACGATCAAACGCAGCAGCCGGATGAAGCGGTCGGAGGAGAGGTGAACGAGGTAACGGGAGCGGGACTTCACTCGCGCGGTTAGGCTCCCAGGAGTTGTGTCCTCATGAAGTCGCTTGACCATGCGGCGGTTGAAGTCTGCGCGGATGTCGTAGGTATCGAGGAACAGGTAAAGAGTAAACAATCCGAGCACGCGAGCTACACGCGCAAGTCGCCACCAACCGCGCAGGCCGCGTCCTTTGAGAATTTCGGCTACCAGTTCGTCAGTTAGCGGCGCGGCGGCAGCGCCGCTTTTCACGGACGACGACGGATCCCTGGCATTGATGCTACTAATCGCGCCGCCATTTTTCCGCGGCGACGCTGATGCTGGAACTAATGCTTGCGTGGTACTCATGAATCAAGAATTCAAACTTACAACCACAAAGTCAGAACGGGGAGCGGTAGCGACCTGGTCCGCTTTGGCCGGGATGGCTTTTCCCCCACCCTTGGACCCGGTCGCTACTGCTCCCGGTTCCGTATTAGCCGACCCACTATGCAAAACCTCGCCAGCCACCGCTTTGTAATCGTTCTCTACTATTCAAACCAAGCCAAGCGTGTGGCGTGAGCCACTTCGTTCAAAATAACTCTCGGCGCGCCTCACGTCCTGCCCAATCTGCGCTTTCAATTCTTCAAGGGAACCAAACTTTCGCTCGTCGCGCAAGCGGTGGAGAAACCTAACCCGCACCACATCCCCGTAGAGATCGCCCGCCCAGTTGATTACGAAAGTCTCGACTGAAGGTTCCGTATCGGCCGTAAAAGTGGGGCGCAAGCCCACATTAGTTACGCTGCGGCGCCATTGGCCATCAATCAGGGTTCCAGTCACGTAGACTCCATTCCGGGGTATGACGCGATTGTGCGGGCGCAAGTTGGCTGTGGGAAACCCGAGACTCGCGCCTCTCTCAGCCCCATGTTCCACGCGCCCCTCGACGCCATACGGGCGACCCAGCAGTCTTCGGGCCAGGTTTACCCTGCCCTCCAGCAGCAGCTTCCTGACCTTGCTGGAGCTCACGCGCTGGCTCCTAAACTGCAGCTCCGAAACTTCGTCCGCAAGGAAGCCAAGATCCGCGCTGACGCGCCTCAGCAGTTCGATGTTCCCTTCGCGATTGTGACCAAAAGCGAAGCCGCGGCCGAGATAAACTTCCTTAGCGTGCAGGCGATCCTTGACGACGTCGGCCAGAAAATCCTCGGCTCTGATTTGTGAAAACTCCGCGTCGAAGCGAATCACGATCGTCTGCTCGATACCAAGCACGCCAAAACCTTCAACTTTTTGATCGAGAGTTTGCAGGAGCGGTGGCGCCGACTCTGGATGCAAGACGGCGCGCGGATGCGGATCAAAAGTTATTACGGTTGGGACCGCGCCAGTTTCACGCGCCCTTTCAACTACGGTGCGCATGATCAACTGATGACCCAGGTGCAGACCATCAAACACGCCCAGTGTTAGGACAGTGGGCCGTTGAATTTCTGCGTTGTCAGTGCCGTGGAATAAGCGCATTAGAATAGTGATGAGTGATGAGTGATGAGTCAATTGACCCAGCGTATTACTCATCACTCATCACTCATGACTCATTACTCATTATCACTCAACGTCGACTCGTCGCTCATCAGTGATCACCAGCCCGTCGTAAGCCCATTCAACGCCGGGCGGTAGCTTCGCGGAATCCCGCGCATGCTTCACGTCATGCGCGATGTGCGTCAGGTAAGAGCGTCGCGGTTTTATCTTCTCGATGTACTCGAGTGCCTTGTCCAGCCAAAGGTGCGTTGGGTGCTCTTTGAATCGCAGGCAATCAAGCACCAGCGCATCAAGACCCCGCATCCTGTCGATCGTCTCAGGCGGGATCTCGCTAAGATCAGTTGCGTATGCAAAGTCGTTGAAGCGGTAGGCCATCACCGGCAAGCGGCCGTGTATTACCTTCAGCGGCGTAATCAGGAAGTCTTTGTCCAAACAGAACGCCGCGCCCGGCACCACCGTGTTCGGAATCACTTGCGGCAGGCCGCCGCCAAAGTGTGAAGGCTCGAAGATGTATTTGAAGATGCGTCGAATATCGACCCAGGCGCGTTCATTCGCATAAAGGCCGAGCGCACCGTAACGAAAGTTCAGCGGGCGGATATCGTCGAGACCGAAGATGTGGTCGGCGTGGCAATGCGTGATTAGCACGGCGTCGAGTCGCTTCAGGCCATAACGCAAAGCCTGCTGGCGAAAGTCGGAAGAAGTGTCAACGAGAACAGACTGACCGGCATGCTCGATGAGAATGGAAACTCTTAAGCGTTTGTCGCGCGGATCGTCTGACGTGCAGGTTTCGCAATCACAGGCGATGGAAGGGACGCCGGTTGATGTTCCGGTACCGAGAAAAGTCAGTTTCATCTGGTAAATCGTAAATAGTAAATCGTAAATAGTGAACGCGACGGCCCGTAAACGGTTCGCGAATGAATTCCAATACTATTCACGATTTACTATTTACGATTTACTATCCGCCGGTGATGTCCTGACTTGAAAAGCTGCGGGCCTTGGGCGCCGCGTTAGTTAAAGAGACGAATTGCATTCGCAAGTCGGAGAGCAGGCCTTCAAGAATCTGTTTTTCCTGCGGCAGCAGGTTGCCGCGCGTTTTCTTTTCCAGCATTCCCAACACGTCGATCCAGTGTTTGCCGAGTTCCAGATCGACTTCGCGTTTATGGGTTACGGGATGCTCCATCATTCCCAGCGATGCCGCGGCATTGGAAGCTATCGACATCAGGAAGCTGCCGAAACTTGCCGGATCATCGGCGTCGGGCAAGTCGGCTTCTTCGCTTTCCATTTCTGGTTCGGCACTCGCTGGTTTGGGTTCCTCTACCTGGGGCACCTCATTAACCGTAGCGGCGCCGGCATCCGCAACCGGCGTTTCCGGCACCGAACCAGCCGGGGCACCCGGGACCTCTGACTTTGCCGGTGTTGGTTCTGGTCTCTCATTCTCCGGTACGTCGCGCGGCGTGCCATCCGGATTGAAGAGTCGCCTATCGGTAACTTTGTAGCTGGTTTGTTCCTCGTTCATCTCCCCGCCTATCTCTGACTGGACCCCTGAAACCGTCTAGCTTCAGGAAATTCTCCGCAGTTTGTTAAGGTCAGTCGATGGTAGCACCCGTATGTTGTGCCTGCAAGACAGCCTGTATTTTTCGACTTTGGACTTTGGACTTTGGACTTTAGACTGTTTGCATGCCTGCTAATTTTCAAGACCTTATCGACCTGATGCAGAAGCTGCGTTCACCGGACGGGTGTCCGTGGGATCGCGAACAAACCTACGGCACCCTGGCGCCGATGCTTTTGGAAGAAGCATACGAAGCCTTTGAGGCGGTTGAAGAAGCGCGCGAGGGTCACCCAAACGAATTGCGCGATGAACTCGGCGATCTGCTTTTCCAAATAGTTTTCTATGCGCAGGTCGCTAAGGAACAGGGCGACTTCTCCATCAACGACGTTACCAGCGCAATTCACGAGAAGATGGTGCGACGACATCCGCACGTCTTCGCTGACACGAATGCCGCGGATACGGCAACCGTCTTGCGCAATTGGGAAGCAATGAAGCAGGACGAGCGGCGCGCCGCTGGGAAGAGCGAACGCGAAGACTCTTTACTTGATGGCGTGTCGTCGAAGGCGCCGGCACTAATGGAAGCGCACCAGCTTTCGACTAAGGCTGCGCGAGTTGGTTTTGACTGGGAGAAACTGGAAGACATCTTCACCAAACTAGAGGAAGAGGTCGGCGAACTTCGGGCTGCTATTCAAACTCATGTGGCGTCAAATGCCGAAGCAGATCACACTCGTGTCAGAGAAGAACTTGGCGACCTGCTGTTTGCGGCAACAAATATTGCGCGACATCTGAAGGTCGAACCTGAGGCTGCGCTGAAATTAACTAACCGAAAGTTTCGCCGGCGCTTCGGATTTATTGAGAGGAAACTGCGAGAACGTGGTCAAGCGTTTGACGCAACCTCGCTCGACGACCTGGAAGCGCTCTGGCAGGAAGCGAAGAGCGAGAAGGCGGAAGGCAGTAGGCAGTAGGCAGGAACCAGAGGGCAGAAGGCAGTTAGGCAGAAAGCAAAAGGCAGAAAGCAAGAGATAGCCTACTGCCTACTGCCTTCTGCCTACTGCCTTCTGCCTTCTGCCTACTGCCTTCCTCAGTCACTTATCTGAAGCGAGCGAAGAATGTTGCGAAACGCTGTCTGATAACTCGCTGACTCATTTTCCGGCGCCACCGCAATCATATAGAAGATCTGGCCGTTGCGTAGTTGCGTTGTTATCAAAGTGATTGACTCCGCCCGCCCGGTGGCTTCGTTAGTGTTGGTT
>JBOGOP010000004.1:0-69186 GCA_050747225.1 Pyrinomonadaceae bacterium
GACTGGGAATGGTCGTCCACCATCTACGGGTTTATTTTTGTCGCCGCCTGGTCGTTAAGCGCTCTCGCTTTCACCATCGCGGTGATGGCGGCGTTGTCCGAACAAGAACCGATGAACAATGTCGTGGCCCAGTTGCATTTTCACGATCTCGGCAAGTTGCTGTTGGCGCTGGTCATGCTCTGGAGCTACTTCGCCTTTTCACAGTTTCTAATTATCTGGTCCGGGAATCTGCCCGAGGAAATCAGCTGGTATCTGCCAAGAATCCACGGCGCCTGGGGCGTAATTGCGCTCGCGGTAATCGTGCTCCATTTTGCGTTTCCGTTCCTGTTTCTGCTGTCGCGCTCGCTCAAGCGCCACGCGGGGAAGCTGGTCATAGTCGCCATGCTGATTCTGGTGATGCGCTTGTTTGATCTGTTTTGGATGATTGCGCCAAACTTTCCTCCAGCGCATTTTCACCTTCACTGGATGGATCTGGTGGCGCCGATCGCGCTGGGTGGCCTATGGCTCGGGGTTTTTGCACGCGCCTTAGCCCAACGCGCGCTGATACCGATTAACGATCCGCTTTATGAAACGGTGCTCGAGCAGAAGCACGCGCATGCGGAGCATTAAGGCTGGGGGAACAGGGGAATAGGGGAAAAGGGTAAAGGGAAGTTAGTAACGGACGGACTTAGAGATTATGGCGGGAAGTAAGCACAACGGACATGGTCATGATCCGCGTCATGTGACGGAGACGCCGGACGTTTCGCACATCAAGAATCTGGATGTGACGCACGAAGCCAGCGACGTTAGCGTGTCCGGTATCTTGAAGTTTGTGATGGGCCTGACAGTTTTGGGCGTGTTCGTGTTTGTGTTGATGTGGGGCATGTTCCGATTGCTGAACGCGCAGGAGGCGGTGAAAGAGCCGCCGGCCGGGCCGATGGCGATGACCGAGCAGGAACGACTACCACCGGAGCCGAGACTCCAGGCAGCGAAGGGCTTTGGAGTGAAGCTCGAGAACGGTGAGTTTGTAGATCTTGAGAAAAGAGAGCCTGAAGCTGAATACGGTGTGCTGCGCAAGCAGTGGCAGCGTCGTCTGAATTGTCAGGGTGAAGAGGGCGTGTCGGAATTCGGGACTAACTGCACTCCAATCGATGTGGCTATGAAAAAGCTGCTTGAGGGCAGCGGTTTGCCAGTGCGAGCGCCGGGGAAAAACTCTGCGGAAGCGCCGCCGACAGCATGGAGTTCGGGACGGGTCTCGGGGAAAGGTAGCCAATGAAGGCAGTGTGCAGTGTGCAGCGTGCAGTGGGCAGTAAGGAAGTACTCGGCAACGAACACAGATCTGCCTCAGCGAGGCGTTTTCTGCCCACTGCCCACTGCCCCCTGCACACTGTTTTCCTTCTGCTGCTGACTGCCGCCTGCTCCTGCCTCCTGCCCCTGCGCGTCAGCGCGCAGTTCAGCCAAACGCAGGGCAACTCGCCGCTTTACAGTTCGCGACCTTACGAGGCGCGGGCGCCGAGCGGCTTACCAAAAGTCTTTAAGGACGTAGGCATCGATCAAAAGCTGAACGAACAACTCCCGCTCGAACTCGTGTTCAAAGACGAAAACGGCGCGAGCGTGAAACTTGGCGACTACTTCGGCAAGAAGCCGGTGGTGTTGTCGCTGGTCTATTACCAGTGCCCGATGCTTTGTAATCAGGTGCTCAATGGGATGGTGACCGCGTTTAAGGTCATGAATTTCAAAGCCGGTCAGGAGTTTGAGGTGGTGACCGTCAGTTTCGATCCGCGCGAAGACGCAGCTCTGGCGGGCGCGAAGAAGAATACTTACGTGAACTACTTGCCGGCGGACCGGCGAGCAGGCGCGGCCAGTGGCTGGCATTTTCTGACCGGCGACGAAGCGAGTATCAAGCGACTGACTGAGGCCGTTGGGTTTCGCTATCACTGGGATGAAGCCACCAGTCAGTTTGCGCATGCCAGCGCGATTTATGTGACGACGCCGGAAGGAAAGCTGGCGCGCTATTTCTACGGAGTTGAATACGCGCCGCGCGATCTGCGTCTGGGTTTGATTGAAGCGGCCGATAATAAGATTGGCTCGCCAGTCGATCAGTTGCTGCTTTATTGCTATCACTACGATCCAGCTACTGGAAAATACGGCGCCAGGATAATGCGCGTGATGCAACTCGGCGGGGGCCTAACCCTGATCGGCATTGTTGTGTTGTTGTTTTCGTTGCGACGGCGGGACACGGAACAGGTTGATTTACAAGCCGGAGGCACGGCTTAAGTCTATGCAGACTTCGTGGATTCCATTTATTCCGGAAAGCGCTTCCTCCGTTTCAGGGAAGGTCGACGCGCTCTATTTTTACCTGTCGGGCGTGACGGTGTTCTTTACGCTGCTCATTTCCGGCGTGCTGAGTTTTTTCGTCATTAGGTATCGCCGCCGATCTGCCTTTGAGATTCCTCGGCCGGTCGCGGGTTCCCACAAGTTGGAAACGGTTTGGTCAGTTATCCCTTTCATCATCTCGATGAGCATGTTTGCCTGGGGCGCACAACTCTATTTCGAGAATTCGCGGCCACCCAGGAATGCAAACGAAATCTACGTGGTTGGCAAGCAGTGGATGTGGAAGATTCAGCACTCAACCGGACAACGCGAGATTAATGAGCTGCACGTGCCCGTCGGCCGGAAGATCAAACTGATCATGACTTCCGAAGACACTATCCACGACTTTTTTATTCCGGCGTTCCGCATTAAGGCTGACGTGTTGCCCGGCAAGTACACGACGCAGTGGTTTGAAGCGACTAAGCCGGGAACTTATCACCTCTTCTGCGCCGAATATTGCGGCATGAATCATTCCGGAATGATCGGCTCCGTGATTGTCATGCAGCCGGCCGACTTTGATAACTGGCTGAGCGGCAACGCGAGCCAGCAGTCACCCGCGGTCGCGGGCCAGCAGCTTTACCAGTCGCTGGGCTGCGTCTCCTGCCATGGCGCCAATGGCGAAGGCGGGCGTGGTCCGGCTTTGGTGGGCTTGTTCGGGAGCAAAGTGTTTCTGACGAACGGCCAAACATTGACTGCGGATGAATCCTATATTCGAGAGTCGATCGAGAATCCTGCGGCAAAGGTGGTCAACGGGTTCAGTCCAATCATGCCGACGTTTCAGGGGCAGGTTACGCCCGAGCAGTTAATTCAAATCATGTCATACATCAAGTCGCTGCAGGTTACGGGACCGCCGCCACCGGCGACTCCCGCACCGGCAGCGGCAACAGGGGCGGCGTCGACTCCGGCGAGGGCAGCGGCAACGCCGCAGGCTAATCGATAGTAATTTCGGAATCATGAAAGCATTCGAAACATTCGAAACACCCACGGCGGCCCGCGTTAACTACATCAACGCGCAGTACGGTCTCAAGTCGTGGCTGCTGACGAAAGACCACAAGCGTATCGCGTTGTTGTATCTCGGCTCGATCAGCTTCTTCTTTATGGTGGGTGGCCTCTACGCCATGATGATCCGGCTCGAGTTGTTGACGCCCCAGGGCGATCTGCTTTCATCGGCGACTTACAACAAGGTGTTTACCCAACACGGGATCATCATGATCTTTTTCTTCCTGATCCCGTCCATCCCGGCAACGCTGGGTAACTTCCTGGTGCCGATGATGATTGGCGCCAAGGATCTCGCCTTCCCGCGCATCAACCTGCTGAGCTGGTATATCTATCTGCTCGGCGGACTCGTTACGATTTATGCTTTGCTGGCCGGCGGAGTCGATACTGGTTGGACATTCTACGTCCCTTACAGCACTACTTTTTCCAATTCTTATGTGATTGCGGCTGGCCTGGGAATCTTCATCAGCGGCTTCTCGTCGATTCTGACCGGACTTAATTTCATTGTCACTATCCACACCATGCGGGCGCCGGGCATGACCTGGTTCCGGCTGCCGCTATTTATCTGGGCACACTATGCCACGTCGCTGGTGATGATTTTGGGCACTCCCGTCGTCGCGATCACGATTCTGCTGCTGGCTTTCGAGCGTTTGGCACACGTAGGGATTTTCGATCCGGCCAATGGCGGGGATCCGGTCCTCTTCCAACATCTGTTCTGGTTTTATTCGCATCCGGCGGTTTACATCATGGTCTTGCCCAGCATGGGCGTAGTTAGCGAATTGATCGCCAACTTCTCGCGGAAGAATATTTTTGGCTACCGGTTTGTCGCGTTCTCGAGTCTGGCTATTGCGGTGTTTGGCTTTCTGGTTTGGGGCCATCACCTGTTCGTCGCCAGCCAGTCAGTCTACGCGGGAATGATTTTCTCGTTTCTGAGTTTTGCGGTAGCTATTCCGTCGGCCATAAAAGTTTTCAACTGGACGGCCACGCTTTACAAGGGTTCGATTTCCTACGACACGCCGATGCTTTACGCGCTCGGTTTCATCGGACTCTTCACCGTCGGCGGCATGACCGGACTGTTTCTGGCCTCGCTCGCAATCGACGTGCACGTTAGTGACACCTATTTCATCGTGGCCCACTTCCACTACATCATGGTTGGCGGCGCTCTGTTTGGCTATCTCGGTGGATTGCATTACTGGTGGCCCAAGATTAGCGGCCGGATGTATCCGGAAGGTTGGGGCAGGTTCTCAGCGCTGGTGATCTTTGTGGGGTTCAACCTGACGTTCCTGCCGCAGTTTGTTGCCGGTTACCTGGGGATGCCGCGGCGTTATCACGCTTATCCGCCCGAGTTTCAGGTCTTCAATGTGTTGTCGTCGGCGGGTGCTTCGATCCTCGGAGTTGGTCTGTTAATCCCGGCGATCTATCTCGTTTGGTCGATGCGTTACGGCAAGCACGCTGAGGCAAACCCATGGCATCTGCCGGGTCTCGAATGGCGCACTGCTTCGCCGCCGCCAACCGAAAATTTTCTGGCCACTCCGGTGGTTACCTGGGAAGCGTATGAGTTTGCACCGCCGGAAGAGACACAGGTGGTTGGTAAGATGCAGGAAGAATCGGTGAGCAGTTAGCAGAAGGCAGAAGGCAGAAGGCAAAAGGCGGAAAGCAGAAAGCAGAAAGACCAAAGACCAAAGACCAAAGACCAAAGACGTAAGGCAGGAGAAATAGTTGGCAGACAGCGTATCAATCGAGCACAAGGCGAGCCACGCGGCGCTGCAGCACCATTTTGAGAATATGGAGCAGCAGCGTGAGGCTGGGGCCCTCGGCATGTGGGTCTTCCTGGTAACCGAACTCATGTTTTTCGGCGGGATGTTTCTTGCCTACACGCTTTATCGCACCAAGTTTCCCGCCGACTTCGCGTCGGCGAGCAATCACCTCGATTTGACGCTTGGCGCCGTCAACACTGTCGTACTGATCCTGAGCAGTCTGACGATGGCGCTGGCTGTCTATAGCGCGCAGGTGGGCAAGCAACGGAACCTAATCATTTGCCTGGTGCTCACCATCACCCTGGGTCTGACGTTTCTGGGAATTAAGGCCGTCGAGTATCGCGACAAATACGAGGACAGCCTGATACCCGGACAACTGATTCCGGGACGCCCGTTCAGTCCCGCAGTACAGGAGCACGGGACGCCATACGACAAGCACAAGCTGCATATGCTTCCCGGAGCGACGGTCAAGCATGTCGAAATGTTTTACTGGATTTACTTCGCGATGACCGGCATGCACGCGTTGCACATGATTATCGGTATCGGTGTGATGTCGGTGATTCTCTTTTTTTCATGGCGCGGCAGGTATGGTCCTGAGTATCACAACCCGGTGGAGGTCTCGGGGCTCTATTGGCACTTCGTAGACATCATCTGGATTTTCCTGTTCCCGTTGCTCTACTTGCTGGGCAGGCACCTGGAACATATGTAGGACAGGCATTCCTGCCTGTCCATTTTGGTCTTGAAAAATAGACAGACAGGAATGTCTGTCCTACTCAATAGACAGACAGGAATGTCTGTCCTACTCAATAGACAGACAGGAATGTCTGTCCTACTTATGAGCGAGCATATAGTTTCACTGAGAGTCTACGTTACGATCTTTCTTGCCTTGATGGCGGGAACAGCGCTCACCGTGTTTGCCGGACTGCGCGATTTCCCCGGGCAGTTGAATGTGATCATCGCGCTGACGATCGCCGTGGTGAAGGCGACGCTAGTCGTGCTCTATTTTATGCACGTTCGTTACAGCTCGAAACTTATCTGGGTGGTTTTTACGTCGGCGCTATTCTGGCTGGTAATTCTTTTCGCGTTTACCTTCAGCGACTACTGGACGAGATGCTGGTTAGGGCCCTGCTAAACTCTTAGTCAGCTCCTTTCTCAAAACCCGGCCAACCCCTCGCTTCCTAAACGCTGCGTATAGCAGGTTTTCCATTTGTCATTTGGCATTTCAAACAAGAGACCGACGACCGGCGACGGACGACCGAAGAAGGACCATGTTACCTGCGGTCGGCGGTCCACCGTCGTCCGTCGCTCTGCCAAATGACAAATGGAAAATCTTATTTTGACGTTTCGACAGCGCTGAGCTTCTCATCACGCACCGCCACCACTCCCTGACATGCAGGACATTGTAATTGGATCGTTGAGTCTAAGGTTCTAATGGGTGCTGCGCAGTAAGGGCAGGGACCGGTGACTTCGTTCTGCTTGAAAAACCCGCGCATCATAATCAACGGCACAATCAGACCGGCGAAAAGCAGTGGAACGCCGAAGATCAGTCCGAGGCTTGAGCCGCTACCGAGCGTGAGGCTGATAACTAACCCCGCGATAAACAGAACTAACCCGATGCCGACAGCAAAAGAAAAAATGTAAGCACTATCGAATGTGCGGGCGGGCTTCGCGTTGACTGGTTCCTTGGCGCTCATCTGTAATGTCCCTCTTCCGTTGAACTCGGTTGGTTGGCAGGCCTGACTTTTACCGCCGCCATACACCGCTTGTCAACGTAAGGTGAAGGCGATCCTTTTTGGAGTGCGGTGACCTGTCACCGCTTTCGCCCGCGGCGGCCTGGCGCCGTGGCTTTGGCCGAGACGGTGTAATTCGCGACAGTCGCGACCGACCGAAGCGCTGACAGGTCAGCGCACTCCAAAAAGAGTGGCGCCCGCTGTGCACTTTGGTCTTTCATGGTTATAATCACCGTTTCCTATGAGCACCACATTTATGACTAACAGCACTCAAACACCATTCGAACAGTTTCTTGCGCAACACGACGAGGAAGCCTGGGCGGCCTCGTTAACCACGCTCTTGCGCTCCGTTCATGAGGTAGATAAGAACGCCACTCAGATTTGGTTTTCGTTCTTCCCGCTTTCGTTGTTCTGCGCCTTCGAGGCGGCAGCCGATCCCGAACTGCTGGCGGCACAGCTCCTGGTTCGCGGCGTCTACCCGCTCAAACAGCAGATCGATTCGTCACACAAGTTTCTCTACGGCCATCGCTATTGGCCCGAAGTTAAGCAAGCGGTTGAGACGTTCGCCGCGAGCTTCAACGCTGGAGATGCGGGGCTTTCGGATCACATTTTGAAAGTTGCGAGCGAGGTGGCGCAGGCAGCCAGGGTCGATCAATCACTGACCGTTGGCATAACGGCGGTGGCGTTCATGACCGTGCGTCAGGCTGGATTGCCGGCGTTCAAGAATGCGAAGGGCGAGATGCTGCTTGATCGCAAGCATGCGAAGCAGTCACCGGAACAAGTCCTGCGCGATCGGGCGGTCGACGATGGCCAGGGTCTGTTTGGCTTTCTGAAGACTGTCGACAAGAAGTGGACTGTCACCCACGATGAGAATGACGACGGCGCGAAGTACAAACTCAACCATGCGCAGGACCTGGCCTGGGGAGCGGAAGCCGATCGCTCGCGCAACTGGCGCGAGATTGATCCACGGCGACCCGAAGGTCCAATTCCGGTTGAGTGTCGCTCTGCTTCGTGTGGCACCTGTTGGGTCGGAGTTCTAGGCGGCGCGGAAAAACTTTCCGACGTGGCCGTACGCGAGGGCAAGAAGATTAAGGAGTTTGGCTACATCGATACGACAGAACCGAAACCGCTCATTCGGCTCGCTTGCCAGGCGCAGGCGCTGGGCGCCGTGTCGATCGTTATTCCGCCGTGGAATGGCGTGTTTGGTAAGTATCTGAAGTCAATGAAGTCTGTGAACGAGGACGACTGACGCCTGGAACACACCCTTCACCCGAATTCTCTGAAAAACTCAGCCAGGGTTTCACCCCTACTTTTTGTCGTCGCGGCCGCGGTTCTGTGGAGCACCGGCGGGCTCTTCATCAAGTGGACCTCGCTCTCCGGACTTGAACTTTCCTTTGGCCGCTCACTCCTGGCCGCGATCACTGTAGCGATCTTCACCCGGCGCGAGGGCTTTGGACTCAACAAAGTCACGGCGCTGGCAGCGGTGCTTTACGCTGCACTCTTAATGCTCTTCGTGCTGGCAACAAAGCAAACGACGGCCGCCAACGCGATCTTCCTGCAATACACGGCACCGGTCTACCTGCTGATCTTCGAACCGCTGTTCTATAAAGAGAAGTTTCGTTCGAAGGATTTGATTGTCGTGCTCGCTTGCGTGCTGGGGATGTCGTTATTTTTTGTCGGCAAGTTGCGACCCCAGGACGTTACCGGCAACTTGTTGGCGCTGGCTTCCGGACTTTGCTTCGCGTGTTATTTCCTGTTGCTGCGTCATTCAACCTCGCGCTCGGTCAATCGGGCCTCGTCGGTAATTTACGGCAACCTGCTGGTTGTGCTGATTGCAGCGCCTGCCGGCTTGAAAGCAATTCCGGAAATGACATCGCATGATGCCCTCAGCGTGATCTATCTGGGTGTAGTGCAGATTGGGCTGGCGTATACGCTCTTCACTGCTGCGATGGCGCGCGGCGTGCGCTCACTGGACGCCGGAATCGTTGGCTATATCGAGCCGGTGCTGAATCCAATCTGGGTGTTTGCGGTTTTGCACGAGCGACCAACGCAGTGGGCGCTGGTTGGAGGCGGGATAATCGTTGTCGCGGTGGTTTGTCACATGCTGATGGAAGCGAGGCGCAGACGACAACGCGCCGCTCTGGCTTGACGGAAGATTAATCCGCAGATTACGCAGATTACACAGATGCGATCCAAGAAAAAAATAGCGCGAAAAATCATTATGGTAGTTTTGCCTGAACTTCGTGGATCTCTTTTTTTGGGTTGATTTTTCGGGGAATCTGCGGAATCTGTGGATAAATCCGCATCACCCGCCGTCGGCTCGTTGTTTCGCAGCTGCCGCAACCGCTCGCAGCCGTTCCACCTTCTGTTCGAAAGTTTCACCGGCAACCGGACCTGTGTCCACGACACCGCAGTAAGTCGACCTAATCATCAACGTGCGGTCGGCCTGGCCTGTCGGTTTGTGAGTCTCGACTGGCGCTGAGGTAACTTGCGCTGGAGCATCAGACTCGGGAGGCGGCGTCATCGCTGACTCCGGAGCCGCGCTCACAACCGGAGCATCGGCTGCAGCCGGTGGCGCTGTTTGCTCTCCGCCCGCTTCAGCACGCTGCTTGGCGGCTGCCGATACCGCTTTCAGCCGCGCTACTTTTTGTTCAAAAGTTTCACCGGCAACCGGACCCGTATCGACTACGCCCGCATAAGTTGATCGTTTATTCAACTTTCGATCGGGCTCCGCTCCGGCTTTAGGCGCTGCAGGTTTTGGTGCTGGTGTTGCGGCAGTGGGCTTCGCAGCGGCGGCAGGTGCTGCTGCCTTGGCTGCGGGAGCAGCTGCCGGCTTGGCCGCTTCGGGAGCGTGGCCGGTGGTCTCCATCACAAACACGCCTCTCGCGTCCTTCTTGATAATCGGCAGGGAGCCGCCTGCGGCTTGCAGCAACGCGGATAGCTCCGCTTCAACAAAACGAGTTTGCTTGTTTGGATCGCGCACGTGTCCCAAAGGCGGACCCATGTAAAGCGTGCCGCAGGTCTGACACTTTGAAAGCACGTCGTCGCCGCGTAGATGAACTTCGGATGCTTCGCCCGCAGTGCGAAGCTGCTTGAGATGACCGTTGCAGAGTTTTCCCTTCGCGTTCTTCTCGTTGCATACCGTTTGCGCGTTCGTAATTCGCTTCGGTAGCGGTGCACTTGCGGCGGTAGCTGCGGCGGGCTCGCTCGAGCTTGCTTCGGATGCAGTTGCTGTCATGACGGCTGTTTAGCTTTCGCCCGAAAGGTTTATTGTGAAATTCCACTTCGAATCTTACAGAGTCGGGTAAATCCGCGTCAATCGACTCGTGCTATTCTGAGAATCTAAATGCTGAACGATCTACTCGGAGCGATCTGGCGCCGCGCACCAAAAGCACTGCGGCGCTGGACCGTCAGATTTTCTCATCCGCGATTTGCGATAACCGCCGCCGCGGTCATCACTGACAGTAGCGGTCGCGTATTGCTACTCAAACACCGCTTTCGTCCCGGCTCCGGTTGGGGGCTGCCCGGCGGTTTTATTGAGCGTGGTGAACAGGTGGAGGAAGGATTGCGACGTGAGTTGCGCGAGGAGATCGGGCTCGAGGTCGAGCAGTTGAAATTGTTTACTGTACGGGCGTTCAAAAAGCCGAAGCAGGTGGAAATAGTCTTCATTGCCCAGGCGCTGGGAACTCCGGACCGGCTTAATATTGAAATTCAGGAAGCCGTATGGTTTTTTCCGGGCGAATTTCCTACGGGGTTACCGCTGGATCAGTCGGCGCTCGTAAAACGCGCGCTGAATGATGGAGCAAGGCGACCGGGTTGATGTATGCTGTTCGGGAAAACAAAAGTACTGAGTGATGAGTACTGAGTACTGAGCAGTGGACTTCCCCGTCGATTGACTCAGAACTCAGGACTCAGTACTCAGCACTCATCCCTTACTTCTGGAGCATAAAATGGTAGATCTGATTCCGTCGTCGGACGCTGTGATGCAGATTCTGAAGCGCACCGGCGCTTTTCGTGAAGGCCACTTCGTTTACCCCAACGGCAAGCATTCACCACATTACTTTCAAATGCCGCTGGCTTTTCGTTATTACGATACTGCGCGCGTGCTTGCGGTAGCGCTGAGCAGAAAGTTTCGCGTGGATCGCGATATCTCGAGCCAACTGCCGAAGGTCGCCATTGTCAGCCCCAGCTCAGGCGGCATCCCAGTCGCTTTCGGCGTGCGTGATGCACTGAGTGCCCAGCAGATTTACTGGGCTGAGCAGGAAGCCGACAAGCGCAGGTTTCGGCAATACATAAATAAGGGTGAAGTGAATCCCTGCATCATGGTCGACGACATAATCCGCAGCGGCGCGGCGATCGAGGAGACTGATGCGCTGGTGAAGGAACTCGGCGCGCCGGTGATCGGCTGCGGCGCCATAGTTCGCTTCACTTCGGCGACGGATAAACTCGGCGCCGTGCCGATCAGATCATTGGTGGAGTTTGATGCCCTCATGTACGACGAAGGCGATGAGTGTAGCGATTGCAAAAAGGATGTGCCGGTTGAGCACGTTCGCTTTTGAAAAGATGGTCTTGGGTCTTTGGACTTTGGTCTTAGCAAACTAAAAATTCAAAGGCCTAAGTCCAAAGACCTAAGTCCAAAGACCTAAGTCCAACTACTGCCTACTGCCTACTGCCTTCTGTTCTTTTCTAGATTTCGTGTCTGTTGGCGAGCGCCTTATCCATCGTCACTTCATCAACATATTCCAAATCACTTCCCACCGGCATACCCATCGCGATGCGGGTAACGCGCAGGCCGAGTGGCTTGAGCAGGCGGCCGATATAGTTTGCGGTCGCTTCGCCTTCGGTGGTGGGGTTGGTCGCCAGAATTACTTCCGTCACTTCCACCCCATCGTTGTTCTCCGGCTTAAGACGCGGCAGCAGGTTTGCGAGATGAAGTTCGTTCGGACCAATGTGACGAACCGGAGAGAGACTGCCGTGAAGCACGTGATAGACGCCTTTGAAGCTGCGGGTCTTCTCGACAGCGACAAGGCTATGAGGTTCCTCGACCACACAGATGACGGAATGATCACGATTAGTTGAGGCACAGATGCGACAAGGCTCAATGTCCGTGAGGTTGTTACAGATCGGGCAGAAGACGATGCGCTGCTTTACTTCGAGTATAGCTGTGATCAGCCGCTCGAGTTCGTTGTCGGGCGTCCGCATGATGTGAAACGCGAGCCGCTGCGCAGACTTGTGCCCGATACTCGGCAGTCGTTTCAGTTCGTCGATGAGTTTGGTGACGGGCTCGGCGTATTCTAACATTTGAATTTGGTCTTCGGTCTTCGGTCTTTGGTCTTAGCAGGAACCTCAAAGTTCAAAGACCCAAGGCCAAAGACCAAAATGGAGACTCAACGGTTAACCGAGTAGGCCACCTAATCCCGGAGGCAACATCCCGCCAAGTTTACCCTTCATTGCTTCGTCAACTTTGCGGTTCGCTTCGTTAATGGCGGCCAGGATCATGTCCTGCAGCATCTCGACGTCGCCTTCCTTGACGGCTTCCGGATCGATTTTCAGCGACACGATTTCATGATTCCCTTTCATCTCCACAGTCACCACGCCGCCACCGGCTGAAGCTTCAGTGCGCAGTTCTTCCATCTCTTTCGACATCTTCTCCTGCATCACCTGCGCCTGCTTCATCATCTGCTGAATGTTAAATCCGCCAGGAAATTTCATCGCACACCTCTCTTCGCTTTCGGTCGTATTGGACGATAGCTGTTTGAAAACATCGTAACTTTCATTAGAAGCGAATGCAACGAAGCAGCATCTCTGTTATAAACTCTCGCTAATGAGCAGCCCCGACTCCAACCAGCCTCTCGCCGAGGAACGCACTCTTTCGGCGGCAACGCGTCTTTACTATGATGTCCACAAACCAACCGATATTCCGGCGCCGCTGTTGATCGCGCTGCACGGTTATGGCGCGAACAAGCGACAGATGATGCGTGAGGCGCTGGCTTTGGCGCCCGACGGTTTCGCAATCGCCTCGCTACAGGGCTTTCATCAGCACATGAAGGAACCGAAAGAACCGGGCGGCCCTTTGCGTTTCGGTTTTGGCTGGCTCACAAACTTTCATCCGGAAGATTCGGTTGCGATTCATCACCAGGCTTTGCTGGACTTGATAACGACGCTAACCGAAGAAGGCGTCGCTAATCCGGATCGCATCTTCCTGCTTGGTTTCTCGCAAACGTGCGCGCTCGATTACCGCTTTGCGTTCACGCATCCGGATATCCTGCGCGGTGTGATTGGAATCTGTGGTGGCATCCCGGGAGATTGGGAGACGAGCAAAAGCTACCAGCCAACTAAAGCCGCCGTGCTGCATCTTACCGGAACGCGCGACGAGTATTATCCGCCGTCACGCGTCGCGGATTATGAGGAGCGATTGCGGTTGCGCGCTGAGAATGTCGAATTCAAAAGCTACGACGCGGCCCATGAAATGGTGCCGGCAATGCGCGAACACGTGAGAAACTGGTTAAAGAAGTATGCAGACTGAACGCGAACCCCGGAGTTACAGGCAACGGCAAGCCCTGTTGGCTATCTTCTTGCTGGCGATCACTGCCGGCAGTTGTCAACGTCAGTTTGCGACCAGCAGATCAGCAGAGGCAATACCGCCGTCGTCTGTAGCCCGGCCCTTACCGCAAAAGTCTTCACCTCAACTTAAACAGTTCATCGACGGGGCAGTTGAGCAAAGCAAAGTCACCACCGGCTACGATCCCTCATACGTCAGGCTCGATTATCCAAACGGCGACGTGCCGAGCGACACCGGCGTTTGTTCGGATGTCGTAGTGCGAGCTTTTCGCAAAGCGGGTATCGACCTGCAAAAGGAAGTTCACGATGACATGAAGCTCGCGTGGGCCGAGTATCCAAGAAAATGGGGAGCCCGGGGAACTGATACCAACATCGATCACCGCCGGGTCCTGAACCTCACCACCTATTTCGATCGTCAGAACAAGTCTCTGCCCATCTCCGATAACCGCGCTGATTATCTACCCGGCGACGTAGTGGCCTGGGAACTCAGCGACGGCGTCGAACACATCGGAGTTATGACTAACCTCTGGTCTGAACCGGACAAGCACTGCCTGGTAGTACACAACATCGGCGCCGGCGCGCGGGTTGAGGATGTGCTGCTAGCATGGAAGATCATCGGGCATTATCGTTACTTCGAATAGATGTTTCCGGTGACTGAAAGAGCGGGGGCAAGCCCGCCTTCCCAACCTGCGAGACTACTCAACTGCCGCTTATTTCTACCTTGAAAGGCTTTCATCGGTGTCGCCCCACGCAGGATCGAGTAGCTCAGGGTCAGGAAGGCGGGCTTGCCCCCGCTCTTGGTTTACCTGGCAGAATTGAAATGCTTGTCCTCACCTACTAACTACTCGTATAGTCGTCGCCGCTAATCAACATCCAACTCCGCAAAAGGAATCGAAGCATGTGGCACCGCCGGCTCCTGGTCGCACTCCTGCTGTTTGCGATTTGTCCACTGTCGATATCCGCCAGGAGTGCAGCAGACTCAAAGAAGCAAAGCAATCGAATCATCACGGCCGTTCGTGCTGTGCTCGACGCGCAGGTCGATGCCTGGAATCGCGGAGACATTGAAGGTTACATGGCCGGATACTGGCGGTCTGAAGAAACGATCTTCGTTTCCGGGGATAACTTAACGCGAGGCTGGCAAACCGTTCTCGACCATTACAAGAAGAGTTACGACTCGCGTGAGAAAATGGGCACGCTGACTTTTTCGGACCTGGAAATCACCCCTATTGGAAACGACGCAGCCATCGCCCTGGGCCGCTGGCATCTGCAACGGGCGAAAGATGAGCCGCATGGGACATTTACTTTGATCTTCAGAAAGACCAGACAAGGCTGGCGAATTGTGCATGACCACACGTCGAGTGCATGAGTTCAACGAGCTCCGAAGGAGCGGAAGATAGTAGCCCCGCGGCGTTAGCCCGGGGTAACCAAGTCAATAAGTAATCTGAGCCCTGGAGGGGCGGCAGATGTTGGCTGAGACAGCAGCGCGACCAAGATCCTGTCGCCCCTTCGGGGCTCAGGGCATTTTCTACGGTTACCCCGGGCTCACGCCCGGGGCCACTAGCTTCCGGTCCTTCGGACCTGTTGATTTTCTTCTTGAAACAGGCTCTTTGCGATCTTCAAAAACCTGACGCAACTCTTGCTTGAGCGATTCGATCTTGGCCACTGATACCAAATCAAACCTGCCGACGGAGCTTGCCGATCTCGAACGAGACGTTGAGCAGCGCAGTGGCGTCTTAAAAAAGGAACTTGGTCTCTTTGATCTCGTTCTGACCCAGATCGTTTTTGTAGTGGGAACGATTTGGGTAGGTTGGGCAGCCAAGCTCGGCACTGACCAAACGTTTTTTTGGTTGCTTGCCATTGTCACCTTTTACCTGCCGCTGGCCGCCGTTGTCATTTTTCTCAATCGCTTGATGCCTTTGGAAGGCGGTATTTATCAGTGGGCCAAGCTGGCGTTTAACGATTTCGTTGCGTTCATGGTGGCATGGAACCTCTGGATCTTTGGTGTCCTGGTAATGTCAGGCATCGGACTGATCATCAAGAGAACTATTGTTTACGCGATCGGGCCACGCGCCCACTGGATGCTCGAGAACAGGCTGATGACCACGGTCATCTGCACCCTGTTAATGGTCATGATGATCGCGGCGTCGAGGCGAGGCTTAATGCTCGGCAAGTGGGTGCAGAATTTCGGTGGCGCCTTTTTACTGGTTACATTTGCAACCCTGATCCTGCTGCCGTTCATCACCGCCGGGCGGGGCACGCTCGCTAACTACCACCCGTTTTCGACCAGCTTTCCGGAGTTGAAAGCCTACAACATGAACGTCTTCAGCAAACTTGCCGTTGGCGCTCTCTCAGGCTTCGAATACATCGCGATTCTTGCGGGCGAATGCCGCGCGCCCGCGCGAAACATCAGCCGCTCAGTCATTATCTCGGCGCCAATCATCGCGCTGATGTTCATCCTGGGAACGGCGTCGTATATGGCGTTTGTCCCTCACGACAAAATCGATCTAATCGGACCTATTCCGCAGGCGCTCAGTCTTGCGTTCGGTTCATTTGGCTGGGCATCAATCCTCGTATCGGTCACCATTTTTGGCATCGCGGCGCGACAGATAGCCTTGATGAGTATTTACTTTGCGGGCAACACGCGTCTACCGATGGTTGCAGGCTGGGACAACCTGTTGCCTGCCTGGTTTGCGCGTTTACATAAGCGTCATCGCACGCCAGTGAATTCGATTCTCTTTGTGGGCTTGATAACGCTCGCCTTCAGCCTCGCGAGTTTGATCGGCGTGAACGAACAAGAGGCGTTTCAGTTACAGGATAACGCTGCTACAACTTTCTACGGCCTGATCTACATGGTGCTGTTCGCGATTCCGCTGGTGGCGATCAAACGCTTCGGCGTCAAGGCGCCGCTCTGGCTCAAGGTAGCAGCGGTGTCGGGTTTTGTGGTGTCGGTGGTAGCCGGTTTCTTCACGTTGATTCCGATAACTCCAGTCGACAGCCATCTGCTGTTTGCCGCCAAGATTATCGTTGTGGTGGTAGCTGCCAACGCTATTGGAGTTGCCCTTTATCGACTGCGCAAGCCGGCGAAGGACTCTGCGTCAGCCCAATAACGCTGGCCTTCAAATCAATCCTGTGATAAATCCTGCGGTGAAAGCGCGATTTGGATTCCTAAACCCCCGAAAAGGAGCCTGAAATGAATAAGATTAACTTCGGACGCGTGATTCTTGGTGGCCTCGTCTGCGGCCTGGTACTAAACATCGGCGAGTTTTTGCTGAACGCCGTGGTGTTGGCCGAGCATATGAAAGCATTCAACGTCGCACATAACTTCAAGGATCCCACCGGCGGACAGATCGGCATCGTGGTGGCGCTGACGTTTGTTTTGGGTATCGTCATTGTGTTGGGCTACGCCGCAATTCGCCCGCGCTTTGGACCGGGTGTGAAGACAGCGATCCTCGCCGCCCTCTTTGCCTGGTTTGGCATCTACTTCTTCGTCGGGGTCCTTTTCCTGGTGTTTTTCGGAATTTCGACCGGCGATACAGTCTTGAGCCTGATTTGGGGTTTGGTGGAGTACGGCATCGCAACGGTTGCCGGAGCGGCGTTGTACAAAGAATAGCCAGGCGGGGCGCGAAATAACTACAAGTGGGTTCTAATTTGGCAAGTTCGCTCGCCGTTGTTAACTGCTCACAACTCGTAACCGTTGCCGGGCCGGCGCGTCCGCGAACTGGCCCGGAGTTGCGTGAGCTGTCGATCATCGCAGACGGTGCGATGTTGATTCACGGCGAACGAATAACGCGAGTTGGTTCGCGTGCTGATATCGAGCCGCTGATTGGCGCTGACTGCGAAGTTGTCGACGCCGGTGATCGCCTGGTGCTGCCGGGTTTTGTCGACGCGCATACACATCCCGTCTTCGCGGGAACACGCGCGGATGAGTTTGAAGAGCGTGCCAGTGGGGCGACGTACCAGGAGATTGCCGCGCGCGGCGGTGGCATTCAATCGACCGTGCGAGCTACGCGCGAAGCGACGCTGGATGAACTCGTCGCGGCCGGAAAGCGCTACGCCGATTGGTTTCTGCGCACCGGCACGACAACGGTTGAAGCCAAATCTGGCTATGGCTTAACGCTCGAAGATGAGCTGAAGATCCTGCGCGCAATCCAGCGTCTTGACGCCGAGACTCCACTTAGCTACGTACCCACTTTCCTGGGCGCCCACGACATTCCACCTGAATACAAATCCCGGCGAGGGCAATATATTTCGTTATTGGTCGCTGAGATGTTGCCGCGGGTGGCCGCCGAGAAGTTGGCGGAGTTTTGCGACGTCTTCTGCGAAGAAAGGGTTTTTACTGCAAATGAATCGCGGAACATTCTATCGGCGGCACGATCCCACGGGCTGGGACTCCGGATGCACGCCGACCAGCTCTCGCTTTCAGGAGGCGCAAAGTTGGCGGCCGAGCTGCGAACGGTAACAGCCGATCACCTTGAACACACCGACGCGGAAGGAATCGCGGCGCTGCTGTCGGCCGGAGTGCAACCGGTGTTGTTGCCGGGTTCGGTCTACGCGCTCGGATCGAGTCGATATCCGGCGGCGCGCGAGATGATCGATGCCGGACTGGACATCGTGCTCGCCACCGATTTCAATCCCGGATCGTCACCGACCCCGGCAATGACCATGATTCTTTCGCTGGCGTCTACTCATATGAAGATGACTCCGGCAGAATCGATCTCAGCCGCAACAGTTAACGCCGCTTACTCGCTGAATCGCGGGAGTCAAATTGGGTCACTCGAATCCGGAAAACTCGCCGACTTCGTAATTCACGACTGTGAAGATTACCGCGAGCTCGCGTATTTTTTTGGCATTGAACATCCGTGGAGGGTCTACTCGGCGGGGCGACAATACGAGACCATGTAAGCATTCAACTCCTTGGAGTGCGCCGCCTTGTCGGCGCTTTGGCCCTATATCAGTTACGAGGCGATTGTTCGTTGAAAGTAACAGAAAGAAGCGGCGCCGGGCCGCCGCTGGCCAAAGCGCCGACAAGGCGGCGCACTCCAAGGAGAGCTTGAAAATTCGATTGACGCTTGATCGCTTCTATTTTATTATCACCGCAACACTGGAAAGGAGGTGATTCTAAAATATGAGTTTTTATCACAGTGAGGTGGCTGCGGCCTGACCTCTGAACCTATTGTTAACTAGTTAGGATTTAGGTTCAGTCGTCTTACTGCGTAGTGCCCCTCCTTTTCAGGAAGGCACGACAGTCAGCCTCAGGCCAATCCCAACAGTTCACCGGAAGCCGCCGGCGCGCAAGCGTAGGCGGCTTCACTATTTTGGAGTACGCCGGTCACGTCGCGATTGCTTACAACTTAAGGAGCGGGGGCAAGCCCACCTTCCAAACCTCGAGCTTGATGAGGTTTGAGTCACTGATCGTCGATTGAAAGGCTTTTAAGGTTGAAGTCACCGAGCCGCGATGAACGTCTCTCAGGTTGGGAAGGTGGGCTTGCCCCTCTCATTCGCTTGACCACAATTGAGTGCGGTGAGAGATTAGAATTCTTCAACACAATCAGGAGAGTCTTTCGTTGTCATCCGCTGATTCCCCCGTGTTCTACGATCCCGCGGGCCGCCGTTGGAAGCGAGTGCGCCGCACCTGGATGGCTTTGGCGATTGTTGTCACCAGCCTCGCCGCAATACTCATCGCCAGTGTTCTCGTTAATCCTGCGCTTCCCAGTTTCAACATCCGCCCCGTCGCGAGCTTGCCGCATACGGTCGACATAAAGCCCAAAGCGTTACCCGCTCCTGCCAACCCCAGTCAGCAAAAAGCAAAAAGAGCCCAGGCGGAATTGCAACGCGCGCTGGCCGCTACTCCACGAGTATTGCCTGCCAAAAGGCGATCGCACACTGCAGTTGTGCCGCCGCCGCCCGCACTGCCCCCTCCTGTGGTTCCCAGCTCGCGGCCTCTCTCGATTGGTTTTTACATCAATTGGGACGAATCAAGTTATGAGTCACTGAAACGAAACCTCGAGCACATGGATTGGGTAATCGCCGAGTGGTCTCACTTGCAGGACAACGACGCGAATCCTTTAGCGACCGACGTCGACGCTCCCGCACTCAACTGGATTCGCCTGACGCGTCCGCAGGTTCAGGTTATCCCGATGGTGCAAAACCTGATCGACGAAAAGTGGAACCCTGAACTTTTGGCGAAAGCTATTGGCGACGAGGCGAGCCGCCAAAAGTTGATCACCGCGCTGACCGACTTTGTTGAGACGAATAAGTTTGCCGGTCTCTGCGTTGATTTTGAAGAGCCAACTCCGGCGACGCAGCCGGCTCTGTTGACTTTCGTTCAGGAGTTGCACGCCGCCTTCGCGCCCAAAGGCTTGCTCGTTGTGCAGGCAGTCCCTTTTGACGATCCGGACTGGAATTACAAGAGTTACGCTGCCGCAAATGATTACACGATGCTGATGGCTTATGACCAGCATTACGTGGGAAGCGATCCGGGAACAGTAGCTGGGCAGGATTGGTATGAAGGCAACCTCGTCAAACGAATGCAGGATCTTGAGCCGTCAAGGACGATCGTCGCGCTGGGAAACTACGGCTACGATTGGACCGAAGGCAAAACGGAGGCAGAGGAGCTTACCTTTCAGGAGGCCGTCATCTCTGCGCGTGACTCGGAAGCGAAGATTATTTTTGACTCAACCTCGCGCACGCCAACCTTCGACTACGACGATGAGAATGAAACGCACCACAGCGTCTGGTTTCTTGATGCGGTCACAGCCTACAACCAAATGCGCGCCGCGAGCGGTTTCCGGCCGGCCGGTTTCGCGATCTGGCGTTTGGGTTCTGAGGATCCTTCAGTTTGGTCATTACTCGGAGCGACGCCGTCCACGTCGGCGGATGCTCTAAAAAGAATCGTCTACGGTTACCAGGTTGATTTCGAAGGCACCGGCGAAATACTGAAAGTCGTCTCGCGACCGCAGGATGGCTGGCGCAATTTGGACATCGACGCCGCCGACGGATACGTGCACAACGAAGACTTTGTCGCGATCCCTTCGTCGTATGTTATTCAGCGCGAGGGTGACCGTCCCGGACTGATCGCACTAACGTTTGACGACGGTCCTGATCCAAAGTGGACGCCGGCAATCCTCGACATTCTCAAACAGGAACAAGTGCCCGCCACCTTCTTCATTATCGGGAAAAACGGCCAGGCTTATCCTGACCTGATGCGCCGTCTGGTCAACGAAGGTCACGAGATTGGCAACCACACTTATACGCATCCTAACCTCGGCGAAATACCCATATCGCTAACTGATCTCGAACTGAACGCTACGCAGCGCCTGATTGAATCGGAGACTGGGAGATCCACAGTCCTCTTTCGTCCTCCGTATTTCGGTGATGCCGAAGCGGACAAGCCTCAGGAAGTGGAGCCGGCTTACCAGGCGCAAAAACTCGGTTACTTAATGGTGGGGGTGCGAATCGACCCTGATGATTGGGAACTGCCGGTGACCGCTGATGAGATTGTGGATCGCACGCTGCAGCGCGTCGCGGACAACAATCCGGAAACTCGCGGACAAGTTGTATTGCTGCATGACTCTGGCGGTGATCGCGTCGCGACCGTCGCCGCGCTGCCCAAACTAATTCACGAATTGCGCTCCCGTGGGTTTCGCTTCGTGCCTGTTTCTGAGTTGGCCGGGCTGTCGAGAGATCAGGTGATGCCGTTGATTCCGCCAAGGGAACGCGTAATGACCAGGTCCAACGCTGTCTCTTTCTTTTTCCTTTCCACTGTAGGCTGGATTCTTCAGTGGGTATTTGTGATTGGCATCGCGTTGGGCCTGGGTCGGCTGATTTTCATCGGCACGCTGGCATTGGGGCAATGGTTTCGTTCACGGCACCGGCAACGCGCGCATGCGGGAGAGGCGTACGCACCCTTCGTTTCGGTACTCGTGCCCGCCTACAACGAAGAACTCGTGATCAAGAATACGATAAATAGTTTGCTGGCCTCGCACTATGACGAATACGAGATCATCGTTGTCGATGATGGGTCGGTGGACAGGACGAGCGAAATCGTCAATGAAAACTTCTCCGGTAATCGGCGAGTCAGGTTGCTCTCGGCATCTGCCGGAGGCAAAGCCGCTGCGCTCAACGTGGGACTGCGGTACGCCAGGGGCGAAATAGTGATCGCGCTTGACGCTGACACATTGTTTGCGCCGCAGACCATCGGCGCGCTGGCCCATCGTTTTTACGATCCGAAGATGGGAGCGGTAGCCGGCAACGCCAAGGTTGGCAATCGCATAAATATTGTTACTCGTTGGCAAGCGCTTGAATACATCACGTCCCAAAATATGGATCGGCGCGCTTTCGCGAGCCTGAATTGCATTACCGTAGTGCCGGGAGCCGTGGGCGCGTGGCGGCGCGGACTGATCGAGCAAGCCGGAGGCTTCCAGTCTGACACCCTGGCCGAGGATCAGGATCTGACACTGAGTATCCGTCGCATGGGTCACAACATAGGTTACGAGGAAGACGCGATTGCCTGGACCGAGGCTCCGGATCGACTTCGGTCCCTCGCGAAGCAGCGATTCCGCTGGGCCTTTGGCACCTTGCAGTGTATGCGCAAACACATCGACGCTTTGTTTCGTCCACGCTACGGTGCGCTTGGATTCATAGCCCTGCCGAATGTCTGGATATTTCAGATTTTGTTTCCACTCATTTCGCCAGTGATGGATCTGATGCTCGTTTATACGTTGCTGGTCGCCGGACTGGATCGGTTGCAACAGCCTGTAGGCTATTCGTCGACAGCGCTGAGACAGGTGCTGTTTTATTACGCTCTATTCCTGGCCATTGACTGGGTGGCCGCCGGCTTTGCCTTCCTGCTGGAAAAGAAAGAACACTGGCGCCTACTCTGGTGGCTTTTCCTGCAGCGCTTCTGTTACCGCCAGGTGATGTACTACGTCATGATCAAATCAGTGGCCGTGGCGGCGCGGGGATCAACGGTGGGCTGGGGTAAGCTTGATCGAAAAGCGACGGCCGAAGCACAGCCGTGAGCGCAAAGCGCAAAGGGCAAGGAGCGAAGGGTACCGTTCAAGCGATTTGCTGGGAGCGCGGGCGTCCCGCCCGCAATGAGCGCGAAGCGCGAAAGTTGACTTGATGGCAAACAAGCGGAAGAACACGAGGGAAGATCGACGCGCCGGCAAGCGGGATCGCAAACGAAACGGTAAGCGGGACAGAGTGCTCGTTTATGCGCTGCTCCTTTTCGCGGCGTTTTCCTTTCGCGTTGCCATTGCTCGCGCGCTGCCGAATGACGCGCCTGACGACGGTAGAGTCTACGATCAGATGGCGCGTAACGTGCTCGAACGGCATGTCTATTCTCACGATACCGAACCACCCTTCGCGCCATCGTTGATACGGATGCCGGGTTATCCGCTTTTCCTCGCCGGGGTCTATTCACTCTCTGATAACAACGGCAAGACAGCCGCTCGCATTGTTCAGGCGCTGATGGATACTGCGACGTGCGCCATGATCGCGCTGGTTGCGTTCTTTTGGGAGCCCGAAGAGAGTCGGAAGCGGCGCAGCTCGATCGCCGCACTCGCGCTTGCTGCAGTTTGCCCGTTCACCACGATTTACGTGGCAACGATCCTCTCTGAAACACCCACGATGTTCTTTGCGGCCGGTATGTGTTTGACCGCAACGCTGGCGCTTAAAACAAAGAATCAGAGGAAGTCATTGTGGCTGTGGCTCGCAACCGGATTGCTCGCCGGCGTGGCTGTGCTGTTTCGTCCAGACAGCGGACTATTCGCCCTGGCGCTCGGGCTTACGCTGGTAGTGGCCACGCTCGGCCGCACCGGTGAGGTGAAGTTAAACAAGCCGCGGGAAGAGATTTTGTACCGGACAGCGCGAACAACTTATCTCGGCGCGGTCTTCTCCCTGGCGTTTTGTCTGGTGTTAGTGCCATGGGCGATTCGGAACTATCGCGTGTTTCACCTTTTCCAGCCGCTTTCTCCGGCGCACGCTGAGATGCCCGGCGAATTTGTTCCGCGCGGATACCTAACCTGGGTGCGCACGTGGATTGACGACCCGCGCTATATCGGTTCAACAATTTGGTTGCTCGATGCCGGCCCGATCAAGCCAGCCAATATCCCCAACCGCGCCTTTGATTCTCCTGAAGAAAAGCAGCGCGTGAGCGATTTGCTTGAAAAATATAACCATCCTTCTGAAGAGCCTGAGCTCTTTGCTGATGAACCGGATTCCAAAAAGCTGCCCGGTCTGGAAGAGTCGCAGCAGAGCGAAAAAGGTGAGGCTGATAAAAGCGAATCCGGCGATCAAACCGACGAATCAAGCGGTGACGAGGAAGATGAGAAAGGCGACGAAGCAGATCAGACTGACGAAAATGCGCCCGCCGATGAAACCACAGATCAATCGGTTGAGATGACCCCGGAGATTGATGCAGGTTTCGCACAGATAGCTAGTGAGCGTATCGCCCGCCATCCGTTTCGTTATTACGTTTGGCTGCCACTCAAGCGTGCTCACTCGCTTTGGTTCGATACTCACTCTGACTATTACCCGTTCCAGGGTCAACTCCTTCCGCTCGAGGATCTCGACTACCACATCCACCAACAATATTTTCTGCCGCTCTTTGCTGCCCTGACCCTGGTTTATTCGTTGCTTGGAATCGCGGGCGGCTGGTTCTTGTGGCAAACGCGAACCTTCAGTGCGCGTCTTTGGGTGTTGTTGGCAGCGCTAATGATTTTCCTGAGGGTTGGTTTCTTCGCCTCGCTTGAGAATCCCGAACCACGCTACCTGGTCGAGGTCTTTCCGTTTCTTTGTATTCTCGGAGGAATTGCTGTTGGACGGGTCCTGGGCTTACTGAAACTCCCCAGGCTAATTCGCTAGACTTTGGAGTGCGGGGGCAAGCGCAGCGCGACACCCCTTTAGATTTTTGCAGATACAATCCAAAACGCCGTCGCCGCTTCGCTCTGCCGGCGTACTCCATAAAAAGAGTTATGGGTTTTGCGTGGGTGACGGTGTTGCCGCAGGCGGCTGCTCAGAAGGAAGTACGCGCGATGGATCCGGCCGGTCTGGTGATGTGTGCAGGTGGATCGCCTTCCAATCTTTTCCCACACGTTTGAAGACCAGGGTCATTCGACCCGTGGCTGTCTCAGGCTCGCCTTTGAACGTTTGCGACTGGGTCCACAAACAACTCACCACTGCACCATCGCGTCCGAGCATGGTGATCGAGAGATCGCGAATGTCCAGCTTCACATCTTTCATGTCGGGGTATGAACTCTCACGATTCAGGCGCATCTGATCCCAGCCCTTTGTGACGGTCCCATTGCTATTGAAAAGTATCAAGCGTGGCGAATTAAAATAAACATTCGTTACCGCCTTAACGTCCGCATGCCGGATGCCGTTGATCAATTCGTTGAATGCGGCGACGACACTTTGCGAACCGGGCGTTTCCGATGTTGCAACTTTTGGTTTGATCTCAGTATGCCGGGGCGTCTGCTTCGTAGTAGTCGGTTGCTGTACATCCGTGGCTTTTTGCGAGTCGCCGGCTTTAGGAGTTGACGGCGATGCGGTGGTGCGTGGGCGAACAGTTTGAGAGGAATTGCTGTTTTGTGCCGGCGCTGCCGAACTGGCGGTCAAAACCATGGCGGCAATTAGTAATCTCTTAATCATCATCGTCGTTCCTCTCGGCGAACTTTTTGGAGTGCGGTGACCTGTCACCGCTTTTCTCCGTCGCGACCTGTCGCGACCATTTGAGGATGTCATTTATTCGCGGGGTTGCGGCGCCAAGTCGCCGCAGACCAAAGCGGTGACAGGTCACCGCACTCCAAAAAAGTCTAAACGTCGCCCAGCGCGTTCATGGCGTCGAACCATGGTACTCCACTGCGCAGTCTTTCAACAGAACGCTTTTGTCCAAGAATCTCAAACACCTCAAACATCGAAGGACCGACTGCCTGGCCGGTAAGCATCGTACGCGACCCGTTGATTAGCAGTCCGGCCTTAACATCCTTTTCCTCGGCGACCTTCCGCAGCGCAGCCTCAGCAGTTTCTGCTGTGAACGGGTCCGTCGCTTCCAGACTGTCAGCGAGAGCCGGCAGGAGTTCCTTTAGCCGCGGGTCCTTGCGCAGGTTTTTGTTAACAGCAGCTTCATCAAAATCAAAGTCGTCGGAGAAATAGGCGCGGCCCTGTCCGGAGAAATCCTTCAAAGTGAAAAATCGCTGGCGAATCAGATCCAATGTTTTCAATAACCACTCGCGGTCGTCATCGTCATACTCGTCGCGCCAGAGCTTGTTGGCGCGCAACTCAGCCTTCACCATCGGCAGCAACTCCGCAACCGGCATGGTGCGAATGTACTCGGCGTTCATCCAAAGCGCCTTTTCGTCGGTCCAGTGACGCGGGTCGTTTTCCTGAAAGTTGAAAACTGCAGGCGAGCGATGGATGTGCTCTAAAGAAAACTGCTGCACTAGTTCGTCCACCGAAAGGACTTCCTTGCCGTCGGGTGGGGCCCAGCCGAGCAACGCCAGAAAATTGCGAAAAGCAGCGGGAATGAAACCGCGATCCCGATAGGTAGTTAAGGAAACTACTTCACCATGCTTGCGCTTGGAGAGTTTTCCTTTGTTCGGCGCCAGAATCAAAGGCAGATGGGCAAACAGCGGTACGGTAGCGCCCAGCGCTTGGTAAAGCAGGACCTGTTTGTGGGTGTTTGTTAGATGATCCTGGCCGCGAATCACGTGGGTGATGCGCATTTCAATGTCATCGATCACGACCGAGAGGTTATAAAGCGGATGACCATCGGAACGAAGTAGGACCAGGTCTTCAATCTCGGAATATTCGCGCTCTTGTGGGCCGAAGACGAGATCTTGAAAGTGCGTCTTGCCTGCAGTTGCAATCTTCAGACGGACGGCAAAAGGTTCGCCGGTGGCCGCACGTTTGTCTGACTCTTCCTTCGAAAGGTCGCGGTAAGGATTGTTGCGATGATCAGTGCCGGCGGCAGACTGCGCGCGCGCGCGTTCGGCGATGCCTTCTTTAATCGTAGCATCGTCACGATCGGCCTTGGGCGTGAAATCACGATACGCCTTGCCCTCATCTACGAGTTTGTAAGCGGCAGCGCGATGCTTGTCGGCGTTGGCGGATTGAAAGACGATCTCTTCGTCGTAAGCGAGTCCCAACCATTCCATGCCGTCAATGATCGACCGCGTTGATTCGTCGGTAGAGCGCTGCAGGTCAGTGTCTTCAATGCGCAACAGAAACTTGCCGCCGGTTTTCTGCGCGTAAAGCCAGTTGAAAAGCGCCGAGCGTGCTGCGCCAATGTGCAGGTAACCAGTTGGGGATGGTGCGAAGCGGACTCGAACAGTCATAAAAGTAGAGGTCAGAGGTCAGGAGTCAGAGGTCAGTAAGAATGGTTCTTTTTGACTGACCTCCGGCCGCTGACCTCTGACCTCTGTATTTCTGGCGGAGATGACAGGATTCGAACCTGTGAAGGGCTTTTAAGACCCTTAACGGTTTAGCAAACCGCCGCCTTCAGCCACTCGGCCACATCTCCGGCCTACCAAAGCGAAAAATCATTCTAATCAGCGGGTACGGATTGTCAAGGATGGCTATGTCCTAGGTAGTGTCCTAATTTGATTTTCACTATCTTAGCCAAAGAAGAACGATCCACGAACAACACGAAATTGCACGAAAAAGAGTTAGTGTGACTTAGTGTATTTAGTGGATCGTTTGCTTTTTTGTATCTCTTGACCGTTACTTTGTCCGACTGATCGCCATAAGCGTCAAGTCATCTCGGGGCACCCGTCCCTCGGCGAAGCTATGCAGCTCGTGCCGGCATAGCGAGATTAGCGAGTCGGGCGAAAGGCTACGATTGTCGTTCAGGAGCTGCGACAGTCGCTCAGCGCCATACTCATTGCCCCCTCCATCCAAACTCTCCGAGAGGCCATCGGTATAGAGAAACAACGTGTCGCCCTTGTTCATCTGAACTCGATTCACCGCAAAACTCTCGGTACAAAACACTCCAATCGGCAAACCGGTCGCGGCGATTTTCGTTACCTTGCCTTCCTGAACCAGTAGCGGTGGCACATGGCCGGCATTACAAACTTCGACTTCGCCGCTGGTATTGGCGCGACCACAAACCAGAGTTGCATATTGCGTGGGCAAGGTGCTTTCGCAAAAGACCCGGCTGGCACGTTCGACCATCTGCTCAAGCGGCAGGTTGATCGAAATGAGCGTTCTAAACATGGCATTCAGATGCGCCATCAACATCGACGCTGCGACGCCTTTGCCTGAGACGTCGCCGAGCGCAAAGTGCAGCGACTGATCTTCGCCCTTAATTAAGTCACAGTAATCTCCGCTAACCGCGCCGGCCGGTTGGTAGTGATAAGAAACTTCCCAACCATCAATCTTCTGGGTAGGTGCGGGCAGCAGTCCGGTTTGGATCTGCGATGCTAACTCCAGATCTTCTTCGAGGGCACGCTGTTCGTTATGAGTCAGGTCACCCAGACAAAACCGCGCCAAAGGGTTTGCGAGTAACCGTTCCGTCTCGACCGGATCATGGCAAACTTCACACAAGCCATACGTGCCGATGTCCATGCGATGCAACGCGGCATCAACCTCCTGCAGCAGTCGTGTCAGTTCGGCCGGGCGGTGAAAAGCGCTGGCGGCATCCTGCAATTTATGACGACGATCGATTAGTTGTTCACGTAGTAGTGGTTCGATAGCGGTAACCATTTGTTCTGTCCCTTTTGTTTAAGCCACCTTGTTAAGCCACGAGGCTGGTGGGAATCGGCGCTCGCTGTAGTTGAACGGGAAGTTGCGGCGCACAGCATATCTTCTCGAGTCGGGCACGATCACTCTTCATCGCCGGGTCGTTGGGCAGTCCGGCACGCACTTCACGAAAGATGTTGGCCGCATGAGGATCTGGCGGCTCAACCAGTCGATAGTGAATCCACTTGCCTTCGCGACGTGCGGCAACCACCCCCGCTCGACGCAAGTAAGCAAGATGCCGCGAGATCTTCGGCTGATTGATCTTCAGCACTTCCACGAAGAAACACACGCAAACCTCGTCATCTCCGATGAGATTAATCAGGCGCAAACGAGTGTGATCCGCGAGTGCTTTAAACAGAAATTCGATGCGATATTCTTTGTTGCCCATAGCGTATCTATTTACCTGTTTGGTGGTTTAACTATTACGATTTTGAGCGCCTCAGAGTTCCTCTTTTACCGACTAATTTACGTCCAAAAAGAGCGCTTTTTCTATCCGGATCTTGCGCTTCAAACTAGTCAACGCCGACTACCTTGCTGCGTCTTTCAAAAAGATGTGTATCGCGCCATATGCCGTTCATTTTAGCGATGCGCTCCCGCCTGCCAATCTCCCGAAACCCGCTGGAGTGGTGCAGCGAAATACTGGCTGCATTCTCCGGAAAAATGCTCGCCTGCAGCGTCCAAATTCCATTCTCCTCAGATCCTTCAACGAGACCCTTGAGCAGCAACCCTCCCACGCCCCTGCCACGCATTTGTTCGGCTACATAAACGCTCACTTCCGCAACTCCCGCGTAAACGAGACGGCTCGAAACCGGGCTCAGCGCCGCCCAACCGGCCAGGCTCCCCTCGGAAATGGCTATCAGACGCGGTGCAGGCAAGTGGTTACTGTTCCAGGTAGTCCAGCTTGGGGGCTCGGTCTCGAAGGTCGCCTGTCCAGTGGCAATGCCGGCGAGATAAATCGCCCGCGCCGGTTCCCAATCTTCTGCGGTCATCACCCTGATTTCAGTTCCCATCTCAACTCCAAAAAAAAAGTCACATATGCCTTGACAGATATGTTTGTCTAGCGTAATCTGGGGTCACATTCGCTTTGGCGTATATGAAATATAGAGGAGGAAGACAATGGAAGGCAAGTCAGAAAATACGGTGCAGGCGCTCAAGGCGCACTTAGCTCTCAACGTTCGAGATATCCAGGCAAGTCTGGAGTTCTACCGGAAGATGCTGAACATCGAGCCCAGCAAGGTCAGGACGGGCTATGCCAAATTCGACGTGCAAAACCCACCCTTGAATCTGACCCTGAACCAGGTGGCATTTAACGGCAAGGGTGCGCTCTCGCATCTTGGCATTCAAGTGGCGTCGACGGATGACGTGCTCGCTATTCGCGAACAGTGGGGAGCTGCCGGGCTCATCACACGTGACGAGATGCAAACAAATTGTTGCTATGCGACACAGGATAAAACGTGGGTGCGGGACCCCGATGGCAATGAGTGGGAAGTCTTCGTTGTGCTAAAGGACAATTTGCCGGAAACGGCGGCGTGTGAGTGCGGGGACAGAGTCGCCGATGCGGATGCCAAGCTTGGAGTGCCTGAAACAGTGGCGCCGGCGGCATGCTGCGGTACGACGGTCCCGCTGTCAGAAATTGCGCGCTCCTGAGTCTAAGCAGATTTGGATCAACAAATCATATGACACGCGATAACCCTGTCTCGACCCGGAGACTTTCGTCCCTTGATCGCTTCCTGACTGCCTGGATTTTTGCGGCTATGGCTGCCGGTGTTCTCGCCGGATATCTAAATCCTGGGGTTGAGAAGTTCATTGGACGGTTTCAGGTTGGCACAACCAATATTCCCATTGCCATCGGCCTAATCCTGATGATGTATCCGCCGTTGGCCAAGGTGCGCTACGAGGAGTTAGGTGAGGTCTTTCGCAACTGGAAGGTGCTGGCGTTGTCGCTCTTACAAAACTGGATCATCGGACCGGTATTGATGTTCCTGCTGGCAATCATCTTCTTGCGCGGCTACCCCGAATACATGGTGGGCTTGATTTTGATCGGACTCGCGCGGTGCATCGCAATGGTGATTGTCTGGAATCAGCTAGCCGGCGGCGACAATGAGTACGCCGCCGGTCTGGTCGCTTTCAACAGCATTTTCCAAGTGCTGCTCTATAGTCTTTATGCCTGGTTCTTCATCACGATTCTGCCACCGATTTTCGGTTTGCACGGAAGCATCGTCCACGTGAGCATCGGCCAGATTGCCAAGAGCGTGTTCATCTATCTCGGCATTCCCTTCATCGCCGGAATGCTTACCCGATTTCTGCTAATAAAAGCCAGAAATAAGCGGTGGTACGAGAGCGTGTTTGTCCCCCACATTAGTCCACTGACGCTCGTTGCCCTGCTCTTCACGATCCTCGTCATGTTCAGTCTCAAGGGCAATCTGATCGTGCGCCTGCCGATCGACGTGTTGCGCATTACCGTGCCTCTCTTGATCTATTTCGTAATGATGTTTCTGGTGAGTTTTTATCTGAGTAGGAAAATCGGCGCTGACTATCCCAGGTCGGCAACCTTATCGTTTACTGCTGCCAGTAATAACTTCGAATTGGCGATCGCCGTCGCGGTCGCAGTTTTCGGCATCAACTCGGGCGTCGCCTTTGCGGCCGTTATTGGGCCTCTGGTGGAAGTTCCCGTGTTGATTGGGCTAGTCAAAGTAGCGTTATGGTTGAAGCCACGTTGGTTTTCGGAAATTCAGTATTCCGGCCTGGAGTCTAATCGGCAGTAGCTTGAGTGTTTTCAGGAGTAGGCGATGAGTGGAAAGCGATTGCAGCGGGTGTTGATTCTCTGCACAGGTAACTCAGCTCGCAGTCAGATGGCGGAGGGCCTGTTACGTCACTATGCGGGGAATGCATTTGCCGTCGAGAGCGCTGGGCTCGAGCCGAGCTTCGTCAGGCCCGAGGCTATCGAGGTCATGCGAGAGATTGGCATCGACATATCAAGTCAGCGTTCCAAGTCGATCGATGAGTTCACAGGTGAACCGTTCGATTACGTAATTACCGTATGCGACAACGCGAACCAGAATTGCCCAATCTTTTCAGCGGCTACGCGTCGAGTTCATTGGAGTATTGCGGATCCCGCAGCAGTCGCCGGCACTGAACAAGTCAGGCTGGCAGCATTTCGAATCGCTCGAGACGACTTGCGAGAGCGATTGAGTAAGTTCGTTGAGAGTGCGGGCGAAACTCGCTAGTCTCTAACGCAAACGGCCCGGCGTCTCTTCGAAGACCCGGGCCGTCCAGCATTGATTCCATCTGAGATTACAACAGCTTCCTGTTCAAACGCTCCTGGCGTTCCTTCATCCGCTGTTCGATTCTCTCTTTTCGTTCCTTCCTCAATCCTTCGAGCCTGGCTTTCTGCTCTGCGGTGAGAACCCCTGCCATTTCGTCTCGAACACCTTCCATCGCAGTTCGCATTTCCTGATGCAAAGCCCTGGCTCGTGCTTCATCATCGGCGGTGAACGTACCCGCAATTCGCTTTTCCCGCAGTCTGAACAATTCTTCACGCTGAAGTTTTGTGCTTTCCAGACGGCGCTGCATGATTGCTCGACTCTGTTGGCGCTGCTCCTCGGTGAGGTTTAGTTCACGCATCATGCGACCCATGCCGCGGTGGCGTTCACCGGCCTCCCGGGACCTGCGTCCTTCGCGATTTCCCAGGCGTTCACGACGTCTTTCCATCCGCTCGATGCGCTCTCTCTGGAGAGTTCCGTCGTGAGTCGAGGGTGTTTGAGGTTGCGATTCTTGAGCGAAAACGCCCATCCCAGCGGCCAGCATTATGCCGACGACACCTAACAAACTTTTTCGTAAAATCATTTCTTATCTAACTCCTTTTTTGGCTTTTTTCTGCGGTAAAGATGTAGGTCCGGGGATGGGCTTCCTGGTTACAGGCGTTAGACGCGCAGCGGAGAGAATTAGTTTGGAAAGAAAGAGGCATTGACTTTGCCACTGAAGCAGAGTACTTTACGACACAAAGAGCCTGAGGTCTTTTCGCAGGCTTGAGCTCATCAGAACGCGAAACTTTTGTGAGTAGTAAAAATCTGAACTAGCACGCTACAATACCGCGCAAATGCATCTTCTTGAAAACATAAGCTCCCCTGCAGATCTGCGGCGACTGTCTTTGGAAGAGTTACAGCCAGTTGCCGATGAAATTCGACAATACATTCTGGAAACGATGTCGCGAATTGGCGGCCACACCGGCGCCTCCCTGGGCGCGATTGAGTTGGCTGTGGCGCTTCATTACGCCTTTGATACGCCTCGCGACCGGCTGGTCTGGGACGTTGGTCACCAGGCCTACGCGCATAAAATTCTGACGGGCCGGCGTGATCTGCTGCCGACTATCAAGCAGTATGGCGGTATCAGTGGTTTCCTGCGGCGCGATGAATCGCACTACGACACGTTCGGCGCCGGCCATGCTTCGACGTCGCTTTCTGCGGCACTTGGTATGGCAATCGCTCGCGACAAGAACAATGAAGACCACCACGTAGTCGCGTTGATCGGCGATGCGTCGCTGGCAGGTGGTATGGCAATGGAGGCAATTAACCAGGCAGGACACCTCAAGAGTCGCCTGATTGTTGTTCTCAACGATAACGAGATGTCGATCGCACCAGCTGTAGGAGCGTTAACCGGTTATTTGAACCGCATCCGAAGTGCCGGCAGTTACCATCGCTTCAAAGATGAAGTCGAGGAAACGTTGCTGTCGATTCCTTCAGTTGGCGAGCGGCTGCACCACGCGGCCAAGACGATGAAGGATGCTATTGCCGCCGCAGTACTTCCAGGCGCGCTAATCAATGAGCTTGGTTTCAAGTATATCGGCTACGTGGATGGTCATAACCCGCGAGCGCTGGTTGCGGCTTTGCGTGAAGCACAACAAATAAAGGACGGACCCGTTCTGGTTCACGCACTTACAACAAAAGGCAAAGGCCACCCGCAGGCTGAGAAGGACTACTATCGTTGGCACGCCACTGGCCCGTTCGACTTGCAGACCGGCAAGGCCATCAAGTCAAAAACGAGTGCTCCCACGTATACGGCAGTTTTCGGAAATACTCTGGCCGAGTTAATGGAGAAGGACCAGAAGATTATTGCGTTAACGGCGGCGATGCCCGATGGAACTGGTGTTTGCACACCGCTTGAAAAGTTTCCGGAGCGGTCGTTTGACGTAGGAATAGCGGAGCAGCATTGCGTCACGTTTGCCGCCGGAATGTCGGTTGAGGGTTTGAAGCCGGTTTGCGCTATCTACTCAACCTTCCTGCAGCGCGGCTATGATCAATTAATCCACGACGTTTGTATTCAGAATCTCAATGTGAAGTTTTGTCTCGATCGTGGTGGAGTTGCCGGCGGTGATGGCCCTACGCACCATGGTCTTTTGGATATCGCTTACCTCCGCGCGGTTCCGAACATTGCGGTGATGGCCCCTAAAGATGAAGGCGAGATGCGCGACATGCTGCACACCATGATCGAGCATGTCGGGCCGGCAGCGATGCGTTATCCCCGCGGCAATGGCGTAGGCGTCGACATTGAGCGCTCGCCGCAGCTTCTCGAAATCGGAAAAGGAGAAATACTTCGCGACGGTGGCGAGATTGCTATCGTCGCCTACGGCTCGATGGTTCATCCAGCGTTGCAGGCGGCTGACAACCTGGCAAAGGAAAGAATCGAGACCACGGTCGTTAACGCCCGGTTTGTGAAGCCACTCGATGCCCAATTGCTTTTGGCTTTGGCGCAAACGAAGCGGCTCATTGTCACCGTCGAGGAAGCTTATCTGGCGGGCGGCTTTGGCTCTGCGGTTTTGGAGTTGCTCGAAGAAAATGGCCTGCAAGACAAAGTACGCGTGGTGAGAATGGGAATTCCGGATCGGTTGGTGACTCATGGCGATCCCAAGCTCCTGCTGGCTAAATATGGGCTCGATGCCGACGGGATTTACAATCGCGTGAAAGAGAGTATTGACGTGTTAGACGATCGCCGCACTAAAGCTAAAAAAGTGGCTCGATAAACACTTTTCAAAAACTGAAGAAAAGCGCGCCCGTACTGCTGGACAGACGGGCGCTTTGTTTTAATGCACGATATCGTTGGCCGACTTCCCCTGTCCGTCACCCACCCTTTGCTCCAATAAGTTTTCTATAACGACTTAGAGCGATCAAAGTCGCGGTTCCCTGCATGGCCTCGCATTTGCTAACAGTTCTGCGGCTAAAACTACCAGGAGGTCGGTCGGATCAGTATCTATGGAATCAAATAGTACAAATCAGGAATATTTCATCGGCGATTTGCCGCTTCCTGAGCCTCATTTTGACGAAGAAGCAACGCTGCTTTCGGCGCGGCCAGTAGTGCCGCTCGAGGAGGTTAAGGCCGAAGAACGTTCAAGGAAACGTCTGCTTTTTGGTTTGGCGATGGCTTGTTCGCTTTTGCTGGGCGCCTTCGCCGCGACGCTCATTTACAAGCAGCGAGGACAGGGACAGTCGACCGCCGTTGTTACTTCAGCCGTATCAGGTGCTGCTGGAATCGCGGCAGACAACCCCGACAATGTTTCTCCGACACCTGATGACGTCGCCGGCGCGGTTACAGGAAGATTGCCGGACGCGGATGCGGCAACGGCTGACAAGAAATCGGCACCCGCGCCTTCGAGCAGAGTCGCATCAGCGGCGCTAGTGACGAACCCAGGGGCGTATTTACCTGAGCCGGTGGTGGAGCAAAGAGAACTCACGCGGGCAGAACGAATTGAGGCGCGACGTCTAAGACGCAGAGCCGAGCGTCAGGCGCGAAAAGAGTCTGGTGATCGTCAACGGAAATCTTCAGATGGAATGTTGAGAATCCGCGACATATTTGAAGGCCCGTCGAGGCCGTAGCGAGTCCGCAAAGCGTCTGCAGGTTCGTACATTGAGGCATCAGCTTGACCAAAAGATGCAAATACGTTGCAATCGTTTCAAGGTTGTTGACTGTTTCCCAATCGAATGGCATTATCTGCCGCAAGCGATGAAGAGTTTGTCCGAGTAGTAGGTCGCTTGCCCTGATAACAACTCTCACCCGAACGAAACCCGACGGTTTTCAGTTACATAATTTTTTCGCGGTTGCGGCGCGAGAAAGTAGGCATTTCTATGAAGCAGGTGTTTCGCGAGCGGGAGTGTATTCATAAAGACGAAGGCGCGCCGGGAGACTTTTACAACGGCGGCTTCTACTTGCAGGCACTCCAAAGGCTGCCCATCGACCAAGCCATGGAAGTGGCGGCTAGAGTTGGCTCTTTTTTCTGGGCTGACGCGCCGAATATCAAGGTTTGGCTGTGTGCTCCCTGTGCTGGTGAGCTGAATTTGGGAGATTCGCCACGCGACATCTCGCAAGTCTCGCGACGTCAAGCCTGAAAACCCAGGGCGTCGATCCCGAACACTCCTGTCGAGCTTCAGACTCATGTTCTGCGGTAAAGTAGTCGCAGATGAAGCAGGAGCGTTCTGAGCGACACATGCGCATCGACAAGCTGCTTGTCGAACGTGGCTTGGCCGAATCACGCACGAAAGCGCAGGCACTGGTCATGGCCGGCGTCGTCCTTGCCAACGAACAACGCGTAAATAAACCTTCCGATACTGTAGCGTCCGACGCCGAGGTTCGCATCAAAGGCGGAGACGACGCGACTTCACGCTACGTTGGCCGCGGTGGCCTGAAACTCGAAACAGCTCTTCGCGACTTTGAACTTAGCGTCGAGGGATTTGCCTGTCTCGATGTTGGCGCCTCAACGGGCGGCTTCACGGATTGCCTGTTGCAACGCGGAGCTGCACACGTTACAGCCCTCGATGTTGGTCACAACCAGATAGACTATCGACTGCGCACCGACGCCAGAGTGGAAGTTAGAGAAGGCGTGAATGCGCGTTACCTTCAACCGCACGACTTCAACGCCAAATTTGATCTGGTGGTGATGGACGTCTCTTTCATTTCCGCGACCAAGATTATGCCGGCAATCGTCCCGCTGCTGCAGGAAGCGGGCCAAGTGATTACGCTCATCAAGCCTCAGTTTGAGGTTGGTCGTGGAGAGGTGGGAAAGGGAGGCATCGTGCGCGACCCGGAGAAGCATGCGCGCGTGATTGCCGAGGTCAATCATGCAGCCCAAGAACTGGGGCTGCAATTGAAAAGGGTAATCGAGTCTCCCATCCATGGCGCGGATGGTAATGTTGAGTTTCTCGCGCTGTATCAGAAGCGCTAACCAACCTCAGGAGCCTCGCTCCCACTCCTTCGTGTATTGCTCCTCAGTCACGCTTGCAGTTACCATTGCCAGCGTTTTCTCCAATCCCAAGAATTAACTGTCGGTGACCAGAGCGCGATGACGACCTCGTCCATAAAGCGTATAGGCGTAGTTCTAAAACCAAATCAGCCGGACGCGTTGAAAACAATGTGCGAACTGACGATCTGGCTGGCCGGGCGCGGTATCAGTCTGCTTGGAGGAGCGGAGATCGAACGCGAACAAATAGAACAACAAACCGGTTGCGCGGTAGAAGAAGTACGGCCCGACAAACTTGCGGAGAACGTTGACTTGATTCTGGTGCTGGGCGGCGACGGCACAATGATCGCCACCACTCGCCTGATGGGTGATTCGGAAGTGCCCGTGCTTGGCGTTAACTACGGCGGGTTGGGCTATCTTGCCGAGTTTCGTATCGAAGAACTCTACACGGCGCTCGAGTCGATCCTCGACGGTAACTATCGTCTCGATAAAAGGGTGATGCTGGCGGTCGAACTGGTGCGCGGTGACGAAAGTGTGACACGGAACCGCGTGCTCAACGACGTGGTCATTAACAAGTCGGCGCTGGCACGCATTATTGAAATCGAAGCTTATCTCAATGAGCAGTTTGTCAACGGATTCCGAGCCGATGGCTTGATAGTTTCCACGCCCACGGGATCCACTGCATACAATCTCTCCGCCGGTGGTCCGGTTATCTTTCCCTCTATGAATGCGGTAGTCATCACTCCAATTTGTCCTTTCACACTTTCTAATCGGCCGATTGTTGTGCCTGATGATGCTCTTATTGAATTGCGTTTGAAAACTGAGCAGGAAGACGTTGCGCTGACGCTGGACGGTCAGGTTGGTTTTCCGTTGAAGGTTGAGGATCGTGTCCTCATCCGGAAGAGCAAAACTACATTCAACCTGGTGCAGCCGATGAAGCGAAACTATTTTGATGTCTTGCGCGACAAGTTGCGCTGGGGAAGGTGAGATAAAGTTTCGAGTTTCGAGTTCCGAGTTAGAAACAGAACCGAACCCCAACCGAAAACTCGGAACTCGAAACTCGAAACTTCATTTATGCCTGATAACACAAAAGACAAGAAGACAATCGACGCGGATGCCTTTGAGCGGGAAGTAACCACGGATCTTGACGAGGAGACACCCGATAAGCCAAAAGGCATGGCGCTGCATACCCGCATTCTGATCGGCCTCGCAGTCGGCGTGATTGCCGGAGTGGTGGTGAACAAAGCGTTTGGCGGCGATCACCCACGCGTGGTCTGGATCGTCGACAACTTCACCCAGCCGATAGGTCAACTGTTTCTGCGCTTACTGCTGATGATTGTGGTACCGCTGGTGTTCTCTTCATTGGTTGTCGGCGTGGCGGGAATCGGCGACATCCGCAAACTCGGGCGCGTCGGGCTGAAATCGTTTGGCTACTGTTTGGCAATCTCCGCCATTTCGGTGGTGATCGGATTGACACTCGCAAACACCATCAAGCCGGGGAAACGTATTGACCCGGCAACCTCAGCAGCACTACAGCAACGTTACGCGACCGAGGCGACTAAGACTGTCGAGGCGGCGAAAAAATCAGGCGCTGTGCCTTCGCCACTGATGCAGGTTGTCGACACTTTGGTGCCGTCAAATCCGCTTGCATCTATCGCTGGCGTACCGTCGAACCCGAGTACAGCAACCTCTGCAGGCACGCCGAACATGCTGCACCTCATGTTTTTCGCGTTGATAATCGGGATCGCGATTACCTTGATTCCGGTAAAGGTGACCGCCCCGCTCTTGCGCGGCCTGGAAGCGCTTTACGAAATCACCGCGAAGATCATCGAGATGATCATGAAGGTTGCTCCTTACGCAGTGGCTTGTTTGCTTTTCAACAACACCGCGCGTTTCGGGCTCGACCTGCTGCAGGCGCTGGGATGGTTTGTGGTAACCGTGCTGCTCGGGCTCTCGCTCCACATGTTTGGGGTCTACTCAATTTCTGTTTACTTCCTTTCACGCCTGTCGCCAATCGATTTTTTCCGGCGCATCAAGACCGTAATTCTGACCGCGTTTTCGACCTCTTCCTCAAACGCTACGCTGCCGACCGCCCTTAAGATTTCCGAGGAGAACCTCGGCGTGCCGCAGGAGATTAATAGTTTCGTGCTGACCGTTGGGGCGACCGCTAACCAGAATGGCACGGCGTTATACGAAGGCGTGACAGTACTTTTCCTGGCCCAACTCGCAGGCGTTGATCTCTCGCTCGGCCAGCAGCTGATGGTTGTTTATCTCGCGATTCTTGGCGGTATCGGAACGGCTGGCGTGCCTTCCGGCTCGATTCCTTTCATCATCGGCGTGCTGGTTACCATCGGCGTGAATCCTGCGCTGATCGCGATCATTCTCGGAGTAGATCGGATTCTCGACATGTGTCGCACAACGCTGAATGTTGTCGGCGACATTACCGCGGCGACTTACGTAGCGCGTTCGGAAGGTTACGAACTCCTAAAGCCGCATGACCCGGCGATTGTTCACGCCGGCGTGGCATTGCCGGAATGATGAAGGAAGTAAATCGTGAATCGTAAATCGTAAATAGATGTGGGTTTGATAGTTGCCTCAAAAGTGAAAGTTAGTCCTCCAGAGACTAAACAACTATTTACGATTCACGATTTACGATTTACAAAAACAAGGGTAAGCATAAATGGTTTTTCCGCTTTACGACGACAATAGTGATCGAACTACCACGCCCGTAGTTAACTACGTGCTGATTGCGATCAATATTCTGGTCTTTGTCTTCCTGCAGCAGCTCGGCAATAACGACAGATTCACTTACGCATTTTCGACGGTGCCGCAAGAAATCATTAGCGGCCGCGACGTTACAACTCCCGATCGGATCGTGGAACACCCGGTCACGGGTCAGGAGCTATTGCTTCCGGGACTGCAGCGAACTCCGATTTCGGTTTACCTCACTCTGCTTTTTTCGCTGTTCATGCACGGCGGCATCGCGCACATCGCCGGCAATATGCTCTTCCTTTGGATCTTTGGCGACAACATTGAAGACCGCATGGGTCACGTCAGGTATCTCATCTTTTATTTGGTTTGTGGCGTTCTTGCCTCGCTGGCGCACGTGATTACAACCGTCATGTTTGCGACCGATCCCGGCAGTTTGTTGATACCAAGCCTGGGCGCCTCGGGAGCGATCTCGGGAGTTCTCGGCGGCTACATACTGCTCTATCCCACGCGCCGCGTGACGGTAATACTACTTCGCTTTCTCACCGACGTTCCTGCGTACGTAGCGATCGGAATCTGGTTCGGATTTCAACTGCTCAGCGGGCTTAACCTCTTCGGGGGTGGGTCGCAGTTGGGTGGCGTTGCCTATGCGGCTCACATCGGTGGGTTCATCGCCGGACTGGTGCTGGTAAAAGTGTTCACGATTGGCCGAGGACGCACGCCAACATACGGCTAGCCGGGATCACGAGGTCAGCACCACCTCGCGCGTGAGACTCAAGCTCTTCACTGGGAGCGCGGGCGTCCCGCCCGCAATGAGCGCGCAGCGCGAACCAGACGGCGCGAGTTGAACTTTTAGACAGATCCCGCGCACCTTGCGGTGCTCAGGCGGGCGGGACGCCCGCGCTCCCAGTGAAGAGCTTGAATCTCGTGCCAGTTGGTAATGACTTCACTACGATGCGACTTCGCATTGCTGACGCTGGTACTCTCAAGTAAGATCAAGATTGAGATGATCGAGGCCGAAAAAAAACTACAACCCATTAATCAGCAAAGACTCGATGTGCGCTCGACGCCGCGGGAAGAGCTGAATCTGTTTCCTCTCGACACTTTCGCTTACGAGTTTCCTGGTCGCGAGATCAAGATCGATTTTGAGATCACCGAGTTCACAGCCATTTGTCCTTTTTCCGACTTTCCTGACTTTGCCACCATTCGTCTCGCGTATGTTCCCAACGAGCGTTGTGTGGAACTCAAGAGTCTGAAGCTGTACATCAATTCTTTTAGAGAAGTGAAGATCTTTCATGAGCACGTCATCAACGTGGTTCTCGACGACTTTGTGCAGGCCTGTGATCCGTTGAGCGTCGAGATTGAAGGCGACTTCCACGTTCGTGGGAACATTAAGACGATTGTGCGAGCGGAATACAAAAAGCAGTGAGCAGTGAGCAGTGTGCCGTGGGCAGACGGAGCCCGGCTAAATGCTACAGACTACCGACAAGCGATCTTTCTGCACACTGCCCACTGCACACAGCCCACTGATTTATGTCTTTCACCACCATCTTCATAATCGCCGGCGTAGTTTTGCTCTTCATCTTTATCCTGATTGCGAAGCTGGCCATTCGCTGGGCGATCAGGGTCGCAATCGTCGGCGTAATTCTGGTGGCGCTGCTGGGCGCCGGCGGCTTTTGGTGGTGGAGCAGCCGTTTAACAGCCAAGCCTAAGGCAAATCGGCCACCAGCCACGCCGAGCAGGCGAAGTGGTACCCCTTAGCCTCGAAGATCATGGCGAAAAGCGATACTGACGACGCTGCTGATCCGATCGAGTCGGAGGTTATTGCAGCGCGGCTGGGAACGTCAGGCCTGTGGCGGCGCTACCGGCGGCTCCCTCGCAATGTTTTCGCCATCAGTCTCGTCAGTCTGCTAAACGACGCTTCGAGTGAAATCGTCTATCCCCTACTTCCGGTCTTCCTGTCCCTGACGCTGGGGGCCTCACAAGGAATCATCGGCTTGATCGAGGGAACAGCTGAGTCGCTCTCGAGCTTACTGAAATTGCTCGCCGGTCATCTCAGCGATCGTCGCGGCAAACGGAAAGTCTTCGTAGTTTTCGGATACGCGCTCTCCAGTTTTACCAGACCGCTGCTTGCTTTTGCGGGCAGTTGGCAGCAGGTGCTGGGACTCAGGCTCTCGGATCGCGTTGGCAAGGGCATTCGCAGCGCGCCCCGCGATGCCATGATCGCGGACAACGTTCGCGTCGAAGAGCGCGGTCTCGCGTTCGGTTTTCATCGAGCGATGGATCATTCCGGCGCGGTGATTGGCCCGCTGCTCGGTTATCTTCTCGTGCTCTGGTTAGCGGCGGATCGCAACGCGCCAACGGCTGGCGATTTCACCAGGATCTTTCTGTTGGCCTCGATTCCGGCGCTGGCAGCCGTGGTTGTGGTTACGTTCTTCGTGCGCGAGTCTCATAAGCAAACGTCCGCTCCGGAAGTACTCGACCACCAGGAGCGTCTGTCGCTAAAGGGCTTTGACAGCAACTTCAAGCGTTTCCTGTTGCTGGTCGCCCTGTTTACGCTCTCAAATTCTTCCGATTTTTTTCTGCTGTTACGCGCGCAGTCGAATGGAGTCTCAATAGCTGCGATTCCGCTGCTTTGGGCGATGCTCCACGTCAGCAAAGTGGTGAGTTCCGTTTTCGGCGGCGATCTTTCGGATCGACTTGGCCGCCGCCGCTTGATAGTTTCCGGCTGGGTTCTTTACGCAGCTGTCTATGCGGGCTTTGCGTTCGTTTCAAATTCAATCTCCGTCTGGATACTTTTCCTAATCTATGGAATCTACTTTGGCCTGGCGGAGGGAGCGGAGAAGGCCCTGGTCGCGGATCTGGTACGCCCCGAACAACGCGGCACCGCGTATGGTTTGTATAATCTCGCCTTTGGCATAACAGTGCTCCCGGCTTCACTGCTGATGGGTGGCTTGTGGGACTGGCGTGGCCCGCGAACGGCTTTCCTGGTAAGCGCGGTCCTCGGCGCAACGGCCGCATTGCTGTTACTGCTGCTGGTTAAGACGCGCAGCGGCGATCAGTCGCTCGGGAGTCAAGTGAGACAGACCAACTAGCACGAGTCAGATTCTTAGGTTGACACTCTTACTGCCCTCCCCACGAGTGGGGAAGTTGATTGACAGCCATGCAAGATGCAATGTATACACCGCTTAGTACTCGTGTCCTCGTCTCTTGAAGTGGTCCTGCTGTTCAGGCCGTGACAGGCCGCGCCGCCGGCGTTTTCACCAACACTAATTTGGGTCCTCTGCAACGGGGTTCGGGTCGAGTCAGATCGGAGATAAAAGCTCAATGCCTTTCACCCATGACATCTTCATAAGCTACGGACATCTTGACGACCTCAATCCTTTTGGACAGGAGAAGGGTTGGGTAGACCTGCTTCACGAGCGCCTGCTGGTGCTGGTGGGACAGGCCCTCGGTTACGAACCAAGTATCTGGCGCGACGGCCACGATCTCCAGGGCAATGATCAGTTGACTGGGGCCATCAGCGAAGGAATAACGCGCTCACTGTTGCTCGTTCCGGTGATCACTCCGCGTTACGTCCAGTCAGACTGGTGCAACCGTGAGATGGCGGCGTTTCATGCGACGGAGGCGCCGGTGGGCGGCGCCGGGCCCGATTTTCGGTCGCGCGTTTTCAAGGTTGTTAAGACGCCGCTGCCGAACCATCTGAAAAAGCTCGAGCCGGTGCAGATTCGCGATCTCATCGGGTACCAGTTCTACGCCGAGGACTCAGCGAGTGGCTTGCTAACTGAGTTCAGCCCCGACCCGACTGAGAAACTTTACTGGCGGATGCTCAACCGGCTGGTCGCTGACATCACAAAAACTCTTATCGAGCTTAAGCATCCCGCAGCAAAGCAAACCGGACCGCTTGACGCGTCGAAGTTAACTGAGCGGATTCCTTCCGTAACCAGCCCTTCCAGCGCGACGCTTCCCGCAGTGCCCGGAGTAAAACCAAACGGCACGGGCGCTGCGCCACCTGCTAAGTTTGTTTACCTGGCCGAAACTACTTCTGATTTGGCAGAGCAACGCGAGCTGGTGCGCGACGAATTACTGCAACGCGGATATGGCGTATTACCAGAACAGAGACTCCCTTTGGAAGAAGTAAAGAAAACGGAGGGTGCGATACACGTCGCCCTGGGACGTTGCGCGCTCTCAATTCACATGGTGGGAACACGCTACGGGTCGACGCCGGAAGATGACGCGCGCTCCACGGTCCGCATACAGGAACAGCTGGCCGCAGAACACGGCGCTGTGACTCCATCATTTCTTCGCTTGCTGTGGATGCCGCCCGGCCTAATGACCGAAGCGATGCCAATCAACGATGAACGGCAAACGTCTTTCGTCAGCGAACTTCAAAAGCGCATCACGGTGGGCGCGGAACTCTTACAGACGAGCGTGGAAGACTTGAAAACACGCATCGTCGAAAAACTTAATCCGCCCGCGACTACCGCTGTTCGCCGCGATGAGCACTCGAAGCTTAAGCAGGTCTACCTCATCTGTGAAAACCGCGATCGGTCACTAATTCGGCCGATCAAAGAATACCTTTTCAAACAGAACCTGGAAGTGATCACCTGGCTTGATCAGCAGAGCTCCGATACGCTCATGGAATACCACCGTAAGAATCTTAGAGAGTGTGACGCCGCGCTGGTTTACTTCGGCAGCGGCGACGAACCGTGGGTCCGCAAGAATCTGGAGGACCTGCAAAAGGCTTATGGCTACGGCCGCGAAGAGGATTGGCTCGCCAATGCAGTTTATGTCGGCGCACCGCAGTCAGAACAAAAAGAAGACTTTCTTACGCACCTGGTTCCCTACGTCATACGCAACTTCAGTTCATTCGATCCTAACGACTTGAGCGATTTTGTTAAGGCGGTGCAGGCCTCGGCAGGAGGGGCAAAATGATCGACTCGAAAACTATCACTAATCCTTTCCCTGGTCTCCGCCCTTTCGAGACGGACGAGTATGGCTTGTTCTTTGGTCGCGAAGGACAGTCAGACGCGCTCATTGCACGGCTACAGCGTTCGCACTTTCTCGCCGTCGTCGGCACTTCCGGCAGTGGCAAGTCGTCACTGGTGCGCGCCGGACTGCTGCCGGCGTTGCGCGGTGGCATGATGGCCGGGGCCGGCTCAGGCTGGCGCATCGCCATCATGAGACCTGGCAGCGATCCGATTGGCAACCTCGCCAGTGCGCTGGCGCAAGAGGGCGTGCTATTGGAAGCAGGCGGAGGTCTGCCTCCCGCGGAGACCGAGGCAATTATCGAAGCCGCATTACGACGAGGCTCGCTGGGTTTGGTTGACGGAACCAGGCAAGCGCGACTCCAGCCCCATGAGAAACTGCTGGTGGTTGTCGATCAGTTCGAGGAATTGTTTCGTTTCCGCGCTGCTCGTCCGGTCTCGAGTACCGGCGATGACGCGTCGGCTTTCGTCAAACTGCTGCTCGAAGCTGCACAGCAGCCCGATTTGCCGATCTACATCGTGCCCACCATGCGCTCCGACTTCCTCGGCGACTGCGCACAATTCCAGGGACTACCGGAAGCGATTAACGACGGTCAGTATTTGATCCCACGCATGACGCGCGACGAGCGCCGCTTCGCTATCACCGGTCCTGTCGGCGTAAAGCGTTGCAAGATCAGCGAGCCGCTCGTGAACCGTCTGATGAACGACGTGGGCGACAACCCGGATCAGCTTCCGATCCTTCAGCATGCGCTGATGCGCACCTGGGGCCATTGGGCAGCGAACTCTCGCGACGGTGAGCCAATCGGACTCGAACATTACGAAACCATCGGCACGATGTCTGATGCCCTTTCCAAGCATGCCGACGAAGCCTATGACGAATTGCCGGATGACCGCAGCCGGCTGGTAGCCGAAGCGCTATTCAAGGCGCTAACCGAGCGTGGCGCGGACAATCGCGAATTACGTCGACCGACCTGCCTGAGAGACATCCGCGCGATAGCCGGTGCAAGCGCTGCAGAAATATCTGCGGTGGTGGAAGTTTTTCGCGCGCCGGGCCGCTCGTTCCTGATGCCGCCCGCTGGAGTTGCGCTCGAATCTGAAACTGTCATCGACATTTCGCACGAGAGTCTGATCAGAAATTGGGAGAGACTAAAAGTTTGGGTGAGAGACGAAGCTGAAGCGGCACGAATCTATCGCCGTCTGGCGGGCGCGGCTGCGGACTACCGCGCCGGTATAGGTGGACTGCTTGACGAAGTGACTTTGCGATACGCTCTCAAATGGCGTGAGCAGCATAAGCCAAACCACGCGTGGGGCGTGCGTTATCACCCGGAGTTTGATGAGTCAATCGCTTACCTCGAAGAGAGCCAGGCTGCAAGCAACGCCGCGCAGGCGGCGCGCGAGTGTCAGCAAGCTGAGCAGGTCGAGCGGGAGCGGCGAGAGCTCGAACAAACGCGGGCCTTCGCCGAAAAACAGGCACGTTCCGCAAAACGCATGCGCCGGCTGACTGCTGCGCTCGGCGTAATTCTGGTGGTGGCGTTGGGAGCAACAGCGATGGCATTCAAGGCGCGCGCAGACGCATTGCGCAACCGGGAACAAATGGTAGCCGCGCTGCAACGCAATAGCCTTATTCGTCAGGGTCTCGAAGCATTGGGACAAGATCACTCGGATCAAGCGCTGCAGTCGTTTGATTGTTTGAGTCAGAACCTGCAAAAACTTTTGCCGCAGTCGCCCCATTTACCTCACTGGACTGACGGCCCTTGCGATGAGATGACTGCGGTCGATAAATATGGACAGCTCGAAGTTCAGCTTGCCTGGGCTTACTCCAATCTCGGCAGCACGTTCTCAAGTATTGCGGATCAGGATTGGTTGCCAGCGGCTGAAGTATCCTCGGATGACGCAGGTTCTTTAGGACATCCGGAGGGTGCAAAACCTGAAGAGGTTAGAGGGAAGAAGTATTACGCAAGCAGGGCGCTGGACGCCTATGAACAGGCAGTGAGAATCCTGGAACGGACCGCGAAGGATGACGATCCCGATATGCGCAACGCCTATAACGGTCTCGCCCATGCTTATCACAACGCCGCTTTGATTGGATATCAGCCTGCGGCGGATTTACAGAAAAAAGAGGTTTCAACAGAAGAGTACTTCCGGAAGGCCGACGAGACTTACAACCGGGTGCTGAAAATTGAGGAGCGACGCATTGAGATAGATCCGGCGGACGCTGCGGCCGAACATGTAAGTCTCGCGCGGCTGTATCGCGACATGAAGAAAGACGTGGAGGTCGAAGAACATTTCCGGAAGGCGGCTGAGCTTTGGAAAAGATCCGCGAGACTCAAAGAAGTTTCGGGCGACGTCTCTGAAGAGGATTCCACCACTCAGGAAATAGTAGTGCTTAGAGAGTTAGCCGAACACTATTTAAACTTAAACCGTTTTGAGGACGCGGAAAAGGCTCACGATCAGATAATTGATATTCAGGAAAACTACGATCTTAGCCGGGGAAATGAGATAGCAGACAGCTACAACGAACTTGGACAAATTTACCAGGCACAGAACAATGCCAATAAGGCGGCTACTGCTTTCCGTCTCGCGAATATTTTGCAGCACGTCGCCCTGAAATACCGGCGCAAAGAGTCGTCGTGCCTGGGCCTGCTCCAGTTAGCACCTGTTTATTTCAAGCTCGGCCGCTACCTCCAGATTAAGCAAGCCTACGACATCGTGATTGAAGATGACCGCGGGTGTATGGAGACGAGGGCCGCAGAGGCCGAACGTCTGTTGAATCAGTCACTCGACAAATTGGCCGTACGCCGCGGCCCTGATTCGGAGAGGAGTTGGCAAGATGAAGATGGAATCTACGAGACGCTCATCGCGCTGAAACCTGAAGACAAAGAAACCGAACGCGATCAAATCTTCAGTCGCAGGTTGAAGAATATGGCCCGGCGATATACGGAAATTACCAAACAGCCTGACGGCATCCAGGACGAAACGCAATTCCTTGACGTCTATGGAAGGGCGCTTTCCGCAGTAGGCGAGTTTTACAAGGGTAAGGACCAGGATCAGGCCGAAGTTGCTTACCAACTGGCGTTCAACGCCCTCGACCTTGTGAAGAGGTCGACTGATCCGAGCGTTTTCGACACATATGCCTACATCCTTGAAAACTACGGAGCGCTATTGCTCCAACAGAACAAATCCGGCGAAGCGGCAGCAGTAAACGACGCCGCAAAAGGTCTTCGAGAGAAACAGGCTGAGCTCGAAAAGAAAAACTCGTAGTAACGCAAACTGTTAGTTTGCGGGCAGGTTGAACGCCATCCAATCATCGCGAACTAACAGTTTGATTTACCAATTAGTCACTGCCGACAGCCGTGCGCATTACCTGATTGCGCCTGATCTTGTTAGAGTTACTCCTGTTAATGAATACGAAATATCAGGTAATTAAAACTGAGGAAGAACTGCGCAAAGCAGTCGAGTTGTTATCGACTCACCCGGTTGTAGGACTCGACACCGAGACCACTGAACTCGATCCTTACTACGGCCGGCTGCGTCTGATCCAACTAGCTACGCCTTCCGGCGTGCACGTCATCGACGTCGACGCATTTCGCAACGGTGACCCAAAGAAAGCCGAGGCCCTCGCATCCCTACGCAATCTGTTAGCGGCTCCTCGTCCGATCAAAATCCTGCACAACGCGAAGTTTGATGCCAAGTTCATCAAGCACACGCTGGGAACAGACCTCGGCGGGATCTTCGATACGCTGCTGGCGAGTCAGTTGCTCGGCGCCGGCGACATTGAAGAACGTCACGGCCTCGAAGCGGTTGCCTCGCGTTATCTAAGTGAGGCGGTCGATAAGACGGAACGGCTTAGCAATTGGGACCTGGAGTTAACTGAAGCGCAACTCGAATATGCCGCGCGCGATGCCGCAGTGTTGCTGCCGTTGCGCGAGAAACTGATCGAGCGCTTGAAATCAGACTCGCTAATCGATTGTGCTCGTCTCGAATTCGACTGCGTGATGACAGTCGCTGATATGGAGTTGACTGGCTTCTACATGCACAAGGATCGTTGGCTCGAGCAGTTGGCCGTAGTTGAAAAACGCAGGACCCAACTCGCTGAAGAATTGCAATCTGTGCTGGCGGAAGAGTCTTCGCAGGGAACCCTCTTCGGCGGACCGCAGCGAGACGACATCAATCTGGATTCGCATCAGCAACTGACACACGCCCTGGAACGACTTGGAATTCCAGTTCCGGATTCAACTCGCAACTGGAAACTTCAGCCGCTCGCACTCGAGTATCCGATCATCGGCACGTTACTCGAATACCGCACGGTGCAGAAAGCACTGACAAGTTACGGTCAGAACATGATTGAGTTGATCAATCCGACGACGCACCGTTTGCACGCTGACTTCCGCCAGATCGGAGCGCCGACCGGCAGGTTTGCCTGCACGAATCCAAATATTCAGCAGGTACCGCACGCGGTGGAATACCGGCGCTGTTTTTCCGGTCATCCGGAAGGCAGGAAGCTTGTGATTGCCGACTATTCGCAGATTGAGCTCAGAATACTCGCCGAGTTTTCCGGCGATCGCGCCTTCATCGATGCCTTTAAATCCGGCGCCGATCTCCATCGCGTGACGGCCGCCGAAGTTTTCAACGTCGCTGTGGATCAAGTAAGCAGGGAGCAACGAGATTTTGCCAAGCGTCTCAACTTTGGTGTGGTTTACGGCATCGGCGCCCAGCGCTTCTCGATAATGACCGGGTTGGGCTTGCCTGAGGCTGAAGGCGTCCTGAAGAAATACTTCGCGACCTATCGGCAGCTTGACGCCTATCTTAATGAAGCCGCTAACCGCGCCGTGCGTGAGCGTCAGGCGCGAACCGGCTCGGGCCGGCTGGTGCGCTTCCGCTACGACGAACAAGACCGTCAGCAGATTTCGATGACGAAGAGAAACGGCAAGAACACGCCGATTCAGGGCACCAGTGCGGACATACTGAAACGCGCCTTACGCTTGCTGAGGGATGAGCTTCGCGGCACCAACGCCCAGATCGTTAACATCATTCACGACGAGATCGTGGTTGAAGCGGATGCAGGTGAAGCTGCGGAAGTGGCGCTGAAGGTTGAGCGCGCGATGGTGGCAGCGGGCGAGGAATACGTTAAGAGTGTGCCGGTGAAGGTTGAGATCGAGATAGCAGACGAGTGGGTGAAGTAGAAAGGATGAAGGCGGAGGGATGAAGGATGAAAAAGATCCAGCAATCCTATCGCGTGTTTTCTTCTTTCATCCATCATCCTTCGGCCTTCGCCTCCAAGTCAGAAAATCCTTCCTTTTAGTGGCAGATCAAAACATTCTTCACACCCTCAACGTTTTAATCAGTGAATCCAGGATCGTTGTCATACAAGTCGATGGCTCAAGCGACTAATAGTTTGAGCACGGACAGAATCCGTCAAGGTAGACCGAATGGATATCGCGGAGCTGAAGGCTGAGCTGGAAAAGCTGCATAGCTCCAGTTTCGGCTGGGCCCTTAGTTGTTGCCGCCACGACCGTGGCGAAGCGGAGGAAGTCTTACAGACGGTCTATTTGAAGATCCTTGAAGGCCAGGCGCGGTTTCGCGGTGAGTCGTCATTCAGAACGTGGCTGTTTGCTGTGATTCATAAGACGGCGGCTGGGGAGCGGCGCAAGAATCTGCTACGAAAGCTCAGATTGGTCAGAGAGTCGCAAGCCGAATCTGACGGGATCGCTCCGGCCGACAGGCCAGACGTGGCGGCTGAAAGATCAGAGACGCAGGCACAATTTCTGCGAGCGCTGGAACAGTTGCCGGGGCGGCAGCGACAGACGCTGCATCTGGTCTTTTACCAGGACCTGAGTTTGCGAGAAGCAGCGGACGTGATGGGAGTCTCGGTAGGCAGTGCGCGGCGGCATTACGAGCGAGGAAAGAAGCGATTGCGCGAGTTTTTGGGAGAAGCGGAGATTAGTTATGGAGTTAAGTGGGGAGGAGAAAAGAATCCGAGCGTCGTTTCGTGAGCTGAGGCTCGGGGACGAACGCGTCACGCCACGGTTTGCCGAGGTGTGGAACCGTGCGAAGCTCAGAAGCGCGCGACGACAGATCGCGCTCGACTTTAGACTCGCGGTGGCATTAGTCATCGTTTGCTTCGCACTCCTCTCGCTCGCGTTGTTGTCGAGACATTGGGAGCGCAATCCGCAGTCGAGTTACGCGGTCGTTAGCACAGTTGTCAAACCAGCTGCCAGCCCCGTACAAATCAAAAAAGACCAGGAGATAGTCAAGCAGGTCACGCGCGAGCCGGATGTCCGCAAGCCAGGGCTCGTGAAATTCACACCGCGTAGCCAAACGGCAAAACTCGCGGCAAGGCGTTCAACCGCGCGCGATGCAATTGCTCTCTCGCAATGGCAGTCGCCAACGACCAGCCTCCTGCGATCGCCAGGTGATGAAGTGCTCAGAGCGCTTCCGCAACTGAACCAGACCTTGCACAACTTGAAATCATTCTTGCCGAATCGAATTAACTGAACGGAGGAGTCAATGAAAACAAGAGCTGGATTAGTCGTACTGCTCGTTGCTGGGATTCTCGTTTGTGTAGTGTTTACTTCAGCGCAGCAACCACAACCACCACAGCCTGAGAATGATCCGCTCGGCGAGTCTGTTTTCCCCCCTGAACTAGTCATGCAGCATCAGCGAGAAATCGGACTGACGGACGAACAGAAGGCTTTCATGCGTGGGGAAATTCAGCGAGTCACAGTGCGCTTCAATGAGCTCCAATGGCAGTTGCAGGATGCAATGGAGGCGTTGGGCTCGACGATGAAAGACACTACTGTGAACGAACAACAAGCCCTGGCTCAACTCGATAAAGTGCTCGATGCCGAACGGGAAATCAAGCACCTGCACATCGGACTTGCCGTTCGAATCAAGAACAAGCTGACACCCGAGCAACAGGCAAAGCTTCAGGGGATTAAGCGGATGCCAGGACCGGGACCTAGACCCGGCCCCGCGCTCGGACCCAACCCGAGGCCAATGTAAAAAAAGAAGTCGGAGGAATGAAGGAAATCAGACCGAGATCAGCCTTCTGCCCACGAGCGAGGCACCCGGCCGCCAGCCAAAGAAAAACGATCCACGAACAAACACGAAATTGCACGAAAAAGAGTTAGTGTGACTTAGTGTATTTAGTGGATCGTTTGCTTTTGTTTCTAGAGACCAGGACACTACCCCGAAGAAAGGCGTGCTTGACACTCCGCGCAACGCCCAATAGTCTTGCCTGCTTGGTTCTTGCGAAGGATTTCCGCTGAGCGTCTCAAGGAAAAAACGGATTACATGGTCAAGGAACAAATAATCGCAGCGATTACAGCCAGGCGCGCTCACGTCGGAGTTGTCGGCTTAGGCTACGTTGGTTTACCACTGCTTGCCGAGTTTGCCGGAAGCGGTTTTCAGGCGACTGGCTTTGAAGTTGACGAAAATAAGGCTGCTCAAATCAATGCCGGAGAGTCCTACATCGGCGATGTGAACTCCTCGATCATCAAAGATCACGTTGCGAGCAAGCGTCTGCGGGCCACTACCGATTTCGATCATCTGAAAGACTGCGACGCAGTCATCATCTGCGTGCCCACGCCACTTCGCAAAACGAAGGAGCCAGACGTCTCTTACATTCTGGCCGCTGCCGAAGAGATCAAGCAGCGCCTGCACGAGGGACAGTTGATCATTCTCGAGTCAACTACCTATCCGGGCACAACCGACGAAGTCCTGCTGCCGATGTTTGAGGAAACCGGACTGAAGCTCGACACCGATTTCCTGTTGGCCTTCTCACCAGAACGAGTAGATCCGGGTAACCCCGAATTTCAGACGCACAACATTCCCAAGGTTGTCGGCGGCGTAACGCCAGACTCCACGGAAACCGCTGCCCATCTCTATTCGCAAATCGTTAAAGACGTTCATGCGGTCAGCTCAGCGCGGGTTGCGGAAACTGCCAAGCTGCTGGAAAACACTTTTCGCGCCGTCAACATCGGGATGGCTAACGAGATGGCGCGACTCTGTTACGCGCTGAACATCGACACCTGGGAAGTGATTCGGGCGGCTGCAACCAAGCCGTTTGGGTTCATGCCCTTTTATCCCGGGCCGGGAATTGGCGGTCATTGTATTCCGCTCGATCCGCATTACCTTTCATGGAAGGCTCGCCAACACGGCTTTGACTCGCGCTTCATCGGTCTGGCCGAGGAAGTGAATTCAAGGATGCCGGAACACGTGGTGCAGTTGGTTGCCGATGGTCTCAACGATGAAAGCAAAGCGATGAAGGGCTCGCGAGTCTTATTGCTGGGAGTTGCTTATAAGAAAGACATCGATGACGTGCGCGAGAGTCCGGCGCTGTCAATCATCGATCGGCTGCGCGCGCGAGGCGCCACCGTGCGTTATCACGATCCTTTTGTGAAGGAAGTTCATTTTGATGACGCCCACACAGAGGGCGGCGGCGAGCCGCTCGAGTCGGTGACGTTAACGGATGATGAACTACGCGCGAGCGATTGTGTGGTAATTGTAACCGACCATAGCGAGACTGACTACAAACGAGTTTGCCAACATAGTTCACTGATAGTGGATACGCGGAACGCGCTTAACGGCGAGGTCAGGCGCGGTAGCAGCGCGCGAATCATCCGTCTTTAAGAAGTTTCAAGTTTCAGGTTTCAAGTTTCAAGTTAGAATCCGCCTGAAACTTGGAACTTGGAACTTGGAACTCGAAACATGATTAAAGTAATCAACGTTGTCGGCGCGCGGCCTAACTTCATGAAGGTCGCTCCGATTGTAGAAGCAATGAAGCGGCGCGAACGAGAGTTTACGCCGCTTGTTGTTCATACAGGCCAACACTACGACGCCGCAATGTCTGACGCGTTTTTCAGCGATCTGCATTTGCCGCAACCCGACGTATACCTGGGCGTTGGTTCCGCTTCACACGCGGCGCAAACCGCCGCCGTCATGGAACGTTTCGAACCGGTGGTGTTGGACGAGAAGCCTGACTGGGTGTTGGTTGTTGGCGACGTTAATTCCACGCTCGCGTGCGCTCTTGTCTGCGCGAAGCTGGACGTCAAGGTCGCACATGTAGAGGCGGGGTTGCGCAGCCGGGACCGGACAATGCCGGAAGAAATCAATCGTCTACTAACGGATCAGATTGCCGATCTGCTTTTTACACCTTCCGCAGATGCAAACGAGAACTTACTGGCAGAGGGAATTCCCGGCGAACGAATCCGGCTGGTTGGCAACATCATGATTGATTCTCTCTACAAACATCTGGAAGGCTCGCGGCAATCGCGAATCAAAGACCAATTGGGACTTACAGAAAAAAGTTATGCGGTCCTGACGTTACACCGGCCTGCGAATGTTGATGAGCCGGCGGCGTTTGGAAGAATCCTCGACGCGCTCGAGAGGCTCAGCGAACAGCTGCCTATCGTCTTCCCGGTTCATCCGCGAACGAGAAAAACTATTGCTCAACTCGGCTTTGATCAGCGCGTCGGAAAGATGCCAGGGTTGCAATTGATCGACCCGCTGGGCTACCTGGATTTTCTTAGTTTGTATAGTAGCGCCCGGCTGGTGCTCACCGATTCGGGCGGCATTCAGGAAGAGACCAGCGTTTTGGGGATTCCCTGTCTTACGTTGCGCGAAAACACCGAGCGCCCGATCACAGTTACGATGGGTACAAACCAAATAGTCGGAACCAACACCGAGAAGATTGTAGCGGCGGCATTAGCGGCGCTCGCTGAGTCAGCGAAACCAGCGGTCACAATCCCGCTCTGGGATGGCCATACTGCAGAACGCATTCTCGCGACGCTCGGTTAAGATGAAGGCTGGGGCTGGTCGCAATCTGTTAGTTTGCGTGATGTGCCGTGACATGAGGTCAGTACCACCTCGCGGTAGCGGGTGGGTTGCCACATTGCCGGCTTGCCACTGTCGATTATTAATAATTGGCAATCTACAGCAGAACCCACCCGCTACCGCGAGGTGGTACTGACCTCATGTATTCAAGTGACGATGATGCTGACCAAGGGAATTCGCAGTGTGTTTCGCGGGCAAGTAAGCTTCGGCCGCGCCACGCTTGAAGCTTTTCGACGCGGTCGCGCTGCGGTGCAGTCCCGTCGCGAGCGTGCGATGCTTGACGAGCTTGCTTCTCAACCGGCGCGGCTGCGACCGGAATTTGAAAGTCTCTCGCCATCAGACCTACTTAAACACTTTCGCGAACGTGTTACCCCTTCGTTCCTGCCTGGATTTCAACTGGCTGAATCTACAGCTTCGTTGCAACGAGATCTCTTTCCGGATGAAACAAGACAGCTGATTGAGTCTGCGCGAACTGTAACCAAAGACCATCGCTGGCCGTTGTTAGGTTTTGGCGAGAGGGAATTTGGTTCGGATATTAACTGGCATCGCGATCCGCTCTCGGGGAGAATCTGGCCGCGTGATTACCACGCCGACATTCCCTTGTGGCACGGCGACGGCTCGGACATCCGAGTCTTGTGGGAACTCAATCGCCTTGGCCACCTCATCACACTTGGCCGCGCTTACGCCTTAACCAAAGAAGAAGACTTTGCCTCGGAGTTTTTTGCGCAGCTCGAAAGCTGGCGTGAACAAAACCCGGTCGGCCGCGGGGCGAATTGGGCGTGTGCAATGGAAGTTGCTTTGCGCGCTATAAACCTGCTCGCGGCGTTTTCGCTTTTCCGAAACTCTCCGGCCCTCAACGAAGAACGACTGTTGATGTTATTGACGATGTTCGATCAGCACGGCGCTCACATTCGTCGCAACCTGGAGTTTTCGCACATTGCTACCAGTAACCATTACTTGTCAGACGTAGCGGGTTTGTTATGGATTAGCATCATGCTGCCGGAATTGTCCAGCGCTGAAGAGTGGCGCGAGTGGGCATTGAATGAATTGCTTCGCGAGATGGACAAACAAATTTTGCCCGACGGCGCTGACCATGAAGGCTCGACCGGTTATCACGGCCTGGTGCTCGAACTCTTCTTTTATTCGTTCGTTCTTTGCCGGACGAACGAAATACAGATTGCGGACAAGTACTGGCGCAAGCTGGCAGCCATGTTCCTTTACCTGCGCAGCATTCTCCGTCCAGATGGCCTGACGCCGCTCATTGGTGACACCGATGGAGGCCAGGTTTTGCCAATCGTCGCACGCAATGCGAATGATCACGCATACCTGCTGGCTCTCGGTGCGGTCGTATTCACGGACGCGCAAATCAAAGTTGACCAGGTTAAATTGCCGCAGGAGTTGTTGTGGATCTTAGGCGAGACCGGCCTGCGAGATTACGAGCTCCTGGGGCATTCCAATCCGGAAGTCCACTCGTGTGCTTTTCCCCAGGCAGGCACTTGCGTGCTCCGGGATCGAGATCTGTTTCTCTTGTTCAATTCAAATGGTGCGCACAACGACCGGCCCGCTTCGCACCAACACAATGACCTGTTGAGTGTAGAGATTTCTGCCGCTGGCCGCGCTTTCATCGTTGACCCTGGAACATACGTCTATACGGCTGACTTGCACGAGCGCCAGCGCTTTCGCTCAACCGCCTATCACTCGACGATCGAGATTGATGACGAAGAGCAACAGTCAATCCGCGAAGAAGCGCCGTTTGTTAACGGTGGCCAGGCCAGGGCGCGCATTTTGGTTTGGGAGAGCACTATCGAACGCGATTGCGTTGTTGCCGAACATTCCGGCTACGAGCGACTAGCAGAACCAGTCACACATCGGCGCACAATTATTTTTGACAAAATCAATCGCTGGTGGTTAATCGAAGACGAGTTCATTGGCACAGGTGAACACAAAGTCGCAGCTCGATTCCATTTCGACGCCGGACTCGATGTAATGCGGTTCGATGAGAAGAGTGTCAAAGCACTCGACCGGCAGAGTGGGGCGTGCCTCTTGATACGCTCACTTGATCTAGATCAGCCGGTGCGGCTAGAAACACAGTTCACCTCCAAGCATTATGGTTCAAAGGAGCCGTCGGTTTCAGTGTGTTGGACAACCAGGACCAAAGGTCCTTTTAAGCTTCGCTGGGCACTCGTGTCCGTGCTTGCTCGAGAAAGTGCCGCTGAGAGACTGAACTTCAGCAGTAAGCTGAGTAGTAACGGCCCCGCTCTTCCTGCGATTGCAGGCTGAATTCCGATCACTCTTCGTAAAGGAGCAATGTCCTCATGATCAAAAAAACTTCAATGGAAAATGGCAAGCGCGTTCTAATTGGTAAGAGTAATATACGCCGCGAATACCTAAACGAGCTAAAAAAAGCTTGGCGCGAGCGACGGTTAGTACTGTTTCTTGGCGCTGGGGTTTCCGCTCCGTATGGATTAGCGAATTGGACGGATCTCGTGCTGGATTTGCTGCTGAATGAGTCCGAGAAGTTTGAACAGTTTTGGCCGCACTACCGCAAAGCCCTGGCATTGTGGATGACTGACTACTTTGATTTTTCTCCCCTCGCTCTCGCACGGGTGGTCAAATACAAGCTTCGTAGATCAGCAGAGTCAATTTCCGACGAACAGCAACGCATGGAATTCCGCAGTTTAGTGCGCGAATCCCTCTATCGCACCTTTACGGAAAATCCAACGGGCACAACAGCGTTGAGAACGATCGCTCAGATTGTTGCTAAAAGCGAAAGAGCTAGAAATGGCCGGAGAATCCAGGCGATCCTGACTGCTAATTTCGATAATGTTCTTGAGATGGAACTCAAAAAAGTCGGGATCCGGATTCGTCCGGTTTATGACGCCAGCAGGCAAACCAAAAGCGAGTTGCGGGTGATCCACGTACATGGTTACCTGCCGAGAGAAGGCGAAATTCCCAACATAGATCTGGTATTTACCGAAGATGAATACCACCGACTTAGTTATTCAGCATTTCATTGGGCGCTTTCGGATATTGTTAGTTACCTGCGCAATTCCACTGTTTTGTTCGTGGGCCTTTCAATGTCAGATCCAAATCTCCGCCGTCTTCTGGATGCCACCTACTTGCCTGGCAAGCGGCCCGCACATTTCCTGCTGCGAAAAGATTATGACCTGCCAGATACAGCGCGAGGGAAGGCCATTAGAATTGTCGACGAGTATGCTGAAGAACAAGCTCGTCGTGCCAACCTGCCAATCAAGACTAAATCGAATGTTTCTCGTGCCATCAATGTTATGTTGAAACAGGCACACCAATACGACCGCGAACTTTTTAAGGATATGGGGCTGGGGACAATCTGGGTCAACCAGTTTGATGACGTCCCTAAAATTCTGACCGAGATTGCCAGCGCTCGTTGATCTCCGCACTTGAAGTAAGAGCTGACAGTCATTTACCGGCGAGGGTATGGAGCAATGTGCGGCATCTGCGGCATGTGGGAGTACGGCGCAAGTGGGGGTACCGTCGATCTGTCTCTCGTCGAAAGCATGCGCGATGAGATGCGTCATCGCGGCCCTGACGATGAGGGCGCATCCCTCCTCGACGGTGGGCGTCTGGGCCTGGGTTTCCGTCGTCTCTCCATCATCGATCTTTCACCGGCAGGCAATCAGCCGATGCGCGGTTGTGCGAGCAGGCAGGTTTGGATCGTTTTCAATGGCGAGATCTACAACCATGGCGAGTTGCGACAGGGTCTGGAACAGCGCGGCCACCAATATGCTTCGCGCACGGATACTGAAACAATTCTGCATCTCTACGAAGAGCGCGGGCTTGATTTTGTCAATGACATTGAAGGCGATTTCGGCATTGCCTTATGGGACGCCGAGCGCGAGCAACTCATACTCGTGCGCGATCGCATCGGCGTTAAGCCGCTCTATTTTTATCACCAGGATGGTCGCTTCATCTTTGCTTCGGAGATCAAAGCAATTCTGCGGCACCCGGCGGTGCTGCGCGAGATGGATGAAGAGTCGCTCTACCATTACCTGACTTTCCTAACCACTCCGGCGCCACGCACGCTCTTCCGCAATATTCAGAAACTACCGGCCGGACACATGCTGGTGGTTAAGCGCGACGGCGCCACCGAACTCAAACAATACTGGGACGCGCTCCCCAATACTGCCCCGGACAATCGCAGTGAAGTGGAACACCAGGCAGAAATCCTGCGCCTTCTCAGAGATTCAATTCGCAAGCGAATGATGTCTGACGTGCCCTTTGGCGTTTTTCTTTCCGGAGGTGTTGATTCGTCTGCCAATGTTGCGTTGATGTCGGAACTAATGTCGCAGCCGGTACGCACCTACACGGTCGGTTTCGAAGACAGCGACGAACTAAACGAACTTGAAAGCGCGCGGACGGTGGCAAAACGGTTCAGTACCGATCACCACGAGGTGATTATCGGCCAGCAGGACATGCGGAAGTTTCTGCCTGAGCTCGTTTTTCATCAGGATGAGCCACTCGCTGATCCAGTTTGCGTGCCGCTCTATTACGTCTCGAAACTGGCCCGCGAGACCGGCACCATCGTGGTTCAAGTTGGCGAAGGCGCTGACGAAATATTTGCCGGTTACGATTGGTTCAGAAAATACGTCCGTATCAATGAGTTGTTCTGGCAGCAGGCCGAGAAGCTTCCGCTTTCATTGCGTCATTCGCTGGCGGCGATGGCCAAACCGCTGATGGAAGCTTCGTTTAATAAGCGCACCGCCATCGAGCTGACGAGAAGGCTGGGCGCGGGTGAACCGCTCTTCTGGGGTGGCGCGATAGTTTTCGACGAAGATTTCAAACGCCGGCTGTTGTCGAGAGAGGTGTCCGCAAAGCTGGATGGTTTGTCGTCATTTGACGCCGTGAGGAACCATGTCGATCACGTTGCTCGCGTCCGAGCCGATTCCGACTTTGCTGCGCGCATGAGTTACCTCGAACTAAAGCTGCGGCTGCCGGAGTTGCTGTTGATGCGCGTCGACAAGATCACGATGGCAACTTCGGTCGAAGCACGCGTACCATTTCTGGATCACCATCTGGTCGAATACGCGATGGCGCTTCCGGTCGACCTAAAGATCAAAGGCGCGAGTGGCAAGCATATCCTGAAGCGCGCCCTCGAAAACGTTTTGCCGGCGGATTTGCTCTATCGTCCCAAGCGAGGTTTCGGCGCACCGATCCGTGAGTGGTTTCGCGGCGCCAGTGCAGCGGAGTTGGGCGGACTCATCATGAGTTCAAGCATTCGCAAGCGTGAGCTGTTTGATTACGCGTTCGTATCGCGGTTATTGGATGAACACCGGCGCGGCGCGCGTGACTGGAGCTTTCATCTGTGGGCGTTATTGAATCTGAGCCTGTGGTGCGACCGCTGGATTAATTGACGCGAACCTATATGTTACTAATAACCGGTGGTAGCGGCTTTGTAGGACAAAATTTAGCGCGGTTTTTTGCGCCGCGCAGGAAAACCGTGACTACATATCACACCCAGCCACTCCCAAACTCGCTTGGTCCGTCACTACAATTGGACGTAACAGATGCCGACGCTACCTTCTCAACCCTCGAGCGTGAACATCCGGAAGTTGTTATTCACGCTGCCGGCAACAAGAATGTTAAGTTTTGTGAGCAATATCCAGAAGCCGCTCACCGGGTAAATGGCATCGGAACTCAAAACGTGGCGCGAGCGTGTCAGCGAATAGGCGCGACGCTGATTTATATCTCAACGGATCTTGTTTTCAGTTGTGCTGAGGGAAACTATCGCGAAGACGACGTGCCACAACCGACGCTGGCTTACGGTCGCAGCAAGCTCGCAGGTGAGCGGTTCGCGCTGGAAGCTTGTGACCAGGTGGCAATTTGCAGGAGCGGTGGAATTTATGGAAGGCGATCACCTCTGTTAAAGTGGTTCACCGATGAAATTGCGACCGGAAAGACGGTTGAGTGCTTCACAGACATTTTTAACACGCCAACTTACGTGGACAATCTGGCGGAGATGTTTGAAGCTATTTTGGAGAAAGAACTGTTGGGCTATTTTCACGTGGTTGGTAGCGAGCGTGTCAGCCGGTATCAATTTTTTCGGGAGTACGGAACAGTATTCGACCTGGATGTAAACTTGATCGCTCCGGTCGAGGCGCCGAAGGACGATGAGTCGCTGCTGCTTCAGACTGATTCGTCGCTAGCAAGTGACGCCAGCGCCAAAAAAATCGGCGTTCACTTTGATTCTGTGAGCGAAGGCTTCAAACGCCTGGAACTGGACACTGACTGATCATGAAGGTTCTGAAGTCTTACTTCTCACGAGCAGACGACCGCGGCGCGTTCACGGGAATCACGCAACAGCCATGGGCTGAGGTCAACTTCATTGAAACCGCGGCGAATCAGGTCAGAGGAAACCACTACCACAAGGAAACGCGGGAACTGTTTTTCATCATTGCCGGCGAGATTGAGGTGACGGTTGAGAATTTGCGCTCAGGGGAACGTGAGGTGCACTCCTTCACCAAGGGCGATATTTTCATCATCGAGCCGTACGAACTTCACACCTTTCGTACCATGACCGACGCCCAATGGCTCAACATGCTTTCGCAGCCGATGGATCAAAGTAGTCCGGACTTTCATCACGTTAGCCCCGACCAGCCGGTCGAAAAGTAATTAATTAGCCTGCGCCAGTCAAATCTCTGACCGAGTCGTTAATAATCTTGCCGATGACTTCCGGCGTATTGTTTTCCTGGATGTGACGGTGGCCGCCATCGGCAAGTTTCTGCCAAAGCTCGCTATCGTTGTAAACACGTAAGATGGCGTTGGCGAAATCAGCTGGTGAATCCGCGATGAGAAGTTGTTCACCGCTTGTGAAGCCCCACCCTTCCGCGCCAATTGTCGTCGTGACTACCGGCAGACCGTAAGCGAGTGACTCGCCAATCTTCCCGTTAACACCGGATCCGAAACGAATTGGTGCCACAAACACTCGAGCCTGTTCTACCACTTCGCCGAGTTCGGGGACAAAGCCGAGGACTTTCACGCCGCTTGTCGCGTAGATCGCAAATTCTGGCGGAGCCTCGAGCCCGACTACGAGCAATTCAATGTCAGGAATCGCCTGCCGAAGTAGCGGCAAAACTTCGCGCGCCAGGAAGTGAATTGCGTCAGTGTTGGGACGGTGGCCGAAGTGACCGACAAACAGCAAGTCCTTTCGTTTTGCAAACGGCAGGCCGCGTGAATGCAATGCGTGAACAGTTGGCACCACGACTGAGCGCACGCCCGGCGCCAACCCGGCAACTATTTCCTGGTCCGTAAGCGAGCCACACCAGATAAGATCCGATGCGCGTGCGACGCGCGTTTCAACCTGGCGCAATCTTTTGGCTTCTTCCGCAGCGCTCGCACTGCCCGTCAAGGAGGCCTCTCGCTCTGCTCGAAGATGATGAACATCCAGCATGTCGTAAACGATTTTTGATTCTGGAGCGATGCGCCGGATGGATTTCAAAAGCGCGTCGGCGACGGCGGGACGACTCAATACAATCGCGCGCGGGCGGCGTTCCTTTATTAACCGAGGGTAGTTTAAAATGCTGCCGGTCTCGATGCCATAGTCCCAAAGTTGTTCTTCATATTTCGGAAACAATCGCTTTCCGAGCGGTATGAAAACCGGATGACTCCATTGCGTCAGAGCTCGCAGGATGAAGACCATGCGCGCGCTACCCGCGTCATGGTCCGGCGTTGGTATCAATTGATCGAAGATGACAATCTCCTGCAGTGTCTGGCTATTCTTCGGTTGATGATCCGAAGAGAGGCCATGCTCTTGCGCGCTTTGAGCGATTAAGTGGGCGAGTTTGGAGTCAGGAAAAATCCGGCCATAGAAGTTTGCGATGTGAAAAAAAAGACGCTTGACAGTGAGCTTGAAGGAAAGCGGGAGTCTTTCGTTCATCGCAGGTCTTTATTGTTAACGCGTTCAGTGGTCCAGTCCAGCAGTGGCCTAACTAATCCGGGCATTGGTCCAACATAATCCCCGCGTGCGGAGTCGCCGGCGGGTGAATCAACCACCTGGAAAGCCACCGCATTCTCTTCGTGAGCATGCAGGATGGTCAAGGGAAAGTGCGACATGATGGAAACGTTGCCCACCACGCTACCTTCCGCCAGTAAATTGCCCGGAATCCACACAGTGCTGCGGTAGTTACCAAGCGGACGTTGTTGTCGGCGCCACTCAGATCTGCTGTCATGAGTGCTGAACAATTCCGTGCCCGTGTCGTTATAAATCTCGACCACTGGAATTAATGCGTGCTGTTCCTGAATCACGTCGTAGGTAACTTCGATGCCGAACGGCTTGCGAATGTCGACGACTGCAAGCGTGGTTCCATTTTGATCGCGAACCCGAACGCCGCGTAGCCTCACTATTTCATTGCCCGGCGCCTCCGCCGCGTTCCATTTGCGCGACGCGCCCGTCTTTAGCCTCGAGCTCAAATAGTAATTGATCACCTCGCCGGGCGCTCCATCGTGAACAATTTTGCCGCCTTCCAACAGCACCACCCGTTTGCATAACCGAGTGATGGCGGCCATGTCGTGGGAAACAAAAAGAATGGTGCGGCCCTGATTCCGAATATAGTGCATTTTATCGAGACATTTTTGTTGAAACGCCGCATCACCGACTGCCAGCACTTCATCCATCATCAGGATTTCCGGCTCGAGATGCGCCGCCACTGAAAATGCCAGGCGCACGTACATTCCTGATGAGTACCACTTCACCGGAGTTTCAACGAACTTTTCCAATTCCGAGAAAGCGACGATTTCGCCAAACTTTCGTTCGATTTCCGCGCGCTGCATTCCCAGGATCGCGCCACTGAGAAAAATGTTTTCGCGTCCCGTGAGTTCGGGGTGAAAACCAGTGCCCACTTCGAGCAGACTGCCAATTCGTCCACAGAGTTCGATTTCGCCAGTTGTCGGCTTGGTGACGCGCGAGAGGATTTTCAGCAGAGTCGACTTGCCGGCGCCGTTATGGCCGATGATGCCGACAAGTTCCCCCTGTCCGATGTCGAGGTTGATATCAGTCAACGCCCAGAGTAACTGATGGTCGCGGCCGTTCCTGAACTTTCTGAAGGGAGCGGTAACGAGGCCGCCGAGTAATTCACGGAAAGTCATGTAGCCCGGGTGGAGGCCGCCAATCTGGTAGCGTTTGCTGACATGTTTGATCCTGATTGCTGGCTTCATGTTTCAGACCACGTCGGCAAACGTATCTTCAAAGCGCCTGAAGACATAAACGGAACCAAGGAGCAACACCAGAGTTATGGCGGCAGAAACAGACACCTGCAACCAGTTGAATGGCTGACCAGTTAAGGACGCCCGAAAACCTTCGATGATGCCGGCAACCGGATTGATCGTCACCAGCCACTTCCATTTGTCAGGTACAACGCTAACCGGATAAATCACCGGCGATGCAAACATCCAGAGTTGAATGATGAACGGAAGCGCGTGACGGAGGTCGCGGTATTTGACAGTGAAAGCGGCGAATAACAGACCCACCCCCAGGGCAAGTAAAGTCATCAGCACGATGAATAACGGCAGGAGCAGTATATTAACAGTGATCGTAACGCCGTAATAGATCGACATCGCAATCAACAACAGAAAGGAGACACCCAAATCCACCACTCCCGCGCCGACCGAAGCAGCGGGAATAAACAGGCGCGGGAAGTAGACCTTCGTGATCAGATTCGAGTTGCTGACCAGACTGTGGGTGCTGTTGGTGACAGCGTTTGCGAAAAAGAGCCAGAGCAGCAAACCCGAGAGCGCAAAGAGCGGATAAGGTAGCGGACCGGCATTGAGGTGTACGAAACGATTGAACACCAACGTGAAGATGAGCATCGTCGTCAGCGGTTGTATGATCACCCACGCAAGTCCCATCAGGGTCTGCTTGTAGCGCACCTTGACGTCGCGGAGCGTAAGAAAATAGAGCAACTCGCGGAAGGACCACAGTTCCGACAAGTTGAGTTGCACGCCGGCTTCTTCAGACTTGATCAATGTCTGTCGGGTATCAGCGTGGAACTCGGCGGAATCTGGTTCGACGTGCCGAAGGCTTTCTGCCAGGGTAGCTTGGGAAAGCTCGCGGCCTTTGCTGGTTGGTAAATCCATCAAGATCTGTCTTAGCTCACCACTTGCACACCGCGGGTAATTGCTCACTTGCACTTGAAACTATTAGAGGTTTATGTTGCATCCAGTCAAGTTGGCCAGTCTAAAGACCCTGAAACAGTGCCGTCAAGGTAGGTCTTTGCGGTGCGGCCGGCAGTTCGCTGTTCAGGTTTCGGAAACTAACCCTTGCTTAACACGCGAAACATCCGATGAACGTTCGAGCACTCAAGCGCATAGTGCCGCGCCCTTTCTGGCCTTATCTAGGCGCCACGCGACGCTGGTTGCGAACGGTGCCACCGCAAGTGCAACTTCAAAAGCAGCGGCTGCTCTCCGATCCAACACTCTCAGCCAGCGAACGTGAGTTGCTCATCAAGGTCAGCGCACGCATCTATTACAACGATGGTATGTATCACGGCGACGGCGCGCACTATTTCAAAGTGGGGCTGTCGGGCATCGCTTGCATTAATGAGGCTCTGAAATGCGCGGACTTGAAATCGCCGCGCGCCATCCTTGATTTTCCCTGCGGCAGTGGGCGTGTGTTGCGATTTTTGGTTCAGCGATTTCCAGAGGCGGAGATTACCGCCTGCGAGCTCGAGCGTGGACCGGTAGAGTTTTGTGTACGCACATTCGGCGCGCGACCCGCGTATTCCTCGCTGAATCTCGATGAAGTTTCGCTCGACAGAAAGTTTGACTTGATTTGGTGTGGCTCGCTCGTGACCCATTTGAACGAGTCTGGCATCGTCGCGCTGATCCGACTTTTTCAGCGCCACCTGGCTGAGGGCAGTTTGCTGATCTTTACAACTCACGGTGATTTCGTGCCGGTCAGAATTGTGGCCCGAGAGTTTGATTACGGACTAACGGCCGAACAGATTGATCGGATTGGCATTGACTACCCGCTGACGGGTTACGGATTCGAGAACTATCCGGGGGAAAAAGACTACGGCGTTTCCCTGACCTCCCCGGAATGGGTCCGCGCGCGCGCGCGGGAGCAGGGCGGTTTACGGGAAGTCTTCTTCAAGGAACGCGGCTGGGATAATCACCAGGATGTTTTTGGCTTCGTTCGAGAGTAGTCAGCGCCAACTCTTTGGAGTGCGCTGACCTGTCAGCGCTTTGGCCGCTCGCGACCTGTCGCGGCCATCGTTGGTCGAGTAGCACTCAACTCGAAACATGGCCCCAAGCCGCCACGGACCAAAGCGGCGACAGGTCGCCGCACTCCAAAGATTTACAACCTTCCGTAGCGCTTGTGAGCGTTGCGCTGCCGCACGCGCGCGCGTCCGCGCATGAACGAGTTTGGAATCAAAAGCCGCAGCAGCATTCGAGCCGCTGCGGGTGGGGAATTAGCCCCCCGCCAGTTCTTCATCATCAAATCCAGCGCCCTAGACTTTTCTCCGACTCTCAGGAAATCTTCAGCGCGGCTGAATCTGGTTGTTCTTTGCAGCTCGGCAACCTGTTGCTCAGTTAGACCAAACCTCAACGCCGCCTCGCGCTGGGCCCGCAACTGTTCTTCAAGCATCAGCGTTTGATCCCAACTCACATTCGAACCATGCCGGCGCCAGGCTGAGAGGATCTGCGGATCGAATGCGAAGTCACCTTCGGCGCTCAGGCGCAAATATAGATCGTAGTCTTCCAGTTTCGATTCTTCATTCCAGCGCTCGTGCTCGAGCGCCTGGCGACGGTACAACACCGTCGGGCTCATCGGCGCCGTCGTTTGCAGCAGCATCGTGCGCGCGTTGCCGTCGGCGTAGTGGGCCCAGTCCGCCGTCGAATCAACGATCCGGTTTTGTTCGTCGACAAAATAAGCGTGGCCGTAAGCGAGGACGGCACGAGTGCGCGATTGGAGTAACTGCACGCGCGCCTTTAGAAAATTTGGGAGCCACAAGTCGTCCGAACCCAGGTAGGCAAAGTATTCCCCGCTGGTCCGTTCAAATCCTTCGTTCAAAGTCGCGCTCAGGCCACGGTTGTCGCGCGCTATCAACTCGCAGGGAAAAGGACAGTCGTCGAGGACGCGTTCAATTATGCGCGGCGATTCATCGCTTGAACCGTCGTCGATCACGATCAACTCCGCCGGCGGTAGCGTCTGCTTGATGATTGAGCGAAGCGTCGCCTCAATGAACCGCGCATGGTTATAAGAAGGCACGACGACGGATACTGCTTCGTGCGCACCTTGAGAGGTCTGTTCAGTCTCTTCCTGCAACTCAGTTGCTATCATTTTTTGGTTACTTTACAGTCTCTGCCGTTAAACGCTTCATACCACCCCGCATGAGCAAGAGAATTATACTCTTTGGGCCACTGCCGCCGCCTTATGGTGGCGTCGCCATTTACATTAAGGCGCTGGTCGCGCATTTTCGTGATGCGAATATTCGGGTTTGGACCTATGGAGGTGCGAAGCCGAAAGACGCGAAAGTGCGTTTCGTCGCTCACCGGAGACTGGGAACGCTTTGGGCACTGCTTGCTGAGGGACGCGGCGCGCGCATTCTCGATGCTTCCCACTTTCATTTGGAATACCCCAATCCTCTATTGCTCCCTTTGTGGCTCGTGCTCAAACGGTTGCTGCGCTTTGAATGGTACAAAAATGTTCTCGATGGTTCCCTGCCGAAGCGTTACCCAAACTTTGGATTAATGCAGCGCTGCCTGTTTCAGCGCGCACTAAATGCGGTCGACGAATTTGTGGTTGTTAGCGAAGAACTGCGCCGCTGGTTGCAGGAAGAAATCAAAGTGCGTCAGGCCGTCACCGTCATACCCTGTCTGTTGCCACTGTCATTGAGTGAAGGCAACACGCCTCTATCGAGCGAAACCGAAGTACAGCTCGAACTCTACCTCTCACAAGCCAAGCGTGTTTGTTCTATCGGTGTCTTTTTTCCGAGCTACGGTTTTCGCGATGTGGCCGCAGCGGTTGAGGAACTTCGCGAGCGGACCGGCAAAGACATCGGCCTGGTGCTTTTGGATGGCGCGTTTGTGCGCGACGAGAACTACCGGGACGAGGTGTTATGGGATCGTGACTGGATCACGGTACTGGAAAAAGTGCCCAATCCTGAGATTTACGGAATCCTGAAACGCAGCGACGCGTTTGTGCGGGCGTTTGCCGACGAGAGTTATGGCATCTCGCGTATTGAAGCGATTTGGTGCGGCGTTCCGGTGGTGGCGACGCGCGCCGGTGAAACGCGTGGCATGTTGCTTTATGATTTTGGTGACGTGGAGCAACTAGTCAGTCAGTTGCAGGCCGTGCTGTTGTATCCGGTGATGGAAGAACCGAACCCGTGGGCCGAGCGTTATCGTCGCGAGGCAGAAGAGAATCTGCGAGAGTTGGCAAGGGTTCTCGGTATCGAGCAAGAGTAGTGAGGGTCTGTCCGTAGCGTGGCGGATGCTTTGCAACCCGAAGGGTTGGCAGAAAGTAGCCGGTGGTCGAAGCGTAGCGTAGACCACCGGGAACTGATGGGTTAGCTGCTGCACCCTGAAAGGGGTGCAACAGAGCTTTCTTGCACCCATTCTGGGTGCTGTCATTTTCTACTCTTTCCGGTGGTCTACGCTACGCTTCGACCACCGGCTACTTTCTTGCAGCCTTCCAGGCTGCTGTTAGTTTGCGACCAATTGTGTGGACCTTCAGCGCAGCCAGCACAAAAAGAAAATAGTGAATGACGAGCACGTAACGATATTCAGTATGCAAAGCTGACTGGGTACAGAAGTAGTAAAAAGGAACTGCCAGCAGAATCGCCAGCGTGTGAAATTGTGTGCGGTAGAAAAGAATACCGGCTCCCAGCAAAGACAACGGCAGGAATAGTGCTGTGATGAAAAGCTTTTGTAACGTGCGGAGTGGCCACTGAAGGAAAGGCAGCGCGGTTGAGTTTACGACCACGAGTCGGAGTGGCGTTCGCTCGAGCCGCAGCATTGAGGCGGCCCGGCGGATCATGACTCCCGCGAACCAGAATGGATGTGCGCGAACGACTGCAAAGCCGCGAGCCAGTCTGGCGCGATCACGCTCCGGTCCATCAGGAAAGAAAAGAGACTTGGTGTACTCAGGCCGATGATAAGTCTCCGCTTCGCCGCGAATCAGTTCCATATCAGTTTGCGGCAAGCCAAGCGACCCGTCTGTGTTGTAATCTGCAATGCCTTCGACGAGCGTTTGCCCGGCGCCCAGCGATACGGGAATAAACTTGCCGAAGACAACGGCGTTGCGAATTGTGAGGGGCGCGATCAACAGGCAAGCACCTCCGATCAGCACGAGTGCAGGACGCAATCTTTCGCCGCGCTGACGAATGACGAGAAACAACAAGGCGAGGAAAGGCGCCAATAAAAGGGCGTTGGCTCTAAGCCAACAGGAAATGCCGACGAGTGCGCCTGCCGTTAGCAACGGAAGCAGTCGATCGGGATGTTGACGGTTACGAGTAATTAGCAGCACCGCCAGCAGAATTGGCAGCGCTGCGAGCGAGTCGGGTAAAAGCAGGATTGAATTCCAGCTAAACTGCGGCGCAAAAGCCGCCATTAACCCGGCGATAAGTCCCACGCCCACTGGGAAGAGCTCGCAGGCAATCAGGAAAATAATCACGGCTGCCACGGAATCAAGAATCATCTGCAGGAGCTGCACGGTGCCTGAATCAGCGAAGACACCGGAAAGAAACGAAAGCAAAATGGGATAACCGGGCGGGTGCCCCAAGAGGTCCGGATCGCTCGTCGAGGATGAAGGATCATAAAGCGAACCGAGGCCGTTCCGGTGAATTAGACCGGCGAGGTTTTGGTAGTTGCGCGCCACACTGGTTTGCACGCCCTCGACTTGGCCCAAGCTACTCTCCCAATTGAGAGTTCTGATGCCAAACGCGGTGAAAAAGATGAAGACGGCTGTCAGCAGTTTGCGAGAGCGAGTCCGGCCCGTGGCAGTTGTTTGTGGTTTGTCGTAATGAACTGTCATGCCGTTGTTTGCACGCGATAGTTTCACTTGCGCGCGGATTATACAGAAGCGAACGTGATTCAAGGGTATTCAATTATTTGTTTTGCCGGCGAGGATTGGTGGTATCACCATCCGCACTCGAAGTATCACTTGATGCGACGTTTTGCCAGAGCGGGCAACCGCGTGATTTTTGTGAACTCAATTTCGATGGGACTGCCGAGTCTTTCGAACAAGGATCTGCTCCCGCGCATCGCGCGCAAGTTGCGCTCATATGCTCGTCTGGCGCGTCCCACGCCCGAGGGTGTGA